>DASYAR010000295.1:0-5586 GCA_036501235.1 Planctomycetaceae bacterium
ACCTTGTGGATTCTTTCCGCCCCCGTCGTTGCAGGCGGATTGGCTTGGTCAATCAATGCGATCTATCACCAAGGTTCGCTCATGGCCGGAGCGCCCCCGGCGCAGAACGGCAAGATCATTTACTTCTCCCGCAACGGCAAACCCGCGGCGGCCCCCGCCGCCAAGGACGACGACGATGCCGATGAGACTGCGGCAAATACCGCGGATGAGACGACGGCTGCGGACGACACCGCCGATTTGCCTGCCGTTCCGCAACGGTATGTGCGAAGTCGTCCGGCGGCGACTGGCCAATCCACGGATGCCAGCGGAGTGAAAAACTATCGTGACCTGTTCACCGACCCCGACTCGTCGAGTCGTACCGGTAAGGCCAAGCCGCCTGTACAACACGCCAGCGCACGTCGGCTCCCCAAACCAGCGAATCCCGCGCCGGCAGCCAGCAAGCTGACTGCGATCGACGACGACAGCGCAATCGAATCGGGCGACGGCGATCTGGCGCGAGAAGATGTGCCCTTGCCTCCCGTCGGAAAGAATCAGCTCGCCGAGGGGGACCGCGAAACCGGCGACATTCGCCAGGCCGAATTGCGGACCCGCGGCAGTTCGACCAAGACCAAAGTTCAAACCGTCCAGCATACCACGAAACAGGCTCCTTCCAAGGGGCGTTCCATACAAGTCGCTCCAGCGGCTCCGCCGGATGACGACGACGATCCGTCGGCTTCGATGCCGCCGCCGGCAAATTACGCGAAGCCTTCCAAGGCCCTGAAGGAAAAGGAGCCCGCCGCGAAGATAGCGGAAGCTCCCGCCAAGCCGACGCGTGGCACTTACGAAGCCAAGTCATCGCAGCTTGCCAAACCGACTCGCAAAGCGAATGCGGTTGCCGTACCCAAGTCGAAGCCCGCCGTCTCGCAGGTTGCTGCGGATGACGCCGCTCCCGCGGCGACAGGTACCGGTGTGACGTTCGCTGCCGCGTCCGGTGACGATGTGCCGATGATCAGCCTTCGCTGGTCCAAGGTCGACGAAGTGAACGTCAATCAGGAATGCAAGTGCGGGCTGCTCGTCAAGAATACGGGCAAGCTGGTGGCCAAAGACATCGTCGTCGAGGCGTTCTTCCCGCGATCGGTGAGGCTGATTGACGCCGAACCGTTCCCCAATGACAGCAAAGATCACCTGGTCTGGATCTTCGAGCACCTCGATCCGGGCCAGGAAAAGGCCATCGAGGTCACGATGGTCCCCGGCCGCCGTGGCGAGTTGGCGACCAATGCCACAGTTCGATTCACGGGAGTCGCCACGTCGGTTGTGCACGTCGAAGAGCCACAGCTCGGCTTGTCGATCAGCGGACCGCACGACACGATGGTCGGCGAGACGCTGACGCAGGTCATCACGGTATCGAACCCCGGTACCGGCGTCGCTCATGACGTGGTCGTCAACGCCAAGGTCCCTGAAGGCCTCGAACATCCTCGTGGCAAGGTCGTGGAAATGGGAATCGGCTCTCTCGGGCCCGGCGAAACTCGCGAATTGCGGTTGCCGCTGGCAGCCGTCGCCGGCGGTGAAGGAATGCTCATTGTGGAAGCCCGCGGCGGGGCGAATCTATCGCAGAGCGCCCAAGCCAACATCAGGATTGCCGCTCCGAAGCTGGGCATCGACCTGGCCGGTCCCGGACTGCGGTACGTGGGCCGTCAGGCTCTCTACGTGTCGACCGTGACGAATGAAGGTATCGCGGCAACCGACAATGTGCGGATCGTCCATCTGGTCCCGGAAGGCTTCGAATTCAAGAAAGCCGACAAGGGAGGCAAGTTCGACGGCACGACAGGCAGCGTGAGCTGGTTCGTCGGCAGGCTCGAAGCGGGTGAATCGGTGCAGGTGGCTTGCGAACTGCAGGCCAAGCAGATTGGCGAATACGTGCACCACGTCCAGGCTTCGGGCGAAAGCGGCACCTCGGCCAGTGCCAAGGTCGGCACCCGCGTCGATGGTTCTTCCAAGGTGACGATGGATGTCGTCGATCTCGACGATCCGGTCGAAGTCGGATCGCAAACTGCGTATGAAATTCGCGTCCGCAATGACGGCACGAAAGCGGCCCAATCCGTGAAGATCATCTGCGATCTGCCCGCAGGTGTCGAACTGATCGACACGGCAGGCCCGACGGCGCACTTTATCGAAAAGGGTGAACTGCACTTCAAGCCGCTGCCCGAGCTGGGCGCCGGCGCCAAGGCCATCTATGTGATCCGCGTCAACGGCAAACAGGCAGGCAACCTGCGGATGCGGGCCAAGCTGACCAGCACCGCGTCGCCCGAACCGGTCGTCGTCGAAGAGGTTACCAAGTTCTATGCCGACTGATTCCCCGGCGGAATCGTAAATTGCCGACAACCTCCGCACCGGGCCGGACACAATTCAAGTGTCCGGCCCGGTTTTTTTTCGGGACTGGTCTCCAAAGCGGATGCACGCCCAAACGGGCCGGCATAGATATCGATGTGGAAATCCCACTCAGGGGCAGGTAGGATGAACAAATCGACGTGGTTCAGCGATCTAAGACGGTGTTATGGGCAATCCGCACATTGCCGCCTCGCGGCTGGTTGTGTTGTCGCCCATGCTGGGGTGTCTGATCTTGGCATGGCCGGTTGTCGGTGCGCGTGCCGAAGAGCCAGTCCAACCTGATCGCGACATTCATAACCTGGTGCTCCTGGCGCCGGTGCATCCCGTTTTTCTGCAAGTCCGTGTGCAAGTGGACGGGCACGGGCTGAAATCGGTGCGCACCGCCTACGCCGCCCAGCTTGTCAAGAATTACGACAAAGATGGCGACGACCTGCTTGATCGCGAAGAGGCCAAGAGCGTTCCACCGCTGGTCAAGTCCCCCACGACGCGAGACACGGTCGCCATTGCCGAGCGCTGGGAGGCGGTGGATCGGGACCCGGTCGACGACAAAGTCTCGGTGGAAGAGCTGGCGGCGTATATCGATCGCGTGTTTGGCAATCCTTTCGAATTGTCGGTCAAGCCGCAGCGTGCGACGCAAGGGGTCGACCTGTTCTCGCTGCTCGACGTGAATCGAGACGGACGCCTGTCTCGTGAGGAACTGTCGATTGCCGCCAAGACCTTGCGAAAGCTGGATTTTGACGAGGATGAGACGTTTACGATCGACGAATTGCAGCCGTTCCGGAATCCGCAGATTCCGCAAGCCCCGCTGGCGCCATCGGCCCTGGGGACAGACCAGCCGTTTCTGGCCCTGGACGACGACCAATCGATTGCCCAGGCGACCGACCAATTGCTGAAGAGGTATGGCACGGCCCAATCGAAGGCTGGCAAGCCCGGGTTGAGTCGCGACGGTTTGAATATTTCCGAATCAGTATTCACAGCCATCGATAGTGATGCGGACGGCGAATTGAACGCGGCCGAGTTGACCCAATTCTTGAAGCATCCTGCCTCGCACCTGGTCATCGAAGCGCAGTTGCTTCAAAAGATGCCGGGGCGCCCCCGGCTCGTGGTGATCGAAGATCCTCTGCAAGCCGCCGGGGTGGCCAAAAGCGCGCCGCGAGCGACCGACAAACTGGCTCTGTCCGTGAGCGGTGTCGGACTGCAGATGCAGGTCGTCGCGAGCCGCGCCAGCGTCTCGGACAACCGCAATTTCTACAAGCTGGAGTTCTCCAAGGCCGATCGCGACAAGAATTCGTATCTCGACGAATCGGAATTCGGCGGATTACGCCTTCCGAACGCCGATTTCAAATCGGTCGATCGCAATGGCGACGCGATGATCGTCATTGCCGAACTGATGGCGTATGTCGATCAAGAATCGGCTTCATCGCAGAGCCGCGTCGAGATGTCGGTCTCGCACGACGGCAAATCGGTGTTCGAGGTCATCGACGCGAACAACGATCGACGGATCAGCCGTCGCGAGCTCGTCCACGCCTACGAGCGTCTGCACGCATTCGATCGCAACGGGGATGATGCCATCACGTCGGTCGAACTGGCCGGGCGCTTCAAGGCCGACCTGGGATTGGGCAAGCCGATTCTCTTTCGGAATCAGGGCGGGGGCAACCGCGGAGACACTTCGGCGCCGATCGTCACGACTCCGACGTCGGGCCCCGACTGGTTCCGCAAAATGGACCGCAACCGCGACGGCGACGTGTCGCTCCGCGAGTTCCTGGGCCCTCTGGCAGCCTTCAAAAAGCTCGACGCCGACGGAGACGGCCTGATCACGGCCGAAGAAGCCGCCGCCGCGACCGCTGCTACCGCGAGTTCGGGCGACGCGCGCATCTCCCCCCCTTAATGTGATCCTTGTCTTCCTCGATCGCCGCGGGGCCCTGACCCCTATTTTAGGTCAATTACCAACACGGGGGCTGTCCGCCAAGCCCTCCCACAGAGCACTGCCGATGCGCACGAGCGTGGCGCCTTCTTCGATGGCGACTTCGAAATCGCCGGTCATCCCCATCGACAGGTGCTGACATCTTGCCGCAGCCGGCGCGTTGGAACGGGATCGCAATTCGTCGCGCAATTCGCGCAGGCGCGAGAAAATCGGGCGGGCGTCTTCCGGGGTGTCCGAATAGGCGGCCATCGTCATCAAACCTTCGACTTGCGTTCGTTCGACTCGCTGGATCTCTTCCCAGGCGGCCCGCAGCTCGTCGACTTGGAATCCGTGCTTGGCTGTCTCGCCGCTCAGATTGACTTCGAGCAAGACGCGGGGCGTTAGATCCAATTCCCCGGCAATGCGTTCAATCGCCCCGAGGAGCCTGACGCTGTCGATCGAATGCACGAGACTCGTGAGCGGCAAAATCGACCGCACCTTGTTGCGCTGCAAGTGACCGATCAGGTGCCAGTGCACTTTTTCCGTGATTTCCCCGGCACGCTGCACCAGTTGCTGGGGCCGGTTTTCTCCCAATTCGGCGACACCGAGGGCCACGCATTGCCGGACCCATTCCCGTTCCGCATATTTCGTGACGGCGACGAGAGTGACTGCCGAAGGCTCCCGTCGAGACCGGCGGCAAGCCGCGTCGATTCGCTGGCGAACATTCGCGAGGTTTTGCTGAATTGTGGACAGGACGTCATGCATCAGTCTGCCGGGCGAAAGGGCTAAAGTTCAATCGGCCAGAGCGTACCGGCTGACATGCCGCCGTCGACATAGAGCACCTGGCCTGTCATGAAGGCTGACGCGTTGGATGCCAGGTAAATCGCCGTACCGATCAGGTCGTCGACGTGTCCGAGGCGCTGGAGCGGCGTGTTGGCCTGTCCCCATTGCTGCATCGTGGGGATCGACCAGAGATTGTTGGTCAAATCGGTGAGGATGAATCCGGGGGCGATGGCGTTGACGCGTACGCCGTGCTCGCCCCATTCGGCGGCCATGCCGCGCGTCATCATGCTGACGCCCGCCTTGCTGACGGCGTACGGCAGCACTCCCTTGAGGGGCGAATCGGTATTGAGCGAATCGATATTGATAATCGTGCCGCTCTTCTGTGCGATCAGTTGCTTCCCGACCGCCTGCGACAGAAAAAACAGCCCGCGCAGATTGATGTTCAGGATGAAATCGTATTCCTCTGGTGAAAACGTCTCGGCTTTCTTGCGCTTGTTGACTCCCGCCACGTTGAGCAGCGTATCGATCCGCCC
>DASYAR010000296.1:0-3295 GCA_036501235.1 Planctomycetaceae bacterium
ATGATCTACGAGTTCGTGACGCGGAGGTAGGCAGCTATGCCCACTAGACCAGTTCAAACGCCGAGGTCACGGGCTGCGGCTTGTCGCAGTACATGCACCGCTGGAATTTCAGGTTCACGGAACGGCCGCACGAGAAGCACATCTTGGGAGGGGCTCGCTCGCCGAGAGCCGTCCGAAAGCGGTCAAGTAATTCAGCCTCGGTAATCCCGTGCTTCTCCTGCACGAGCAGAAACAACGCCCGAAGAAGAATGCCCTGATTCTCGACGTGCCCCTGCAACTCCTCGATCATTTCGCGGAGTTTGACGACGTCGCCACGAGCCTCGTCCAGTTTCCGGCGCACATCCGCGTCAGTAACCGGGATGAATACGGGAAGGCCATCCACGGCAGACCTCCTTTCGATCGATTTATCGTCATCACGGATGAGCAGAGGCCTTCTTGCGAATGACCACATGGGACGCGTTAGGCGTGCCCACCTGTTCGGCACACTCGTACCCCAATGACGCCAGGTCAACCCCGTCGAAGAGCCGTTCGCCCCGCCCAAGGAGTACCGGAGAAACGGCGAGATGCAGCTCGTCGATCAGCCCTGCCCGCAGTCCCTGTTGGATGGTCGCAACACCGCCCCCAATCCGCACGTCCTTCCCTTGTGCCGCATCTTTCGCTTTCGTGAGCGCCGACTCGAGCCCGTCGGTGACGAAGTGGAATACCGTCCCGCCCTCCATCTCCAGCGGCTTGCGCGGGTGATGGGTGAGCACGAAGACCGGGCAGTGGTACGGTGGGGTGTCGCCCCACCACCCCTTCCACGATTCGTCCAGCCACGGACCTCGGATCGGGCTGAACATGTTCCTTCCCAGTACCCACGACCCGACGTTCTCGAAGCCCCTGGCAGCGAACTGGTCGTCCACGCCGGTCTCACCGCCGTCCTGGCCGAACATCTTCCGAAACGTGCGGGTGGTGAATGCCCACCCGTGAAGGGCTTTGCCGCCCACGCCGATCGGGTTCTCCAGGCTCTGGTCGGTGCCCGCGCCGAAGCCATCGACGGAAATTGAGAAGCTCTCGACCCGGACACGCGACATACGGTTGATCCTCATTGCAAGTCGGCCCAATTGATGAAAGTGTATTCGAGGGGGAAGTCGCGGACAGGACACCGGAAGCCAGTCACCCAACTTCCTTAGTTAGTGTCCGTCGGAAATTGTGAAATCGCCTGGAAATCGAGTTGTTTTTCGGCAGATGGCGCAACGAAGTCAATTCCACCCTCGTCTATGGAGGGCAAGGGAATCGCAGTTTCCATGAGGAATTTACGGTTCTCCTCCCCCAGTCTCTGGAATCTTCGGAGGGAACCGACAATGCGTGTGGCCCATCAAGTGCAACTGCGTCTGGATTGTCCACCGATCGAAGCCGTGGAACTGAATCTGCAGTGCCGCGATGAAATTGTTCCCATTTTGCGTGCCTTACAGCACCTCTACGGCGATGCCGACCGACGCGGTCAGTTGCTCGATCTGGTCGGTCGGGATGTGAATGGCAGCACCAGCCGCAAGCAGGGACGTCGCGGTCTGGATTACTGGACGATCATCGTGCTGGCGGCAGTGCGGTTGGGCTGCAACCTCGATTACGACAAGTTGCAGAACCTGGCGGAAGAGCATCGCACCTTGCGGTTCATGATGGGTCTGGGCGATTGGCGGGAGGAGGCGGATTTTGATTGGCGGCGGATTCGAGACAACCTCGGTTTGCTCCGGCCGGAAACGCTGGAGAAGCTCAATCAGTTGGTGGTCGGCGCCGGACACGTTTTGGCGCCGGAGGCCATCGAAGCCATCCGCGGCGACACGTTCGTGGTCGAGACGAACGTTCACTACCCCACGGAGTCGGGCTTGATCGGCGATGGCCTCCGCAAGGTGGTGAAACTGGCGGCGGAGTTGGCCGCACGACATGGGCAGTCGGGGCGGCGTCAGCATCAGCATCACCTCAAAACCATCAAGGAGACGGTCCGAAAAATCGGTCGGGCCGCGCGTGCCAAGGGGTTGGGTGCGGACCGCCTCAAGCCGGGGTATCAGGAACTACTGGATCTGGCCGAGGATCTCCTGACGCGGGCCCGCAAACTGTTGGAGACCTTGGCCTGCTCGATGGATACCGAAGTCATTGATTGGCTGGGTGCGGGGCTCGAGGGGCCGAAGCAGAAATTGCTCCATTACCTGCAGTTGACGAGAAAAGTTTGCGGCACGGCCAAGCGGCGTGTGCTGTTGGGAGAAACGATCGCCAACGACGAGAAGGTCTTCAGCATCTTTGAACCGCACACGGAACTGATCAAGCGGGGCAAGCAACCGGACCCCATCCAGTACGGCCACAAGGTGCTGGTGATCGAGGATGCCGCCGGCTTCATCTGTTCCTATCGGGTGGTGGCCGACGGCGTCTTGGATCAGGAGTTGCTGGCCCCGGCCATGACCGAGTTGCAAGAGCGGATGGGGGGTAAAATCACGAGCGCTTCATTCGACCGGGGCTTCCATACTCCGGACAACCAAAAGCAGTTGGCGAAGATCGTGACCCACCCTTGTATTCCCAAGAAAGGGTCGGTTCCGGGGCGGGAACAACAGGAGCAAGCGACGGTGGAATTTCGCCAGGCGCGGCAACGGCATCCGGGGATCGAGTCGGCGATTGGCGCCTTGCAATCCGGCAATGGTCAGGTGCGTTGTCGGGACAAGGGCAAGCGTGGCTATGAACGTTACGTAGGGTTGGGAATCTTGGGCCGCAACCTGCACGTGTTGGGGAAACTCCTCGTGGCTCAAGACGATGCCGACGGCCTGGCCGGCAAGTCGAAACGCAAGCCGCGGTCGGGATAGTGCGGCGTGTTCCAAAGAGTCTCCGCATCGACCTGGAAAGAGCGAAGCCGCGCGCCGAAAGACGATTTCCGGCAACGATACCGGCCCGTAAAGGCTCCGTCCGTTGATCACAGCAGTTTTTCCAACAACATTGAGAGTCGCTATTATCAAGCATGCGGCAGAATAGAAAACGGCCGCATTTCCCGACGGACACTAGTTAAGATCGCGCCTGACGAAGCCGAGAAACTTAAATCGACGAAACCGACGATTGATCCTCCATCGCCGGCGATCCGAGTTTTTCCTTCGGGCCAATTTCCCAAATAGGCACATTACAACGACGGCCCATGAGCAGTTCGCGCACAATTCCTGCGTCGCTTTAATCCCATCTAGACCGGCGGATTGCAACCGATCCACTGTTGGGAGTCGTTTCAACCGCGCTTCGGCCACAAAGATTAACTTTCTATGAGTTTTGCCGAACATTGGGG
>DASYAR010000297.1:0-6525 GCA_036501235.1 Planctomycetaceae bacterium
TGATCAGCGAATTGAACAGCGACCCGAGGGCGATCGTCGCCACGACGCCGCGTCCGATCGAGCGTTCGGTGGCGGGCAATCTTGCGGCGGCAAACCATTGAAACGCCAGTAGCGACATAAACAGCACGGCACCGGGAATGCCGACCTGACTTGCCAGATGCAGATACTCGTTATGGGGATCGCTGGTGGCGACGTCATCTTTGTCGGCCACGTGCCGGGCGTATTCCCGACGGAAGCTCCCCGTTCCCGTTCCCAGCCAGGGGTGGCGGGCGATCATTTCGAGCGTATTGGCGTAGAATTCCATCCGCGGGTCGGGGGAGTGCTTGCGCTCGGGGCCCAACTGGTTCTGCAATTGACTGATCGTCTGGTCGACGCGTGCTCGAATCAA
The DNA here is from genome assembly GCA_036501235.1 of Planctomycetaceae bacterium. Classification (GTDB taxonomy): domain Bacteria; phylum Planctomycetota; class Planctomycetia; order Planctomycetales; family Planctomycetaceae; genus JACQFH01. The sequence goes on from DASYAR010000297.1 coordinate 389, forward strand.
CATCGAGAAATTCACCGCAGCCCAGGCCGAAACCGCGAGGAGCACGGTGGCGATCACCAGGCCGCGCCGGCCCATCCGTTCGGCCAGGAACAGGCAGACCAGGGCCGCGAGCACGACGTACCCTGTCCGCCCGGTGAGCATGCATAATTCGTTGTAAACCGTGACGGCGATGATCGCAGCGTACAGCGCGACCCAACCCCAAGCCCCGCGGCTTTCCGGTGAGACGCGACCGAGATTCTCAGCGACACGTCCAGCTGCCAGGTACACGACGAACGCCATGATCAGACTATGGATGATGTGGTCCTTGGCGATCACGTAATCGCGCGGATTCGAGCTGATTCCGAAGTCGGCGCCGGTCAGCCATTCGTAATACGAGAGCCCTAGCAGAATCACCGCCGCGAGCATGAAGGCCGACACCGCAATCCGGCGGAGCGCGGCGTCGCGAAACACGACCAGAAACATCGGCACGTAGACGAACTCGCGATACTTGAGCAGGCAGCGCCCGGCGGACGCCCAGCTTTCAACCGACCACGTCACTCCCACCAGCAGCACTCCGAACAGCGCCAGCGACCACAGCGCCACGGTATTCGCACGAATGACGGCCCATTTCGCACGCCAATTTCCCGAACACACCCAGCAGGCCATGAACAGGCCCGTGGTGATTTCGGAAAACGACGTCGACAGGGGAATGCTGAAACCGGTCAGCACGGCCAGAAACCGTGTCGCCCGCTCGAGCGGCGTCCCCGACGTCAACCACCCGAAACGGTTTGGGGCAGAAATCACCAGCAAATTCGTCGACAAAATAGGGGTCCTCCGGCAATGGGGACGAGCGTTATCGACCAATCAGCAGGTCGCGTCAATGGCAGATGAATTGAGCCACGAATTCCTTTTGACACAACCCGTCCGACCCGCTATTCTCCCCGACCTTCAGGGAGGCTGGCTTGCCGGACAGGGAAGGAAGGCAACGTGTCGAAGCAAGAGTGTGTGCTCGTCGTGGACGAGATCTCGGATACCACCGCGGTGCTGCAGGCCGTCCTCGAACCGCGGGGCGTCGCGGTCAATCGAATTCGCAATCTGGGCGGGTCGGCCGCCGGAAATGCCGCGCCCCGACCTAGCGTCGTCGTGTTGGACGCCGAGTCGCTGTCTGGTTCGACCCCTCCCTTCGGCGACGACTGGAAGAACATTCCCCAGGTCATCATCGGCACGATTCACGTTGCCGAAATGGCGACAATCGACGATCCGAGTGCCGTTCCCCTGCGGCGCTATTTTCAGAAACCGTTCCAGTTTGCCGAACTGGTGCAGGCCATCGAATCGCTGATCGCGCCGTCTGCCGCTCTGCGCTGAAGCCGCGCGCCGCGGCACCGGCTGGTTGCTGTTGCCGACTGATCGGGCTATGTTGAGTGGCGACCCCACGCGACATTTCCAGGAGCAGCTTCATGGACCGGCCGATCATCACCGTGCAGCAGTACATTCTGCAGGAACAGCAGAATTTTCCAGGCGTGTCAGGCGAGTTTTCCTGGCTCCTGTCGGGAATCACGCTGGCGACGAAAATGATTCAGGCCAAGGTCCGCCGGGCAGGCCTCACCGACATTCTCGGGTCTGACGCACAAGTCAACGTGCAGGGAGAAGTTCAGCAGCGGCTCGATTTGTACGCCAACAATGCCCTCCTGCACTGTTTGGGAGTGCGCGATTCGGTGGGGGTCCTGGCCTCCGAGGAAAACGACGAGCCGATCGCCCTGCGGACTTCAGGCCGGGCCAAGTACGCGATCGTGTTCGATCCGCTCGACGGATCTTCGAACATTGACGTGAATGTTTCGGTCGGAACGATCTTCTCCATCCTGCGGCGGTCGGAAGCCTCGATGGCCGAAGGGGGCGATCCACTCGACGGATTGTTGCAGCCCGGCCATAAACAGGTCGCCGCCGGTTACGTCGTCTACGGTTCGTCGACGATTCTGGTCTATACGACTGGTCGAGGCGTACACGGGTTCACGCTCGATCCGGCGGTCGGGGCCTACGTGCTCAGCCACGAGTACATCAAGATGCCGTCGAAGGGGAAGTACTATTCGATCAACGAAGCCTACCGGGACGACTTTCCGTCGCATTACGGTAAGTACATCGATGAACTGCGCCGGCAGAAATACGCCTCGCGCTACGTCGGCTCACTGGTCGCTGATTTTCACCGGACGTTGCTCAAAGGAGGAGTTTTTCTGTATCCCCCCACGACCGACCACCCCGGCGGCAAACTGCGGCTACTCTATGAAGCCAATCCGATGGCGTTCATCGCCGAGCAGGCGGGCGGAATGGCGCACAACGGCAGCACGCGAATCCTCGATTTGCAGCCGACGAGCATCCACGAACGGACGCCGCTCGTCATCGGCAGTCAGGACGAGATGTCCCGATTCGCCGAATACCGGCCGGCGGGGATCGGCTAACGAAGCTCGGTCGGAGCGAAGGCCGCGCTAATATCCGGTCTTCGCCGATTGGCCGCCAGCAGCATCGACGTCAATGGCGGGCAGGTTCAATCGGCGGCGGCACTCGTCGAGCATCTCTTGCGTCCGGCTGGCGCCGCAGCGCGTGACTCCCAGCGCCCGGACCTCGATCAGCTTGTCGAGGTCACGCACGCCGCCTGCCGCCTTGACCTGTACAAACGCGGGCGAATGTTGCCGCATCAATTTCAGGTCGTCGATCGTCGCCCCGCCGGAACCATATCCCGTCGACGTCTTTACCCAATCGGCCCGCAACTCGCCGCAGATCTCGCACAACCGGATCTTGTGCTCGTCGCGCAAATAGCAATTCTCGAAAATGACCTTCACTCGGGCCGCTTTTGCATGAGCCGTGCCGATCACCGCGGCGATATCGTCGCGCACATATTTCCAATTTCCCGACAGCACCTGGCTGATATTGACGACCATGTCGAGCTCCTGGCCGCCATCGGCGAGTGCCCGTTCCGCCTCGGCGACTTTCACGGCCGTCGTATGGCCCCCGTGGGGAAAGCCGATCGTCGTGCTGGCCTGGACGGTGCTGCCCCGCAGCAGTGCCGTGCAGCGCGCCAGGGCGTACGGCAGGATGCACACGCTGGCCACGTCGTAACGCCGTGCCAGCCGGCAGCCGGACTCGAGTTCATCCGCCGTCAATGCCGGATTGAGCAGCGAATGATCGATCATTTTCGCAATATCCAGATAGGTGTAGCTCATGGTGGTTCCTGGTTCTGCGACGCACGATTTCTGGTTACTCATGACAAAAAAGAAAGGGAGAGCCGCGGATGACGCCGATACGCGCGGATAAATACGAATGAGGTCAACTGGCACATCCGCGCTGATCCGCGTCATCCGCGGTTAAAATTCTTTTTCTTTCTTTTTGGTTGATGCGGAGATTTAACCAGCCACAAAGTTTCGTAAATACGTGGCGCTCTGATGCAGCGCCGCCTGGCGCGATTCCAGCGAGCCTTCGAAAGCGCGGTCTTCGACTTCGACACACACGGGGCCCGTGTAGCCGACGTCTCCCAGAACTGAAAAAAAACGTCCCCAGTCGACTTCCCCCAGCCCCGGCAGCTTGGGGACGTGATACTCCAGCGGCGTCGCCAGAATGCCCACATCGTCGAGCCGTTCGCGGTCGATCCGCACGTCTTTGGCATGGACGTGAAACAAGCGGTCCTTGAATTCCCGCAGCGGCTTCAGGTAGTCCATCTGCTGCCACACGCAGTGCGACGGGTCGAAATTGAGTCCGAAATTCGGACTGGGGAATTCCTCGAACATCCGCCGCCAGATGGCGGGCGTCGTAGCCAGGTTCTTGCCGCCCGGCCATTCGTCCCGAGAAAACAGCATCGGGCAGTTTTCGATGCCGATACGCACGGCGTGGTCTGCGGCCAGCGCGATGAGCGGTTTCCAGACCTTACGGAACTGTGGCCAGTTGTCGTCCACCGATTTCGTCCAGTCGCGGCCGATGAACGTGTTGACCTGCCGGCAGCCCAGGAGCGGCGCGGCCTTGATCACCTTCTGTAAGTGCTTGATATATTTTTGCGCTTCATCACGATCGGGAGTGAGCGGATTGGGATAATAACCCAGGCCGCTCAGCTCGACGCCGGCGCCGGCAAAAATCTCCAGCGCCTCTTCGGCCTGCGCCTTGGTGAAATTCGTTATGTCGAGATGCGTCACGCCGGCATAGCGGCGTTCGGCCTTGCTGGCCGGCCAGCACATCACCTCCACGCACGAATAACCGGCCTCCGCTGCGAACGCGACAACCTCGCGCAACGACAGGTCGGGCAGAATAGCACTCACAAACCCCAGCTTCATGGAACATCCTTTCATGCTTGTTGTCCGGGAACATCCACCCAGCGGCGGTCGCGGTGACTTTGCAGAATCGCTTCGCACAAGACGATTTCGCGGTGCCCATCGGCAAACGTGGGAAATGGCGGTGGCGCCTCGAGATCTCCTACGTCAACGTAACCATAGAACGCACGAAACAACTGCTTGAACGTGTCCGAGAATCCTTCATTGTGTCCGCCCGGATAGCTGGTAGCGCTGCGGGCTGCCGGGCTCAAGAGTGCCGGATCGCGAAGCAGTGATTCATTGGCCTGATCGCGGTGGCCGATCCACAACGCATCGGGGCGTTCGCTGTTCCAGGCCAGAGACTCGCCGTCGCAGGCGATCTCGAAGCGCAGGCAATTCTTGCGTCCGGCCGTCACCTGCGACACCCACAACGTCCCCCGCGCTCCATTTTCGAATGCGAACAGCAGGCCTCCCGCGTCTTCCGTGTCGATGGCGACGTCTTCGAACGCGGCGCCGCCGGGGTTCGCCCCGCCGAACGTCTGCACGCTTCCACCCGGACGGCAGCGTGTGGGATGGACCGTCGCCAGATCGGAGCACAGCGAGACAATTTTGAGACCGGTGATGAATTGCACGAGGTCGAGCCAATGAGTCCCGATGTCAGCCAGCGCCCGCAGCTCTCCCCCCTCCGTCGCCATGACGCGCCAATTGAAGTCGGTTTCCTTGAGCAGCCAGTCCTGCACGTAGGAACCGGTGACGTGGAACACTCTTGCTCCCGGCTGCCGTGCGATCCGCTCGCGCGCTTCCAGACACAGCGGATAAAAGCGAATGTTGTAGGCTACCGCGGCGGCCACCTTCGATTCGGCAGCGATTTTCACCAGGACGCGAGATTGCTGCGAATTCATCGCCAGCGGTTTTTCACAGACAACGTGCTTCCCGGCACGGAGCGCCGCCGCGGCCATTTCGAAATGCAATCGATTGGGAGTCGTGATATGGACCGCCTGGACGCGCGCGTCGCGCAACAGGTCGTCGTACGAGCTGTAGGCCGCGGGGATTCCGAGTGCATCGGCCGCAGTCCGCGATTTATCCGGCGTCGAACCCATGATCCCGACGACGGCCTCCCCCGCACGGCGCAGCGCCTCGACGTGAACCGGCCCAATGAATCCGGTCCCGGCGATCGCGACACCCCTGTGGCTCATGAAAATTCCTTCTGTGAACGGTCGGTAGAAGGTAACCGACGATAGGTCGCGACTGCAATCACACGCGGTCGTGACTCGCCCCAGTAAGCCGCGGGGTTTATCCCTGCGGTATGCGGGTCGACAGAAACGTGGGACCAAAATCCAAGAAACGGATCCGTAGCAACTGCCCGGTCAGTCGACCGCTGCAAAGCTGGACGGTGAACCCAGTCATTCTGCTTCGTCAATTTTCAAATCGGGAAGCGCCTTCTGGAGTTCAGCAATTCCCGCAGCCGTGACGCGGGTGTTCGAAATCGTCAATTGCTCAAGATGAGTCAAGACTTTCAATCCGTGTAGGCCCGCATCCGTAATCGGAGTGCCGTCGAGGTGTAGTTCCGACAATCGCGGCAGTGCCGTCAGGTCGTGCAGGCTCTTGTCGTCGATCTGCGTACCGCGCAGGCTTAGTGTGTCGAGAGTTGGGACAACCGACAACCTCGATAGCCCTGTGACATTCGTGCCGTCGAAGGCGAGTTCCCATAATCCCAGCAGATTTGCCAGGTGGACGAGATCGTCTCCCGTCAATCCCGTTCGCGAGAGGTCTAATTCACGCAGACCGGCGAGAGTCTGCAGATGCTTCAGCCCCGACGATGTAAACTGCGTTCCTGGCAGAGCGAGATGCGTGAGCCCCGGCAAGTCT
>DASYAR010000298.1:0-13259 GCA_036501235.1 Planctomycetaceae bacterium
CCGCCACCGCTGCGATCGAAGTCGTTCCCAGATCCAAAGCCAAAGCCAGCGACATCCAAAATCCTCCGAAGCCTGTGGTCTGTGCACAGAATTGTGACAATGCTCTTGTTCCCGTTTTAACCGCGCTGCATCGGTGTCACAATCTAACTCAAAAGTCGTATTCCCCTGCCTCCTTCTTCTTAAAGATGGGACAGATCACCAATCAGCTGAATGGCCCGAACGAAGAGAATTCATTATTCGCGTCATTCGACCCATTCGTAGTCCAACCGTTTCGTCTCCTTGTTCAGGCAATGTGCGGCGGGTACAGTGAGGTTGCTTTGTGAAGGCGCTCGCGAGTGATGACGAACCGTGGATTTTTACCATATCGACAAGTGACCCGTTCATGACCGTCCAGATTCACGCCGTCAATCGACCTGACATTGCACCGTTCCCGATGCCGGAACGGTTCGTCCATGAGATCACGTTTTTCATGGCCATGCCTGGTGAAGCGGGCGTTCCCAAATTGCCCGCGCGCGAATATTGGGTGCGGCTGACCGATGCCCAGGGATTTCTCGAAGAAGGGGTCGTGAGAATCGTTTCGCCGCTCGACAGCGACACGAAAGCGGAGATCGAACTTTCGGAAGAGCAGGAAACCTGGCTCGAATGGATGATCAAATTCGAAATCGAACATATCCGCATCACATGACGTGCTACACGGACGTCGAATGCAATGAAAAGGTTCCCCAGGGCTGATGCCCTGGGCTGTCGAATTGCGCCCCCTTGGGGCTGCCGTCGTCAATGACCCCACAATCCAGGCCGCAATAATTCTTCCCGCCAGCAACATCGATGGAAACTCAACACTACAACGTCATCGTAATCGGCACCGGCCCAGGGGGCGAAGGGGCCGCCATGCAGGCGGCCAAGCACGGAAAATCGGTCGCCGTCGTCGAGCGCCACCTTAAAGTCGGCGGATCCTGCACACATTCGGCGACGATCCCCAGCAAAGCGCTGCGGTTCGCCATCTTCCGCATGACGGAAGCCAACAACAATCCGCTGTTTCGCGAAGCGGGCGTCTCGATCAATCTGAGTTTTCCGCAGCTCCGCAAGAGCGCCAAATCGGTCATCGAAAAACAAGTCGACATGCGGCAGACGTTTTACGAGCGGAACCAGGTCCCCAAGTTTCACGGGCAGGCCCGGTTCGTCGACGAGCACACGATCGACGTCGTCGACGAAGAAGAGACGCGGCATCGCCTGAGCGCCGATTTTTTCGTCCTCGCCGTCGGCGCTCGGCCCTATCGTCCCGCCAACGTCGATTTTCACCATCCGCGGATTTTCGACAGCGAAACGATCCTCGATCTCCCCACCACTCCGCGCTCCATTACGATTTACGGCGCCGGCATCATCGGTTGCGAATACGCGTCGATGTTTCGCAATTTGGAAGTCAAAGTCAACCTCGTCAACACGCGCGAAAAGTTGCTCGAGTTTCTCGACGACGAAATCACCGACGCGCTGGCCTATCACTTGCGCGAGCGCGGCGTCTTGATCCGCCATCGTGAGGAATACGAGAAAGTCGAGGGGCAGGACGACGGCGTGATCCTGTATTTGAAGTCAGGCAAGCAATTGAAGACAGACGCGTTCTTGTGGGCGAACGGCCGCACCGGCAACACCGACGGCATGGGGTTCGACAAAATCAACGTGATTCCCGACAAACGTGGCAATTTGAACGTCAATGAAAATCTCCAGACCAGCCTGCCGCACATTTATGCCGTCGGCGACGTCATCGGGTATCCGTCGCTGGCCAGCGCTGCCTATGTGCAGGGTCGATTCGCCGCATCGCATCTGCTGGGATCACCATGCGACCGAATGATGATTCAGGACATTCCGACCGGGATCTACACGTCGCCAGAAATCAGCTCGGTCGGCAAAACGGAAAGCGAGCTGACCCAGGCCCAGGTGCCTTATGAAGTTGGCCATGCCCTGTTCCGCAGCCTGGCGCGCGCCCAGATCACCGGTCAGACTACCGGCATGTTGAAGATTCTGTTTCACCGCGAAACGCTGGAAATCCTGGGGGTCCACTGTTTCGGTTCGAACGCCTCCGAAATCATCCATATCGGCCAGGCGATCTTTTCGCAGCCGCCGCCGCACAATACGCTCATGTACTTCATCAACATCACGTTCAATTACCCCACAATGGCCGAGGCCTACCGCGTCGCCGCGCTGAACGGCTACAACCGCTTGTTCTGAAATTTATCGTTTTAGTCAGACGTTTTCGGATTCAATTACCAGGCCGTATTCATTCAATCATGCCGCCTCGAATCTATATTATCCGTCGCATCAAGATCGTCGCCGGCGCCGCCATAGCGGCAATATTGATGTCGGTTTACGTCTCTTGGGCCGCACGAAGGTCCGATGAGATTGTCGTGACTGTCGAGCAGGCGGATGTTACGGATGCGAAATTTCTCCGCATTTCATGGTCCGTTGAAAATGGTCTCACATGTGGAACCCTTCGGCATATTCAGAAATCACAGCAATTCGGAAACAGGGAAATAGGTTGCAGTGGTCTGAATTTGTTCCTTGGATCCTCTAATTCAAGTTTTGGAGTTGACGTCGTGAGCGAAAGCGCATTACTTCACGTGAAGACAGGCGAAGTCGTTCATTTGAAGAGAGGCGAGGAATTATCTTTGGCTGAATACAATGTCCGAGCGTCTGTTCAGCATGACGATAGATTTGTCGATATTTTACGATTTGACTGAGTATTGACGCCGGAGAGAACGATGCGTGCCTGGCGGTTCTACGGGTTTGGTGATTTGCGCCTCGATGATGTGCCCGAGCCGGTCTGCCGGCCGGGGCACGTGATCGTCGAGCCGCTGTACGTGCAGCCGAGCGTCACCGAGGCCCAATTGGCGTTCGGCATCCGCACCCTGGCCTACGAAAAAATCAAACGCCGCCTCGAAACCGAAGCGCCGGTGCAATTGTTCGGTCATGAGTTCTCGGCTCGCATTATTGAGGTCGCCAATGACGTGGTGGGCTTCGCCGTGGGAGACCGCGTCGCCGCCCGTGCCAAGCTCCCATGCCAGGAATGTTCCCTGTGCCTGACCGAGCGCAGCCATTTGTGTCGCAAAGGCCCCATTATTGGCTTCCAGCTTCCGGGATGTTTTTCAGAACGAGCCATTTTGCCGGCGATCGCGCTCGTCCAACTCGACGATCGCATTTCGGACAGCGAAGGGGCGTGTCTGCAATCTCTCAGCGACAGCGTGGCGGCGGTCGAGACGGCGGACATTCGCCTGGGAAACTCGATCGTCGTGCTGGGGCAGGGGAGCATGGGGATCGAATGCATGCAGATCGCGCGTCTCAGCGGGGCCGGGCAGGTGATTACCGTGGACGTTCGCGACGAGGCGTGTGCCGTGTCTCGCAAGCTGGGGGCCGACCACGCTCTGAATGCGACGACCTGCAATCCGGTCGAAGCGATTCGCGACCTGACGGGAGGGAACGGGGCGGACATCGTTTTCGAATGTGCCGGCGGCAGCCCGAAACAAGGATTGGCCGGCCATCAAACGGTTATGCAGGCGGTCGACGCCGTTCGTTCGGGAGGCAAGATTATCGGCGTGTCGTGGTTCGGCCAGCCTCTGGAAATCGACATCGACCTGCTGCGCGAGCGGAGCCTGCGGTACATGTTTCCCGACATCAGCACGCGAGCGCATCTCGAACATACCGTGCACCTGGTTGCATCAGGTCGCGTGCATCTCAAGGAAACGATTACGCACGTGCTCCCCAGCCTCGAATCGGTCCCCCAAGCATTCGAGATCACAGCGCATAAGGGGAAGTTCAAAGCGATTAATCCGGCGCAGGTGGTTGTGCAGAGGTGAACTCGGTGGCGGGCGCGAAGAGGCGAAGCCCGACGAGGGAACATTTTGCTCCACTCGCGCTATCTGCTATTTTCCATCTTCTATTGATCTCTCCTCTTTCGGTCTCTCTCCACTCCCTTGCCTCTTGCTCCTTTGCCGATTGACGACGTCCTGCCGCAGTTGATCGCGGCGCTCTCGTCACAGAATAATGTCGTGCTCAAAGCGCCCACGGGGTCGGGAAAGACGACTCGCGTCGCGCCGGCGATTCTCGATGCGGGGCTCGCGGGAACGGGATCGATCGTGATGCTCGAGCCGCGCCGCGTCGCGGCGCGGGCCGCGGCGCGGCGGATTGCTTTCGAGCGCGGCGGCACTGTCGGAGGCGAAGTCGGCTATTCGGTGCGCTTCGATCAGAAAGTCAGCCGCGACACGCGACTGCGCATCGTCACCGACGGCGTGCTCCTCAGGAACCTGCAGGACGATCCGTTTCTCGAACGAATCGCCGTCGTCGTGTTCGACGAGTTTCACGAACGGGGAATCAACGTCGATCTGGCCCTGGGAATGGTCCGCCGCATTCAGCAAACCGTCCGGCCCGATCTCAAAATCGTCGTCATGTCGGCAACCCTGGCCGCTGATCCGGTGGCCGTGTTTCTGGGTGACTGCTCCGTCGTCATCGCGGAGGGGAAGTTGTTTCCTGTCGAGTTGGCTTATCTGGGAGGCGCGAAGAGCACGACCGGACTGACTGTTCCCTCCGGCTCGTCGATGCATACGGCCGGGCCCCGGTACAATCCACTGTTCGACGAGGCGGGCATTGATACTGTCGTGCGGGCCGTGAAAGCTGTCCTGGATCAGACGCCAGGGGATGTGCTCGTCTTTTTGCCGGGGGTCGGCGAGATCCGCCGCTTCGAGAAAGAATTGGCAACCCTCGCAAGCCGCCACAATCTGGCCGTCATGCCCCTGTATGGAGATCTGCCCGCCGAAAAGCAAGATGCCGTCCTGGGTCCATGCGAACGTCGCAAGGTCGTGCTGGCAACCAATGTGGCCGAGACTTCGATTACGATCGACGGCGTCACTGCCGTCGTCGATACCGGCCTGGCCCGCGTATTGCGATACGACGAGCACGTCGGCCTCGATAATCTCGTATTGAGCAAAATCTCGAAGGCCTCGGCGGCGCAGCGCGCCGGCCGCGCGGGAAGAACCCAACCCGGCGTCGCGCTACGGCTCTGGACGAGTGAAGAGCAGCGCGCCCTGCCGGATGACGACGAACCCGAGGTCCGGCGCGTCGATTTGGCCGGTCCGATCTTGCAGCTTCATGCCTGGGGCGAAACCGACGCCACTGCGTTTCCGTGGTTTGAACCGCCGCGCGAACTGTCGCTCGCACAGGCCGAAAAACTGCTCACCCGGCTGGGAGCGCTGGAAGCCGGCCAGGTTACCGAGCTAGGGCAGGCGCTGTCGCAGCTTCCCGCCCATCCGCGCGTGGCTCGGCTGCTGATCGAGGGGCACAAGTTGGGTGTCCCGGAACGCGCGGCACTGGCCGCAGCCCTGCTTTCGGAACGGGATCCTTTTCGAACGGGATCTACGAAGCGCGAACGACGGCAAGCGCGGCATCAGTCCGAATCGGACGTCGTGGATCGCGTTGCGCAACTTGAAGAGTTCGAGGCGTCGGGGGGCAGCGGCAACGAGTCGATCAACGTCGGTGCTGCGCATTTCGTCATCCGCGCCAAGGACCAGTTGGTCGAGCTGCTCGGCCAGGTCGGCGGCCGCTCGACGACCGCGGCAGGCATGTCGCCTGATGAGGCTTTGCAGCGGGCATTGCTCGCGGCGTTTCCGGATCGAGTGGCGCGTCGCCGTGAAATGAGCGGGCGACGCGGCGTGATGGTGGGCGGGCGCGGGGTCCGCCTGGCCGATGAAAGCGCCGTGACGGCGTCTGAGCTCTTCGTTTGCGTCGATGTCAACGCAGGAACGACTGAAGCACTCGTCCGTATTGCTTCGGCAGTGGATCGGGCGTGGCTCGATCCGAAGCTGCTCGAAGTGCGCGATGATGTGACGTTTGACCCGCGTTCGTCACGAGTAGTCGCCCTGCGCCGTACCTGCTGGGACGATCTGGTCCTCGACGAGGTGGCGCTCGGGCATATTCCCGATGACAAGCTCTCCGCGGCCCTGGCGATGGCGGCCGCCGAAGACCTGAGTCGCGTTTTTCCCAAAGAGGGAGACGTTCGCGATTACGTCGAACGGGCGAAAGCGCTGCGGGAGTGGATGCCCGAACTGGGGCTGCCGCCGCTCGATGAAGCGCAGCTCACCAGCCTGCTGCCTGCCCTCTGTCAGAATTGCCGGTCGTTCGACGATTTGCGGAAGCGCCCCTGGTTGCAATGGATCAAATCGCTGTTTACGCAGGCGCAGTTGCAGGCGGTCGAACGCGAAGCGCCCGAGAAGCTCACCGTCCCCAGTGGGAATCGCGTGGCGATCCAGTACAAGGCAGGCAAACGGCCGGTCCTGGCGGTGAAGATTCAGGAATTGTTCGGCCTGGCGGAAACCCCACGGATTGCCGGAGGCCGCGTTCCCGTTCTGATGCACCTCCTGGCCCCCAACATGCGACCGCAGCAAGTGACCGACGATCTCCAGAGCTTCTGGAACAACACCTATCAGCAAGTGCGCAAAGACCTGCGCGCCCGCTATCCCAAGCACTCCTGGCCGGAGGATCCCTGGAATGCACCGCCGCAGCGGCGGCCAGGGAAGAAGGCATGAACGGACGCTGCAAGCGCCAAGAATCGCGACGAAGAGTGGTACTGGTTCGGAGTCGCGCCATTCATCGACTTGCAATTCCTGCGAAAAACCCGAATTTCCAGTTCACTTTGCGTTCCGCCGGGGTGTATCTTGGAGCGTTGCCGCCGAAAGCGCAGTCACACTGTGAACCGGCCACGAGAAGTCACTCTCAGTCTGCTGCGACAATTCTCCCCCGGAGCCAATGTATGCTCGGATTCCGTTATCTGAAGGCGACACCCACCACGCACGTGCTGCATTATCGCGGTGGGAAGATCGTACAGGAGGGGGCCGGGTTGTCGTTCTGGTATTTCGCCCCGACCGCCGTCATCGCGCAGGTGCCGGTCTCCAGCCGCGATGTTCCGTTCGTGTTCAATGAAGTCACCGCCGACTTTCAGGACGTTACGATTCAGGGCGAATTGACCTGTCGGATTCGCGACCCGAAAAAAGTGGCTGCGTTGCTCGATCACACCGTTGACGTTCATGGCCGCTACCGATCCGATGACCCGTCGAAGCTCAACGACCGGTTGATTCACGAGGCCCAGATTCTCGCGCGCTCATTCACTCAGAAGCGCCCTCTCAAGGAAGTCCTCGTGAACTCCGACGGGCTGGTGGCGGAGGTTCTGGCGGGAATGAAATCGTCGGAGGGAGTCGCCTTACTGGGAGCGGAAGTCATCGGATTTTCGATAGTCGGCATCAAGGCCACCCCCGAAATGGCCAAGGCCCTGCAAACCGACGCCCGCGAAGACCTGTTGCGCCGGGCCGACGAGGCGATTTATGCCCGCCGCAACGCGGCCGTCGAATTGGAACGTACCATCAAGGAAAACGAGTTGAACACGGAAATTGCCGTCGAACAGAAGAAGCGCCAAGTCCGCGAATCGCAAATGGCCGCCGAGATTGCGGTCGAGCAGCAGCGCACCAGCCTGGTCGCCGCCAAGGTCGACAATGAACGCAAAGAAACCGAATCACGGGCCGCGGCCCTGCAGGCGATTCTCGAGCCGATCAAGTCGGTCGATTGGCGCACGCTGATCGCCGCGAACTCGAGCATGGATTCGAAACTGATGATGAGTCTGGCGTTCCAGCAGCTCGCCGAGAATGCCGAGAAGATCGGCGAGTTGAACATTTCTCCGGACCTGTTGCAGACGCTCTTGCGAACGAGTCGAGATTCGTCCAAATGATCAGAGACATCCGTCCCGGGATTGTCGTCGTCACTCGCAAGACGCGCATGGAAGGCCTGCTCGAGCGGTGGTCGACGCGGCCGTCGGCGAAGTTCCGTCTGGTGCAAGCCAAGGTCGGCGAGCTGATGCGCTCGGGCAAATCCGATCAGCGATCGGCCACTCGGGCGGCCGAAGTGGAATATCAGGACCTCGACCGTGAAGACGTCGCCTATCACGAAACGCTGACCCGGTTGCGCAGCGAACTCGATTTCGACGTCCCGGTCCAGTACGTCGACCGCAGCTTTCTCCCCAATCTCGACTTCGCCCGTTACGTCGTCGTGGTCGTCGTGGGCCAGGACGGACTGGTCGCCAACGCCGCCAAATATGTGGGGAACGTGCCGATCGTCGCCGTCAATCCTGATCCGAACCGGTTCGACGGCGTCCTCCTGCCGTTTCAGTTGGCGCAGGCCCGCGCCGCCGTCGCGCGCGTACTTAATCAGGAAGCGCGACTGCGGAACGTGACGCTGGCCGAAGTGAACCTGGAGGACGGCCAGCGCCTGCTGGCCTTCAACGACTTGTTTGTGGGATGCAGCTCGCACGTTTCGGCACGTTACCAATTGAAGGTCGATCAGAACCGCAGTGAGTCTCAATCGTCGAGCGGCATGATTATCGCCACCGGCGCCGGTTCGACCGGCTGGCTGTCGAGCGTGTTCAATATGGCCGGAGGAATCGCCAGATCTATGGGCGCGCCGCCACAACCGGCGCCGCGAATGGCCTGGGAAGACCGCCGGCTCGCCTGGGCGGTCCGCGAACCGTTCGTCAGCAAAATGTCGCGAGCCGAGCTGGTGTTCGGGCTGTTGAACGAAGGAGCCGAGCTCGTCGTCGAATCGCAAATGTCTTCGGGGGGCGTCATCTTTTCCGACGGCGTCGAATCCGATTTTCTGGAATTCAATGGCGGCGGAATCGCCCGCATCAGCGTTTCGAAACAAGTGGCACGCCTCGTCGTGCCGTAGCGGAGCCGTACGGTGCGGCACGCGGGCTTTGAGACGCGTTTCAGAAGTTCACTTTTCTCGCTCTTCTCTCCTCGCCCTTGGCCCCTCCATTCTCTATCTTTCATCTTCGATCTTCAGCTTCCTGCGGTTCATGCTGTCGTGCGCTGAGCCCACCCCGGGGACTTACGTCCCTGGTTCGCCCGTTTTTTCGATTGTCGCTCGTCATGGCAGAACCGCGCAACATCCGCCTCACGCTCGCCTACGATGGCGCCAACTATTGCGGCTGGCAGGTGCAGAAGAATGGGCCGTCGCTGCAGGCGACGATCGAACGGGCCATTTTCAAATTGACGGGGGAAAAGACTGCTCTGTTCTCGGCCGGTCGGACCGATTCGGGGGTGCATGCCCTGGGACAGGTGGCCAATTTTCACACGACCTGCGCGATTCCTGCCGAGAATTTTCGCCCGGCGCTGCAAGCCTTTCTGCCGCACGATATCGTCGTCCTGGATTCGAGCGAAGTGCCGCTCGAGTTCCACTCCACCTTCAAGGCGACTCGCAAGCAGTATCGCTATCTGATCGACAACAGCCCCGTTCCGCTGCCGTTTCTGCGGGGGTTGACCTGGTCGATTCGCCGCCGCTTGAACGCGCAAGCGATGCACGACGCGGCCCAGTTGCTGATCGGCAAACACGATTTCCGCTGCTTCGAGACCGACTGGCCGAACAAGGTGACGAGCGTGCGGACTGTGTTTGAAATCACCTTCAGCCGGCAGCCGTTGTGGACGCTGTTCACCAATTCAATTCCGACAACCGCCACGGTCTCGGCGGAATCAGCTTCTCAAACGGCAAGCGACGGCCCCCTGATCGCGATGGACATCATTGCCGACGGCTTTCTGTACAACATGGTCCGCAGCATCCTGGGAACGCTGGTCAACGTGGGGCGCGATAAATGGACCCGCGACGATGTGGCCCGAATTCTCGCCACGCAGAACCGCTCGATCGCCGGCTCGACAGCCCCCGCCTGCGGCCTGTATCTCGTGCAAGTCTGGTACGAATAGTGAAATGACGAATGACGAAATTCGAATGTCTAAGAAGAATTCTCTCCTGGTCTCCTGTCTTCCTGCTTTCCTCATTTCTTCCCTGGGTTCGATCCGTTTTGAAATGCCTTATTTTCCGCCGCACAACGTATATAATGACAGGTGATCGGGCTGCAGGAATCGTGGGCAGGCGGACGGGTGGCGGGAGCGGGGGCCGAATCGTTCAGCGGACCGAGTTGTTCTCTCGCCGCTGCCAAATGAGAGGTGAATGCGATCGAGCTCGTCTCGAAACGTGCTTGACCCGTCTCAAAACCTGCCTGACGCGTCTCAAAACCTGCCTGACGACGCCCAAACTGGCCGGTTTGTGAAATGAGATCTTGACGATGCTGATGCAATACAAGGCGATTGCCGGAAATCACTTGTGGCGGATTTCTCTCTCGAAAACGGCTCTGGCTCGGATCGCGCCGATAACCTGGGCCCGGAACGAGACGATCGACGTAAGTTGTCGTGCTGTGGGCGGATGCGGCGTACGTTCGTCGTCGCCTTCAGCCGGCGCGCACGCCCCGCATTATTCACGACGAAGGGTATGCAGAAACGGATTCCGATCCGTAGACAGCGCGGGGACATGGCACGGCTCGAAGCTTCAAATCTCAATCCACCAGATCGTCGAACGGCCGGGGCACTTTGTCGAACCACCCCCCAATGACGGAGGCACCCGCACAGTCCCCGCAGCCTTCGTTGATTAACACTTTGCCCGCAAAACCTGTTAAAATCCGGGAACTTCGTAAGAGATCCGGGCGTCATTTCGTTATTCCTTTCAGGGTGAGGCATGACCTATCGACCGGCGGCCGTGGCGCTGCTGTTGTTTTTGGCATTTCGCGTTTCCGCTCACGCACAGCCGCCTGCGGCCGCGCCGGAGGGGCGACGCGTCTATGTGCCCGTTGAAGACCTCGACGTCGTTCTCGAGCACGATAAACAAGGGGTCGTGCTCCCCCGCGCCGAATTCCTGAAGCTCTCCGAAGACGCGAAAAAACAGCTCGACAATGCGGTCACATCGACGCACGCCGTCGTCGTCTCGCAGGCCTCATATGCCGTGCGAACTGCCGATAATCAAATCGTCGTCAACGCCACGATCGAATTGAACCAACTGGCGCGGGGCTGGCAGACGGTGGTGCTGCCGTTTTCGGGACTGGCGGTCGAAGGGGCGACGCTCGACGACAAACCGGCCCAGATCGGACGCGGCAGCGGCGACGGTCGGCCCCTCGTCCTGTTCACGCATCAGCCGGGCAAGTACACGCTGAAGCTTGAATTGTCAGGGCCGCTCGTCAACATCGGTAGCGATCAATCGGCCGGATTTGGCGTCCCGGCCATCTCCCCGGCCTCCTTGCACATGACGCTGCCGGCCGGCAAACACCTGCACGTCAACGAAACGCCTCTCGAGCGCCCGGCGGCCGCCGATCAGCCGGCCACCTACAATGTTCCCGTCGGCGGCAAAACGTCGATCGCGCTGCGGATTACCGATCGCCGCTCACAGCAGGAATCGGCGTCGCTCGTTTTTGCCGGTACGGCCATCGGCCTGTATGTCGCCCCTGAAGAACGGACGTGGCGCGCCGTCACGTCGCTCAATGTTTTCGGCAAGCCGATCGACAATCTGACGTTCACGATCCCCACGTCTCTCGAAATTGTCTCCATCGAATCGACCGGGCTCGAACGCTGGGAAATCGGCGAAGGTGCGGCGGGGAACACGACCACCCTCAAGCTGGTTTACCGCCAACCGTTCAATGAATCGCGGACCGTGACATTCAGCGGCGTGAGCGCAAGTGTGCTGGGCCAGCCGTGGAGCGTGCCGAATCTGTTGCTGGCGAGCGCCACGTCGCACCTGGTGCGCGTCATGGTGCAACATCCGTCGGGCCTGCGGTTGCACGAGGTGGAAACGACCGGAATCCGCCGCGTCTCGGCAGATGATGCCGCGGCGGCCGAGACGCCCGGCGAATCCGACAAGCTGGTGAAAGTCGGCGCGGGGCAAGTGCTGCACTATGCTGCCTGGCGCGAGAACTTCGCGCTCTTGTTCGTCACCCAGCCGCGCGGCCGGGAATTGCAGGCGACGATCGCCACACGGGTCGATATCACGTCTCACGAATTGAGCCTGCGGGCCAGCATTGCCGTCCAGAGCCGGTTTGCCCCGCTGTTCGATTTCGACCTGGCACTTCCCGTCGATTGGAGCGTCACTGACGTGTTCCTCGAAAACCGGCCGATCGCGTGGCGGATCATTCCCGTGGGGGCCGAGCTCAACCAGGTGCGCATCACTTTCAACCCGCCGATTCCCGCCGATGGCAAAGCCAACTTGACGCTCGCGGCGCGCATGAATCCCGTCGAAAATCTTCCGATCGAAGATCAAGCCCTGTCGATCAAGCTGCCGGAAGTCACGCTGCCGCAAGTCGGCGTGACCGACGGCCGCTACA
Source organism: Planctomycetaceae bacterium (assembly GCA_036501235.1). Taxonomy (GTDB): domain Bacteria; phylum Planctomycetota; class Planctomycetia; order Planctomycetales; family Planctomycetaceae; genus JACQFH01. Next base: position 12,224 of record DASYAR010000298.1, read on the forward strand.
TGATCGCCGCGGACGACGATCTCGACCTGGCCACCGAAGAGATTTCGGGACTGGATCCCGCCCGGCTCACCGCGGCCGAACAGCAGGCGCCGCGGGCCCCCCGGCTCGTGTACGAATACCAGGACACACGGTTTACAGGTACTGTCAAAGTCACGCGGAAACCGGTGCGCGTCGCCGCGCAGACGCTGGCGTATCATCGTCTCGACCGCGAAACGCTGATTTCCCATCTCGAAGCGCGGATGGTGGTGCAGGGGGGCGGCCTGCAACGGCTGCAAGTGGCGCTTCCCGAAACGGCGGGAACCAACCTGCGATTTTCGCTGCTGCAGCCGCCGAGCGAGCCGCAGGCGCAGCTCCCCCGGATCACCGAGCAAACATCCGCTCCGCCTGCCAACGGACAACGCGTCTGGACGCTGCAGCTCGACCAGCGGGCCTTTGGCTTACTATGGCTTGTGGCCGATCTCACGGCTCCGCGCACGGCCGACGCGAAGACGTTCGTTCTCCCCGGTTTGGTCGTCACGTCGGCCGATCGCCAGAATGGATTTGTCGCCGTCGAAGCCGGGCCGGATCAGCAATTGGACGTCACTGCGGTCGACGCCGCGGGGCAGGCTCTCGTAGAGGTCGATCCGGCCGACGTGCCGGCGCCGCTGGGATATGTTCCGCAAGAACGGATCGTGGCCGCCTATCGTGCGATCCGGCCGGGATTCCGCATCGCCGTGACCGAAACCCGCTTCGACCGCGAGGCCGTTCCGACGGCGCTCTGCGACAAAGCCACGCTCACGACCGTGTTAGGCGAAGGGGGACAGCAACAACACAAGGCCGAGTTCCGATTGCGGGCGGTTGGCGTGCAAAGCCTGCAAGTCGCGCTCCCCGAGGGAGCCATATTGTGGGCGACATCGGTGGCCGGCAAGCCTGTCGAAGTGCGGAAAGAGACCCCGCCAAGACCGGGTTGGATCGTGCCGCTGCCGCAAGTGACGAATCCGACCGAGCAGATTCTGATCGAGCTGTTTTATCGCACGTCGGGGGGGTCGCTGACCGG
>DASYAR010000299.1:0-7320 GCA_036501235.1 Planctomycetaceae bacterium
GGGAGCCCGGCACTATCGATTTCCAAGCCAATCCTTGCGACCGTTCTCGGGCTCCCGGCGGAAATCCCTGAAACACCCCGGCTTTTCGCCCGAATATCGTTGGCGTACCACGGAGACGACTTTGACCATCTTCGTAGCGGCGTTTGACCCACGATCGCCTGGCCGTACAGTCGTCTCGCCTGGCAGGCTGCTTTCCCGGCCGCATCTCGTGAGATGGCACACCAACGCCGTGCCCCGTTCTCAGCGGTGCCATCCGACGAAATGACGCCCGTCAATTCGCCATTGGCCGGCGAGCTTTTCGGGAGAGTCGATTTTCCCGCATCTGGACGGAAACGGATGGCGGCGTGAGACGGTCTTTCCGGTGAGGCACCTGTGAGGCATCGATCCGCCGTATAGAAAGAATTACGAGCTTCGCCGGCAAGGAAACATCAGTTTTGGGTCATGTCGGGCATCTCAGCTCGGGTCATGCGGAGAGAAGAGGGCCAGAATGCTGCCCAGCGCCAGGATCCCCGCCAAGGCGAACAGGCCGTATAGATGACTTTTCGTGGCTTCATTAATCAAGCCCACGATCCCAGGGCCCAACAGTCCGCCGATGTTTCCGACGGAACTGATCAGCGCAATCCCCCCCGCGGCCGCAGCGCCGCTCAAGAACGATGTGGGGAGCGACCAGAATGGGGGAAGCATGCACATCACACCCATGAAGGCCAACGACAAACCAACTACGGCCCAGGCCGGCGAATTTGCCAGCGCGGCCAGGAGCCAACCTCCCGCCCCCAGGAGGGCCGGCAGCGCCACGTGCAGGCGATATTTCCGGGTGCGGTCGGACCACCAGCCATTGAGCAACATGCTCACCATGCCGCACAGGCCGGGGATCGCCGCCACCAGGCCGACTTCGGATTTGCTTGAATCCGGAAAGTGATTTTGGATCAATTCCGGCAGATATAAACTTCCGGCATTGGCGCAGAAGGCGATCGTGAAATACAGCAGAATCAGATACCAGACCCGTGGAGAGATCAGGGCCTGGCGGAAATTGGCGCCGTGCCGTTGTTCCCGATGCTCTTCTTCCTGGCTGATCTGCTGCACCAGCCAATTCCGTTCGTGATCGTCGAGCCAGCGAGCCTCAGAGGGACGATCGGTCAGAAAAAAGTAGACGCAGGCCCCCAGGATCAGCGAGGGAAGGCTCTCGATCAGAAAGACCCACTGCCACCCGTGCAGTCCCCAGGTCTGGTCGAGATTCTGCATGATCAGGCCCGAAAGAGGATTAGTCAAAGTTCCACCGATGGCATTGGCCGCCATGAATGTCGCGACCGCACGTGTCCGTTCCCGCACGGGAAACCAGTACGTCAAATAGTAAATCACGCCGGGAAAGAACCCCGCCTCGGCAACCCCCAGCAGAATCCGGGCGCTCATGAAGCTCCCAGCGCCGGTCACGAACATTGTGGCGCCCGAGACGACTCCCCAGGTCATCATGATCCGGGCGAACCAGATTCGCGCCCCGATTCGCCGCAGCAACAGATTGCTCGGCACCTCAAACACGAGGTAACCGAAATAGAACATTCCCGTGCTGAAGGCGAAGGCCGGGTCGCTCATCCCCAAGTCGGCTTGCATCGTCAATTTGGCAAAACCGACGTTGGCGCGGTCGATGAGATTGGCGACGTAAGCCAACAACAGCAGGGGGAGCAGACGGATCGCAACCTTGCGAATGGTGGCTGTCGTCTCCGCAGCAGTCAGTTGTCGGTGCGGAGGGGGGGATTCCCCGGTGTTCATCATGGTTGAGCCCTCGAAGAACGCGATCTGCTGCCGGGTGGTCGCACGTCTCTGCCGACAAGGTAGAATAATGCGTGGCGCCATGCGACGGCTACCAGCGACTGCGAATAATTGACAGAGGGTTCTCATTGTCAGACAATTCGTTGGTCTCGGGAGATCGTGGATCGCTGCCAATTCATTTGCGATTCACGGGCTTAAGATTGATTTCGCAGGACGCGGCAAGACGGCAGTCTTCGGTCACAAAATCAAAGTATTGCGAGGACAATCAACATGAAAATTCAAACGTCGGGCCACGAGGGAGACGGCCATCGTTGTCTCCCCTTCGTGATCCAGGCCACGCCAGAATCGGCCGATGTTTCGCAATATGAGCTCCTCGACTGGATCGTCGCCGAAAGAACATGGCTGGACGGCCAATTGCACAATCACGGAGCTCTGCTCCTGCGGGGTTTTCGGTCGCTGCGCGCCTCGGAAGATTTCGAAGAGGTCATGCGGCGAGTCTCTACGGAACTTCTGGACTACGCCGGGGGTCATACGCCGCGCACCGCCGTCCAGGGAAAGATCGTTTCCTCCACCGACGCGCCGTGCCATCTTATGATCGGACTGCACCAGGAAATGAGCTACCTCGAGCCCTCTCCCAGCTTTCCCGATCCCACGCCCGATCAAGTCGCGTTCTTTTGCCTGGTGGCGCCCGGTGGCGGCGGGCAGACGCCGATCTGCGACATGCGCCTCGTTTACCAGCGCCTGCCCGCCGACCTCGTGCACCGCTTTGAAGACAAAGGACTGATTCTCACCCGCCGGTTGCCCGAAACGAAAGAGGCCGGCTACGAAGCGACCTGGCCCACTGTGCTGGGCGCCACCGATCGTGGCGAGGCAGAAAAGTTTGCCGCGAAACGCGGCTGGCGCGTCGAATGGACGAGCGATGGCGGAGTGTGCGTGTTTCACAAACCCTCACCCGTGGTGAAGACGCATCGCCTGTCAGGTGAAAGAGTCTGGTTCAATCAGGCGCATCTGCTTCACAAAGCCTACGCTCCCTGGACCACCGACTTTCTCGGTGCGAGCCCCGACCAGAAGCGCGAAGCCGATCGGCTGCGACCGCGGCTCAGCAATCGGTTTTTCTTCCATTCCACGCACGCCGACGGCTCGGAGATTCTGATCTCCGATCTGGAGTGCATCCGCCGCACGATCGCCGAGACGATGGTGATGTTCGACTGGCAGGCGCACGACCTGCTGATTTGCGACAACAAGCTCGTGGCGCATGGGCGTCAGCCGTATCATCCCCCGCGAACCATTCTCGCGGCCCTGGCGAACGATCGGCCGCTGGCGCCGGCCACTGCCATCAACCTCGTTGCCGGCTGAAGGCGACCAGCGCGGCAAGGAGCCTCCTACGCATTCAAGGAATTCGTCAATGCCGGGAATTCTAACCGGCGTGGAGCGCGGGCGCGAAGGGGAATGCTCGCGGCGGATTGGCTCTGCTTTCCCGCCTCCGCCCGAATCAAACTGACCCGGCTAATTTCCGCTCGCCCTCCGGCCTTCCTCCCGAGTATCATCTGGGGCATGGACGTTGAGCAATCAAATCGAGCGCCCCAGGCATTTCGGGAAACGAGCCGGGCTGCGCTGTATACGTTTCTCGTTATAACGTCCCCATTCACCGTTACGGCCGTTGTGCTGGGGGCGTGGGAGCTTGGCAAGCTCGCCGTTGTATTCGTCGTCGAGTGCGAATGGCCACGGGTAATCGGCGGCCTGTGTTTCGCGGCGATTGGAACACGCGCTGTCGCCTACGTCCTGAATCACCATCATGCCAAGCGCCCTCCCCACGCCCCCTGACGCTTGCCACGTGCCCCACGCCGCCGGCGATGTCGAGTCAGGCGACGGACGAGCCTTCGAGCACCTTGCGATCGACTGTTGCGGTGTTACTTATACCGATACGGAACGCCCATGATGCTGAAAGCATCAGTTGAGTCCCTGCTGATGAAGGCGCGTAGGCTCTCGGGAGAAACGGTATCGGAGATAAAGTGCACTGCACCGTCGCAACTTAGAACCAAATACCCGTTGTCGGCCACCGACCAGTGGGCGCCGCCCAATGCGTCATTCGGCGACCTTGGGAACGGAAAAATTCATTCATGCTCTGACCCCGCCACCCGTCGCTGTTTCGGCCCGCCTGAGGTCGAGGACACCGTGCCCGAACCTGCGTTCCTCTGCCTGTTCCCACTTCGGGAACGATGGTGCCTCCATTTTAGCGTCTATCTGTTACAATCCGCGCTGAACGGATCTTGCTGCGTGGCAAGATGGCGGACGTTCGTCAATTGGCTTCACGGAAGAGAGGAATGCCCCATGCGTATCTCCACGTTGTTGATGTTCGGTGTGTGCGGACTGTCTGGCGGGGGCTGGCTGTTGGCTGCGGATAATGAACAGGAATTGAAGAAGTTCGAAGGAACGTGGACTTTGAGCAGCGGGGAAGCCGATGGAAAACCCCTCACCGAGAAGCAACTCAAGGGCGGAACCTTGGTCATCAAGGGCGATCACTACACCGTCACGATCCCCGGCAAGGAAAAGACGACGGGCACGCAAAAGGTCGATCCCACGAAGACCCCGCACGCCGTCGACATCACCGATGACAGCGGCCCGAACAAGGGCAAAACGCGCCTGGGCATTTACGAATTCAAGGGAGAAGAATTTCACTGCGTGTTTTCTGCGGCCGGCAAGGAACGGCCGTCGAAATTCTCCACTGCGGCAGGCAGCGGGCAATGGCTCCATGTGTGGCAGCGAGCAAAAAAATAGTCGCGTACAGGTTGCACCGGCTCAAAAACAGGCGGGGTCACCTATCATTCGGCACCGCCCGATGTGTCATTCAGAGGAGGCCGGCTGGCGAAGGGCGTCTTCGACTAGTCAATAGGGTTGCAGCAGTTCGGCTGGATTGAGAGGCCCTGCGCTGGCAAGTGGGCTCGCCGGTTGACGGCTGGAACCAGCGTGGCACATGGGCCAAGCGCCGTTCGTCGCGCGAGACCTTTTTTGGAAATTCTCAGGGATTGACCCCGATCCGGGTGATCCACGGCCCATTCACACACGTTTCATCTCACGGCCGGTTTCCGAAGCCCAGGGGGACGAAACCGCCGTCACCAATCGAGATGCGGTGTGTCTTTATTCCGACAACCTGAGGAGGCTTTCCATGCCGGTCACGTTTTTGACTCGCTCGCTTGCGCTTCGAGGCTGTAATTTTTTCCAGGAATCCAACTCTCCATCGACGAACCAAACCTTTGAGGACGTGCGTTCCCAAGCTGGCAGTTGGCAGAGGGCACTGATCGCGAGCATCCTCATTTGCTGTTCGGGATGCGGCAAGCCGGAGCCGCAGGCGCCTGTGCCTCCGCAACCTGGCCCGACTGCTTCCGTGGAGACGGGAACCGTGAAAATCGAGCTCGACGTGCCGCTCGATCCCACGGCGGTCATCACGATCGGCGGCAGCGACTATTCGCCTAAGGATCTGGAGCAGGAGTTGAAACTGCCGGAGGGTGAGCATTCGATTTCCGTCAAACAACCCGGGTTGACGCTGGGGCCTCAGCCATTCCGTGTCGCCAAGAATCAGCGCCGGATCGTCCACGTTTACGAGCCGAACCGACGAGCCGCTGAATGGGCGATCGGTCTGGGCGGCAGGGTCGAAGTCATCGCGGAGAGAAAGGAAATCGTCATCGCCAGCCAGGCGAAACTGCCGGAATCCACCTTCACGATAAACACCATTCATCTGGACGACAAATCGGTTGCCGATGAGGATCTGGCCAATTTGAAGAATCTCGCGGGGTTGAGAACCTTGTCGCTGGCGCGGACGGGGATCACAGGAATGGGGCTCGTCCACTTGCGGGGGTTGTCGCAGCTCGCCGTCCTGAACGTCGATGGCACGAAGGTGACGGACGAGAGCCTGAAGGAACTGAGCTCCCTGCCGAACCTGACCACTTTTCAAGCTTCTGCGACGACAATCGGAGACGAGGGAGCGGCTCAATTATGTGGCTCCAAGCTGACGATACTGGGACTCGGCCGTACGCGGCTGACCGATCGCGGTCTCGAATCCCTCGCGCAGATTTCCAGTCTCACCTCGCTGAACGTCAGTCAAACGGCAGTGACGGATCGTGGGCTGACGCAGATCGCACGGCTGCCAAATCTACGAATTCTGAACCTGGATAACACTCAGGTGACTGATACCGGACTGTCGGAACTGAAGTCTCATCCGAAGCTCCTGACATTGTTCGTGGCGGGAACACGTTTGACGGATCAGGGCCTGGATCAGCTCTGTCAGTCGAACCGCTGGACTTCTCTGCGTCTGAACAACACGCAGGTGACGGATGCGGGACTGCGGCGTCTGGCGAGCCTGGACAAACTGATCATTCTCGGGATCTACAAGACACAAGTCACGGATGCGGGACTACAGTATTTGAAGTCGCTGAAGTCGCTGCAGAGTCTGCAAGTGGCCGACTCGAAAGTCACCAACGCGGGAATTGCGGACCTGAAGGCGGCTTTGCCGAAGCTCAACATTGAGCGCTGATCGGAGTTTCCTATGAAGCGATCGACCGGGCCATCTCGTCGGGCGCTCACATTGCCCTGTGCCGGAAACCCGTAGCCCGACTACACTTCGCGACTAAAGGCAACTGTTCACACAAGTGACGCAGACATGGATGTTGAACGGTCACGCGATTGGCATTGCTTGACGCCACGCGCGCCGGCCGCCTTCCCAAGAATTCGTAACGGAATGGATCGCAGACCCGTGGTGAACGACATGGATTCCAGACGCGAACGTGAGGAAGAACTGCGGGGACTATTGCAGACTCCGCAAGGCATGGAAACGATCATCAAGCTATATCACCATTAGGTGATGGTCGCCGGCCGATCCACAACGCTAGGACGGATCGGTCTGTTGGCCTGCCAGATGATTCCACTCATCGTTTTCGCGGAGTTTCCGGCGACAAACCGGGCATGAATGAAATGATCTCTTCACGGTGTGCGGCGTCACCGCGGCATTGACACTCGTCCCTGTCTTTCAGGGATGATGCCATGAAAGAGAGTGGTCCCCCTGGGATGATGGCCGTGTACGGCGTATCCCTTGTGAGCCGGGTAGGTCAGGCTGTGCCTGACGCAATCGGGATTCGAAGAGATCAACGGGGTCCGGCCCACAGGATTGACGCTCGACGCATCTCGTGTGTGACATTCGTTTTGATGCCGGAGAACAAAGACGACTGTAGTGCGCTGGCCTTGGGTACTCTGAATTTCGTTCAGAACACATCGCGTCAGGCACAGCCTGACCTACGTCACTATTGTGCGGGAGCCGACTTCGCAGACAGATAATTGTGCAGGATCTCCAGTTTGTAATTCGATAAGCGTGGATTCGCGATCGTCTGGTCGTCGAGTAAAACATTTCCGTCAGGGCCGATCAAAACGTAGCTGGGATAATGTGGAACGAGCCCATGTTTTTGATAGCGCGAGACGATGCGGCCGTCGAGATGGTCAATGACAATTGGGAACGTCAGACCGATCTTCGCCGCGTGTTCGCGAACGGCTCCGGGGAGCGCT
>DASYAR010000300.1:0-9878 GCA_036501235.1 Planctomycetaceae bacterium
GCGCGGCCACTCGCAAGTCTCGCGAGAACCCCAGCACGAGGTCGTCACCAGTCGTCATTTACTTCTTTAGCACTTCGTTACTTCTCAAAAAATTCCGACGAGGATCTTGACACAAACATCTCTTTCAGGGAAGTGCCACCCTCAGCGGTGACGCCATGCGACTCAATCCAGTTATGCCCTTCCCGGTTCGCGTTTGCCCTCACGTTTGCCCTGTTTTACGAACGCCCGAAAAGAACGGGACTTACGCAAAGCCGCGAGTATCAGTGAATCGTCTGGCGTTCGACCCCTGAATTTGCTATCGAAATGGCCGCTTTCGCCGGTGGAAGGGCAATGTCCATCGGACGGAGCCGATCAAATCGATGACTTTCAGGAGGTACATCATGCGGGCCTTGCTGCTTGCTGCTGCCTGCGTTCACTTTGGGACCCCCATTGCCGTTGCACAAAAGGTCGGCGACACAGTCGTGGTGGTTGCGGATGATGCCAAACTGAGGGTGAATGGCAAGTTCATTCATCGGATCGATCGGGGCGAACAGCTCAAGATCGAGCAATTGGATGAATCTTGGTATTTGGTGACTGCTTATCACGGACAGGGGTATGTGCATCGTGGGGACGCGGTTTTACTCGATCAGGCGATCGACTATTTCACCGATGCGATACTGCAGGAGCCTGATGCCTTCAATTATGTCCATCGCGCCTCTGTATGGAGCACGATGGGGGAACTTGATGCCGCCATGCGAGATTTCGACGAAGCCGTGCGACTCGATCCGGATAGCGAATATGTCTACCTGGCTCGCGTCCAAGAGTGGCATAAACGAGGCAATCTCGATAAGGCCATTGCGGATGAAACTGAGCTCATCCGGCTCAATCCGACCAAAAGCGAGAGACATTTTGGCCGGGCTGTTTCATGGGAGGAAAAGGGCGAATACGGATTGGCAATCGACGACCTTAACGAGGCAATCCGGCTGAACCCCGAGGCCACCCGCTATATCCATTATCGTGCCGCGGTTTATCGCGAGATTCGCAATTTTGAAATGGCCATTTCCGACTTGACTGAGATGATCCGGCGTAAACCGAAGAGCTCCTCCGGCTATGCGTACCGGGGAGAGGTCCACAACGACAACGGCGATTTTGGCAATGCAATCACTGACTTCAACGAAGGCATGCGAGTCGAGCCGGACGCCGTCGTCTGTCCCTATCAGCTCGCTATGTTGCTCGCCTCATGTCCCGATGCCAAATTCCGCGACGGCAAACGGGCCGTCGAGCTGGCGACCAAGATCTGTGAAAAGTGCAAATGGGAAATCAATCCCGCGATGACAACGCTCGCCGCCGGTTATGCTGAAATCGGCGATTTCGAGAATGCTGTAAAGTGGCAGGAAAAGGCCGCAGACCTTGCCGACGACGCGAAAATGAAGGCGGAATTTCACGCTCGACTCGAACTCTACAAATTCCACAGGTCATATCGGCGTGAGTCGAAGCGGTAATGACGCGATTTTCGCGACATCGACGTAAGTCCCAGCCCTCCGGGTGAATTACTTTGCGCCTTCGCGGCTTGGCGTGAGTCCCTTTTCCGTCCATATTTAATTTCTCCCTGAAATGCAACCCGCGACGATTTGGTTAAAGTTCTTCGGCGCGGAAAAATGTCCCACTGCCTCCTGGCCACGCCATCCGTCGGCCTTGAGCGCATTCTTGGCAAGGTCCAGGAAGCGCGCTTCGGTGATGATCTGTTTTATCCGCGCGTCTCCGCGTCATCCGCGGTTCTTTGAGTTCATCGTCGGATTGACGATCTTGCGGGCTAAGTGCGAGGCCTGTGCGTTCTGGAACGACGGGTGTTGCGCGGGTGGGTGAAAAAATAGCTTCACCTCACCCCTCTGCCCCCCTTACGAAGGGGGGGAGAGACGGCAGCTGAAGCGTCGTAGTCCAGCTCCGGCTACCTCGAACTCACCGGCTGACGAGCGGGCGATTTCGCCCGAAAATGCACATTTTACAAAATCGTTTCCACCAATTTGCTTTCTGTCAGACGTGGCCTATGGTTTTCCAGCCAATCCTCTCCTGGAAGGATCTCATTCGTCCCCGAACGCTTACCTGGATGGCGGGCCATGTCACTATCTCACCTGGACGTCTGGACGATCTTCGCGTGGGGGGTTGCCGCGACCTGGATCGCCATCACCGTGGCCTTTGTCCGGGGTTGCCGGAAATGGACGCTGCTGCGACCGGCCGGCGACAGCTCGGCTCTCGACAACAGTCCGCGACTGAGCGTGCTCGTCGCCGCGCGAAATGAATCGGGTTGCATTGAAACCTGCCTGCGATCGCTGCTCCGCCAGGACTATCCTGATTTCGAAGTGGTCGCCGTCAACGACCGCAGCACAGACGACACGGCAGAAATTCTGGATCGACTGGCGATCGAATTTGCCGGCCGGTTACGGGTCGTGCATGTCTCGGCCTTGCCGGCCGGCTGGTTCGGCAAGCCGCACGCCCTGAATCTCGGGCTCCAGAGTGCAACCGGCAGCCTGGTGTGTTTCACCGACGCCGATTGTGAATTTCAGTCCCCTGCGGCGCTGCGCACCACGGTCACCGAATTGCTTCGCCGCAATCTGGATTTCTTTTCGGTCGCGGCAAAATACAAGATGACGTCGGTCCGCGAGAGCGTGGTCGTCCCGTGCTGCACCGAAACGCTGCTGGCCTGGTTGCGCCCCGAACGGATGAACGACCCGAACTCGGACGACGCCTTCGCCAATGGGGCATTCATCCTGGTGCGACGGGAGCCGTTCGACCGGCTCGGCGGCTGGGGCGCCGTACGGACGCAAATCAGCGAAGACCTGCAATTGGCGCGGCTGGCGAAGCATGCGGGTTTACGGGTGGGATTGGCGCACGGCGAAGGGCTGTATCAAACCAATTCCTATACCACCGTTCGCGAATCGTGGAACGGATGGAGCCGCATCTTCAAGGGAGCTCTCAAGCCCTCGCAACTGCTGATCACGCTGGTGCGGATGCTCGTGTTGTTCGCGCTGCCGCTGGGAGCGCTGGTGTGCGGATTGGCGGACGCGCTGTGCACCGGCAATCCTGGGGGACTGACTCGCGGCGCCGGCCTGGCTTTCGCATTCGCGTTCGGCCTCCGCTGCATCCTGGACGTGGGGATATTTCGGCTGTCGGGCGCGCCGGTCGCCGCGGCTGTCCTGGCCCCGCTGGGACGGCTGTTCGTCATGGCCGCCGCCACGCGAGCGCTGCTCTCTCACGCGGGGTTGGTGCGCACGCATTGGCGCGGGGCGAATTTCGTCGCCGGCCGATTGGTCATGCCGCTGCTCGTGCAGCCGGAATCCCAAAACCCATTGACTCGAGCAACACCGGTTGCCGTCCCGCGTTAAGCAGCTTCCGCACGGTTTGTTCGATCTGCGGCAGAAACCCGCGCTCCAGATCGAGCGGATGCAGGACGACGCAAGGAAGTGCCCGTTTGCGGAACCGATATTGCAGCTCACCTAATCGGTAGCCCCCACGGCACAGCAAACGAATGGGGGATACGTCCCAGACCCAGGTCGCCAGCGGCAGACGCTGCCCCGTCGACGTGACGACCCGGCCATAGCCCACGGTATAGTGGATGCCGTACTTCGCGAGACGTTCGGGGGTCGCCAGTCCGATCTTATAAGTCGGGGCGATGAACCCGCAGGCGGGCTGGCCCAGCCAGCGTGCGAGAATCTCTTGACCGGCCGCGAGCCGGCGGTCGGTCTCGGCCGAGTCGAGACCGTTCATCTCATCCTTCCCATCGGCGATCGCCGACACCAATCCACCGCCGGCAGGGCGAAAGTGTTCGAACCCGTGCAGCAGGATGTTCGCGTATTCGTGGCGGACTCGGTCGAGGAACGGGCGATCCCGTTCCGCCAGCGGCACTCCGCCCCAGCACGGGACGACCGCCGCCGACATCGTGTTGCCCACCAGGGGCGCCAGGGCCCGCGTGAAGGTGGCGACGTGCGATTCGTAAATGGGAGCCACGTCATGCAGCATGACGCAGAACGATTGGGAGACGTCGAACTCTGGAAGAGCGTCTGTCATATCCAACGGCGAGTCGCTGCAACATGATGCAGGCTTCAGCCGGCCCTCGGGATCAAATGTGAGATGGGTTCGAAAACGGGCGGGACTGTACCCGAACCAGCCCGCCGACTCCAGACCGAAACGGCACGTCTTTTGCCGAGGGCGCACGACGTATTTTGCATTACGCCCCCTGCCGGTTCATCCGGCAGGTGAATTAGATTTTGATTAGCTATCAGTACATCGACGTGGGGCTGGCGACGACCAGCCCGGCAGGTCAGCCCCGTTGATTTTTCGCGTGAGAGTTCGGCACGAACCGGGACTAAGCCTTATAGTGAGGCTTTATGCGGCAACCGCAGACACATCCCAGTTTGATCGTCCGATTGAAAGACCGGCGAAATGAACCCGCCTGGGCCGAGTTTCTTTGCGCCTATGAGCCGTTCCTGTGGCAACTGGTCCGACGGCAGGGGACGCCCGAGCGGCACGTCGCCGACATCACACAGCAGTTGTTGATGGCCGTGGCACGCTCGCTCGACGGCTGGCGCGACGACGGCCAGGCCGCCTCGTTCCGGCGGTGGCTCAGCCGTGTGGCTCGCAACGTGGTCATCAAATTCATGACGCGTGAGCGACGACAGGTGACCGGCCAGGGAGGGACCGACTTTCTCGAACAGCTCGAAGGCCAGCCCGACCTGGCCGAAAGCGAGCGCCTGCAAGGGCTCTACGAGCATGAATTGATCGTCTGGGCGGCACACGAGGTGCGCGGCGACTTTCGCGAGACCTCCTGGCAGGCGTTCTGGGCCACGCAGATCGAAGGCAAAGGAGTGGCCGAAGTCGCGGCGGAGCTCGGCATCTCCCCCGGCAGCATTTACATGTCCCGCAGCCGGATCCTCGCGCGGATCCGGGAAAAAATCGACGACGCGATGTGAAGCAGGATTTCCGACCATGTCTTTGAACTCAGACGCCTGCGATCATGACCTGCTGCGATTGTCGCTGGACGACCGCTTGAGCGAACAGCAGGAGGACGCTCTCGCCCGACACCTGACCGAATGCACGAATTGCCAGTGCGAGCTGGCGCGACTGGCCGGTTCCGACGCGGATTGGTCGAAGGTCAGTCTGGCATTGAAATACGAAGCGGAATCAGCCTGCGGCGCCGGCAACGCGACCCGTGCCACAACGCCTCGCACAGAGCGTGACGAAGACGATGCAGACGATTCGTCGGCAGATTTTGCCGTGGACTTTCTGGAACCATCCTCCGCCCCCCAGACTCTGGGTCGGCTCGCCGACATCGACATTCTGGAGGTCATCGGCCGGGGCGGGATGGGCGTTGTTCTCAAAGGCTACCAGGCCGAGTTGAAACGGCTGGTGGCGGTGAAAGTGCTGGCCCCGCATCTGGCGGTGAGCGCCGCGGCCCGCAAGCGGTTCGCTCGCGAGGCGCAGGCGGCCGCGGCGATCCTGCATCCCAACGTCATGCCGATTCTCACCGTCCATTCGGGGGGTAAGCTGCCCTACCTGGTGATGCCGTTTCTGGCCTGCGAATCTCTGGAACAGCGGATTGCTCGCGATGGACCGTTGCCCCTCGTCGATTTGCTCCGCATCGGCATGCAGTCGGCCCAGGGGCTGGCCGCGGCGCACGCCCAGGGAATCGTGCATCGCGACGTAAAGCCGGCGAACATCCTGCTGGATCTGGGGGTCGACCGCGTGATGCTCACCGATTTCGGCCTGGCCCGCGCCATCGACGACGCCAGCATCACGCGCACAGGGCTGATTGCCGGCACCCCGCAGTACATGTCCCCCGAGCAGGCGCGGGGCGAACCCCTCGACGCCAGATCGGATCTGTTCAGCCTGGGGAGCGTTCTCTATGCCATGGCCGCCGGCCGACCTCCCTTTCGTGCGGAAACCAGCTACGGCATCCTGCGGCGGATTACTGATTCCGACCCACGCCCGGTCCGCGAGATCAATGAGGAAATCCCGACGTGGCTGGCGGCGATCATCGACAAGATGCTGGCCAAGGCGCCTGCCGATCGATTGGAATCGGCCCAGAGAGTCGCCGCGATCCTGGAGCAGTGCCTGGCTCACGTTCAACAGCCGACGCTCGCTCCGTTGCCGGATTTCTGCCGCGCTCGACGCCCCCCACGCTGGCTGACCGTCCCCCTCGTTATCTGTTGCGCGACGGTGGCTCTCGTCGCGGCATTCCTGCTGTGGCCAGGCAGTATCGATCGTCCGGCGGCGCCCGCTTCCGATTCGGCCGCTTCAGATCCGTCACCCGCCGGTTCCGTGCCGACGGCGGATAATTCGACGCCCCGTATGCCTGTCGGCTCGGCGACGGAATGGGACGCCGTCGCCGATCAGCTCGACCAGCTCGATCGCGACGGCCGGGTATTCGAGACGCGAAACCAACGCGAATGGGACCGCCTGCCCATTCCACTGCCGCCAGAGACAAATTCCGATTCCGATCTCATTTCACGCCCCCACCTGGAGAACGACCCATGATGCGAAAAACAACCTGGCGAGCGCTGATCGTCGTGGTGGCGGCGGGTGCAATCACCAGCGCGGCTCTGGCGTTGTACGAGCCGGGTCAATCGACGGCCCGCGACGCAGAAGACATCGCGCCGCGGACGAACGACATTTCGAACGTGCCGGCGATCACCCGCGAACTGGCGAATTTCGACGCCAATGAATTCGAAAACGAGTCGTCGACAGCGAACAAAGATGACTCGCCTGACGACGCCCGAAAATTACCGTCGCAACCAAAGGCCGCGGTCGATTCCCCCGATGAAACGGATGCATTTTCGGAATCTTTAGATCCTGCTGCATCCGCGGACGAGGAGATCGAACTGATCGAGCCGACGACCGGCAAGTCGATCGCATTGGACGATTTCCTCAAGCGGGCCGAGCGCATCTGCGTCGTGTTCAGCGATCGTAAGGTGCGGTTCCCAATCGACCGAAAAGTCCCGACGGTCCGTCTGGCTGCAGCGATTCGATCCCTGGCCAGGGAAAAGAAATCTCGCGCCCGGTTGACTGCCATTGATAAGGAATTGGTTATGAAAGTCGACCGCGATAAGGCCGTGCACGCCGTGCACACATTGACTCATCTTCTGTTCGAAGAGTACGACGTTCTGTTGCCGACCATGCGGAATGATCAAAAAATCGTCATCCGTTTGCCGGACCGGAAACGGAGCACAATCGCCGGCCATGCGATCGAACCCGAGGAAGTAAGAACCGTCGTAGCGCGAGTCAGTCGAATTTCGCTCAACCTCGGACGGTACAATATCATCATCGAGACTCCCGATCGCATTCATTGGCGGCGACTGGCAAATCGCCTTGTGTCGCTTAAGGAATTTGATCCAAAGATCAGATTCATTGACGGACGAGATCACCTTCTGGTGTGGCTCAGCTCCCCAGTCACGGACGTCGTGCAGATCACTGAAGCCATCACGCGCGAATTGTCGTATTTCGATTCAGACGAATACGACCGCGACGTTGCGGCAGGCGGACGGCTAAGGCCCTTCAGCGATCCGGACGAGGAACTTTCCGGGATCGAGTCGACCACCAGCCAATCCGGCGATGGTGATCCGGCGCGGGAGCCCGCCATGCGACTGCCTATGGCCGACACGTCAGTTCGACTCCAGGAACAATACTTAGCCCAGGAAAAAGAAGCCGCGGAGATTGGCAGGATGATCATGAACGCGACAGCTCCCGCTGACAAAGAGACCCTGCGCCGCAAACTTCGTCAGGCCGTCGCCAAATCGTTTGCGCTGCGGCAGCAATTGCATCATTCTGAGCTGGCCGCATTCCAGGCGCGGATGGCCCGCACCCAGCGGTTGATCGAGGCCCGCGAGCAGATCAAAGACCAGATCATCGACCGCCGTGTGGAAGACCTCGTGAATCCACGGTTGAAATGGGAGCCCTCGCCGACCGATTCCAGGCCGGCCCAAACCAAACCTCAGCCGGCAGCGCCTTTCGAATCGCAAGCCGGCGCGAATCGTTCCGAGCCGACTTCCTCTTCTTATACACCTCGCGAGGAAGCGCGTGAGATCTTGCAGCAGGTCCTGTGGCAGGGCACGCAGCCGATGAAGTCGAGCTGGTTTGATGATGACTATCCCTACTCGGAGGTCTGCGCGGAACAGACGCGGAAGCAAAATGCCCGCTTCCTGCCGGATTACGTGGCGCTGCTGAATGAATACCTCGAGAACCACCAGGCGGACTACGGCACCAGGCCTTATTTATCGGCAATCCAGTCACTCGAGTATGTCCTCAGAAGCTGGTTCGCGGGTGATCCATGGCCTCTCCAAAAGACGGAAGATTTGCTGGCGGCTGCGCTGGCTGAGGATGAATCGTCGTTCCCCCCAGACTTGGACGACCCGCTGGCCGTCGAGACGCGAGCCGTCGTGCTGCGCCAATTGGCTCGCCTCACGATGCAGATCCCAGAGGAAGTTGCCCGCAGCATTCCCCGCTCGCAGAAAACACGAGACAAACTCGCATTGCTGAACGACCTGCTATCGCATCGCGCCAATGCCCGTTGGGTTTCGCAGGAACAAATTCGGCTGGCCGGCTTGCTCAACGAAGCGCCGTTTCACGCCGTCCGGGCCATCATGCAGGCTGAATCCGGCAAAGACTCGGCGTCCATCGAGCACTGGCTGTATGCAGTCTCGTCCCCAGCCGCCTATGACGCGTATCAATCGTCCCCTCCACAACATGTGCGACCTCCGCTTGACCCCCTGCTGATGCTGGCCATCCTGCGAAAACTGTCCGGCGACAGTGAACGGACCGACGCGCGGATCGCCGGCGTCTTTGCCAACCCGCACCCGAGCCTGCTGTTTCCCCGGCACATCGACGACGTCCTGAGCGGGCGCTGGGCCTTCCGCGAGATGGCCCACGACGCACTCCTCGAAATGGCCACGAAGACCAACTTTGTCGAACTGCGAACCCTAATCGAAAAGCTCGACCCGCGCGTCGCCGCCGCGCGGCAGTCCACTGGGGGACAATAAGGCCCAGGCGACTTCATCCAGTCGTGGGAATCTGGCCTGCTGGATTAACGTACGCCTCGCCGCCGACCGTGGCTCTGTCGCATTCGGCCGATTCGGATCCGCGAGCAAATGACTGCCGCGATGCGTGGTCGCCAGGTGCCCATCCCACCAGACACCGATGTATGACAGATAATTCATGTCTTCAACATCGCCTCTTCACGCCAAGATGGATAATCCCGCCACACGACTAAAGCAATTCTTCGCGCGGACCAGGAAGAATCAAACATGGCGGCTGACTCGCGGTTTTCTCGCAGGCATTTTCTCGGATGGACCGCGGCGGCGGCCGGATCGTGGTCGATCCCGATCAGCTTTGGCGCTTTCAGTCGCCAGGCCCGCGCTGCATTGCCCTCGTCCGCAAACAGTCCCCTGAAACCGGGGCCGGATGAGGCCACGGGCCTCGAATTGCTCCAACTGCCGGAAGGCTTTCGTTACCTCTCGTTCGGCTGGAAGGGCGATCCGATGTCGGATGGAGTCGCCACGCCTGCGAACCACGACGGCATGGGGGTCATCCGTGCCGACGGGGATTTGGTGACTCTGGTTCGCAATCATGAATGCAGCGATGCGCACGCCCCTTTCTCGAAGCACGGAACGCCGTACGATCAGAAGGCGCTGGGTGGTTGCACGAACCTGCAATTCGATATGGCTGCCGGCAAATGGGTCAAGGACTGGACCAGCCTCGTCGGGACGGCCCGCAATTGTGCCGGCGGCGTCACTCCCTGGGGAACGTGGCTCAGTTGTGAAGAGACGGTGCTGGGGCCCGCGGGATCGGTGGAGGGCCGCAAGTATCTTTTCGAGCAGGAACACGGGTTTGTCTTCGAGGTGCCGCATTCT
>DASYAR010000301.1:0-14456 GCA_036501235.1 Planctomycetaceae bacterium
ATCACCCGGCGTGAATGTGAAAACTAACGGTTCAACGTCGCAAATCACCGATGGCGCCGTTGTGATTGCCGCGATCACGAGTTGCACGAACACCAGCAACCCGTCGGTCATGATTGGGGCGGGGCTAATGGCGCGGAACGCCGTGGCGAAAGGGCTGTCGCGGAAGGCGTGGGTGAAAACCAGCCTTGCGCCGGGGAGCCGCGTCGTCACCGATTACCTGAACCGTTCCGGGCTCGACAAATCGCTCGATGCGTTAGGTTTCAACACGGTCGGATACGGCTGCACGACGTGCATAGGCAACAGCGGGCCGCTCCCCGAGTCTGTCTCAGAGGCTGTCAAGCAGGGTGATCTCGTCGTATCGGCCGTGCTGTCGGGCAACCGCAATTTCGAAGGGCGCATCAATCCGCAGGTTAAGGCGAATTATCTGGCCAGCCCGCCGCTGGTCGTCGCCTACGCGCTCGCCGGAACAACCGACGTCGATCTGACACACGAGCCACTCGGCAAAGATAAGGCCGGCAAAGACGTCTTCTTGAAAGACATCTGGCCGTCGCAGAAAGAAATCGCCGATACGATCGCCGCGTCGATGAGCCCGGAAACATTTACGGACGAATACGGGAAGGCGACGCTCGGCCCTCCCGAGTGGCAGGCCATCCCCATCAGTGAGGGTGACCTCTATCAATGGGATGAAAAGAGCACCTACGTGCAGGAGCCTCCGTTTTTCGTCGACATGCCGGTCGAGCCGGGACCGATCGAGCCCATTCGCAATGCGCGCGTGCTGGTTTCGGTGGCCGATTCGGTGACGACCGACCACATCAGCCCGGCCGGATCGATCAAGGCGGATTCTCCCGCCGGGAAGTACCTGCAGGCCAACGGGGTGAAAGTCAGCGACTTCAACAGTTACGGAGCACGGCGCGGCAACGACCGGGTAATGACCCGCGGCACGTTCGCCAACATTCGCCTGAAAAACCTGATCGCGCCGGGGACCGAAGGTTGCGCGACGAAGTACCTGCCGACCGGCGACGTGACGTCGATCTATGACGCCGCGATCAAATACAAAGAAGCGGGTATCCCTCTGATCGCGATCGCCGGAGCCGAATACGGCACTGGTTCATCTCGCGACTGGGCGGCGAAGGGAACATTTTTGCTGGGAATCCGGGCGGTGATCGCTGTCTCGTATGAGCGCATTCATCGCTCGAATCTGGTGGGGATGGGGGTGCTGCCGCTGGAATTCAAAACGGGGGAGAGCCGCGAGAGTCTCGGACTCGATGG
This sequence comes from Planctomycetaceae bacterium, assembly GCA_036501235.1. Lineage (GTDB taxonomy): Bacteria > Planctomycetota > Planctomycetia > Planctomycetales > Planctomycetaceae > JACQFH01. The sequence goes on from DASYAR010000301.1 coordinate 1,270, forward strand.
AACTGAGACATTTAACATCGAAGTGCCGCATGACATTAAGCCGCTGGCGGACGTGTCGGTGATCGCGACGCGAGCAGACGGCAAGCAGGTGAAATTCACCACGAAGTGCCGGATCGACACGCCGGTGGAAGTCGACTACTACCGGCACGGCGGCATCCTGCATTACGTGCTACGGCAACTGGCGAAGGCATAGCCCAGCACCTGACCGACGTTCAGCGGAACAGCAGCGTGGCGAATTCGGTGAGGTAGCGCCGCCAGACCGGCCAGGAGTGGTCGCCTTCGGTTGCAACGTACTCGTGGCGAATTCCTTTCTCCTTCAGGAGTGCGGTGAATTCGACATTCTGCCGGATCAGAAAATCCTTGTTGCCGCAGGCGATCCAGAAAAGCTTCAGGTCGCGGTTCACCTCGTCCGGACTTTTCAGTCCGGCGTCGATGCTGGCGACGGGGGGCGGGGCTGAACTGAATGCGCCAATCCAGCCGAACCGGTCGTGATGGTTGAGGGCCACCGTCAGGGCGTGGTGACCTCCCATCGACAAGCCGGCAAATGCGCGACCGGCGAGTTCCTCACGGACTTTATAGCTCCGCTCGACGAGCGGTACGATGTCGGTCAGCAGCTCGCGGCACAGTGCGGCTGAGTTGGCAGGTCCGTATTCTTCGAATCCCGTCGCACCAGGAGGCAATGCGTGGGCGTCCGGCATGACGATGAGCATCGGCACGGCTTTCTTCGTAGCGATCAATGAGTCCAGAATCCAATGTGCCTTGCCGTGCACGGTCCAGGTGGCCTCGTTATCGCTGTAGCCGTGGCACAGGTACAGCACGGGGAGGGAGCCGGCGGATTCTGTGGCAGAGGCGGGCGCCGGGGGCGTATAAACAAAGATCCGCCGCGGAGTGTCGAGCGCCTGCGACTTGTACGTGTGCTCGTGGACCGCGCCGTGGGGAATATCCTGCCAGTCCCACGGCGTCAGGGGCGAAGCCGGAATATGCAGGATGCTGGAGCCGGGCCAGCGCTGCGGCTTGATGGCCGAGTTCTGAGGGTCAATGACCCCCAGGCCGTCGACGACGAAGCGGTATTCATGCACGCCGGCCGGCACGGAAGGCACCGTGACCGACCAGACACCCTGGTCGTCTTTGGCCATCGTGGCGTCGCGACCGAACTGGCCGGAGACTTTGACTTCCGTGGCCTTCGGAGCGCGGATCCTGAATGTCACGCCGCCGTCGGCCAGAATCTCGGGAGAAACCAGGGCTTGCGGCCGGCGCGGTCGTGGCGGTTCTTTCTGCGCAGCGGCCTCTTGCCCCGCGACAGGTCGGACAAACGTGAAACCCAATGAGACCAGGACGGCCAGAAGCAGGTGCGTGCGAGATCGTGCGAGCGGCATGAGACACTTCCAAGAATTGGTGCGTGGGACGAAGAGATGCCGTGAATTCTGGCTGTGCCGCCTGGAATCGTCAACTTGGGGCTTCGCCCGGCTGTTTTAATTCACCGCTTTGTAGACGCCCCAGTTGGCTTCCGCCAGTGTTTTCATGAACCTGGCGAAGACGGCGGCGCCCGGGAGATTGGTGTCGACGCCGATCGAATGGATCGAGACCCGGCGGACGCGGTTGAGCGACGACAGGATCGACACGATCTGCGTCGGATCGTCGACCTTACCACCCATCGGAGCGCCGTCGGAGAGAAAGTAGATCGCTTCGGGATCAAGTTGAAAGGCGGCTTCCAGGGCGTCGTAAGAGGCGGTGTTCGAGCCCAAAGCTTGTTCCAGCACCACGTTCACCGCGATATGTTTCATCTGCTCCGTGGCGGCCACCAGCTCGCGCTGCCAGATTCGCACCGAACCGTCGAACGACACGACGCTGAATCGAACCTCCTGCGGCAATTCCTGGATTGCGCGGATCAGCTCGGTTTTCGCCACCTCGATCTTGGCGCCGCGCATGCTGAGGGACGTATCGAGCACGAACACGACGCGTTTCGCGCAAATCGGAATGCCGTGATACTCACCGAATTTCCCATATTCCGACAGTGGCGGGATTTTCGATTTTTCCTGGACGCCGATCTTTCCCTGATTCTCGGTCCACCACAATTTCCATTTTCCGGCGTCATCGCCGAAATTCTGCCCCGTGGCCGTAATCAGATGCGAGATGACGTCGAACTGTACCAATCCTTTGAAGCGGGGGAGCAAGTTGATCAGATGGATGATGGCTTCGCGATCCTTGATTTCGGCCAGCCCCTGTACGACGCACCGCCGGAAGCCGAAACGACGGTCGAAAAACTCAGTGCGGGTAAAGAGCATCAGCAGCCGCATGACTTCGGCGTCGGATTTCTTCTGCGATTGTTCGTCGATCATCTCGTGCAATAAATGCTGATCGGTTTGCGGCTTCCCCAGGAATTCGTTGAGGTAGGCGATCAGGCGGAATTGCTGGTCGTTGTCTGCGGTTCCCCCCAGTGCCAGGAGTGCGCCCATGGCTCGGACGTCCATCCCGTCTTTGCGGGTTGCGCTGGTCATGCGCAGCAGCAGCTTGTCGGTGACTTCGCTGCGGTCGCGGAGCGCCGCGAGGAATTCGATCGCCGCGGCCCGGACTTCTTCGGCCCGATCGTCGAGCAGAGTCACATACACGAGCTCGGCGGATTCACCAGTGGGAAAATCGGAAAGAAGTTTCAGGGAGGCGGCGCGCTCTGCCGGCTTTTTATTATGAACTCTCTGCTGGAAATCCTTCTTGGCGAGCCGGAAGGCCTTATCGGAACTCGAGCTCGTCGCGGAGCGAGCGGGTTCCTTGGCTCGCGCCGGCAATGTCGCCAGCAGGACACCGCAAAATAGGCACGCCACCGCCAAAACGACCCGTGGAGATTGCTGTTTCGGCATGCTTCGCTCTCCTGCGAACCGACCGCCTGGATTTGCTGTCGGTATCGTATCACGGATGCCGCAGGAATGATTTGAACGCGAGGTTACATTTTTGAAAGCCCGAATGCAGCAGGTGCGCCAATCGGACCATTTTTTTGGATTAATTTGCCCAATTGGCACGGTTTTCCCAAAGTTCTCTCCAGCCGTGGGAAGTAATTGACGAAACTGATGAAAACGGCTAGTTTCGGCGAGTGCAAACTGAACCCACTTGAGACCTGCCCATTTGAACAGCAGGTCTTGCCGACGCCTGAGGCAAGGCGTACAGTAGACTATGGTTCAGATGTCAATGGACTGACATTCTCATGCAAAGGACAATTCGATTGGTCAGGTGGACCTTTATTGCTGCCGTATTTGCCGGCCTCGTCATGTGCCTCCCGGACGGGATCGAAGACGACGCCGATGCCCCGACCGTGCGGCTGATGGTGTCGCTGTCGCGGGGAACTCTGGTCATCTGCGGCGGCGGCGAGATTTCTGACGAAGTCCTCGATCAGTTCGTCGTGGCGGCCGGTGGCGAAGAAGCCCGGGTCGTCGTCATTACCACGGCCAGCGAAACGGCCGATTCCGACGAAATTGAAGACGAGCTCGAATACTGGCGGGCCCAGAAGTTGGCGCGGCTGACGATCTTGCATACCCGCTCGCGGGAAACAGCCAATGACATTGATTTCGCGCGCCCGTTGGCCGATGCCACCGGTGTCTGGTTCGGCGGCGGGAACCAGGCGTTCCTTGCCGACACCTATCTCGGTACGATTTCCGAGCGGATGATTCACAACGTCATGCGGCGCGGGGGCGTCGTGGGAGGCATCTCGGCCGGCGCCGCGGTGATGTCATCCGTCATGATCCGCAACGGCGAAAGCCTGCCCGAAATGGGCCGTGGCTTCGGCCTTTTGCCTGGAACGGTGATCGATCAGCATTTCCTGGCTCGGAATCGGCAAGAGCGGTTGCTGGGCGCTTTGGCCTGTCATCCAGGACTGGTGGGGCTGGGAATTGACGAAGGAGCCGCCGTCGTCGTACGTGGCGGTCGCATGAGTGTCGTCGGCGATTCCGACGTCGTAGCGTGCATTTCCCAATCGGCAGGTCGTCCCGCCCGAGTTGCCACATTGCGGCCGGGCGAACAGGCCAATCTCTTCAAGTTGAGCCAGGACGCCAACAAGTCGCGCAAGCGTTTGCCAGGAATTCGCACGCTGGCCAGTGACACGGCGGGTGACTAGCCTTCCCCCGTTTGCCAATCCTCGATCATCTGCAGCAGGTTTTCGCGCTCTTCGAATTTGGCCCAGACCGATTCACCCCCTTCGAGCGCCACTTCGTGCAATCCTTCGCACTGGCATTCCGGATCGCCGCAAAAATGAGGCGTCGCCGCGACCCATAGCACGCGGTACAGCGGCACGTTCTTGTCGTCGATCCGGCAGAAGATGCTCATGATCCTTCCTCCGAGATTGGATCAGCGGTCGATGGAGCAGCGGACGAATCGCCATTTGCCGTGAGCAATTCGGCGACCGGCTGTCGGAACGAGGCGCCCGCAAACCCAGGCCAGAGATCGAGGAATTCGGTACGGGCGTGATCGGCCTGCTGGGCGTAGGCCAACAGCACCGAGTCGAGCCCTGACCGCAATTCGCGCCAGTGATAGCCCGACAGGCCGTGTTTGGTCCATTTTTTCGTGCCGCGCCACCCTTTCCATTTCTTCTGCAACCGCTGGAATGCCACCGTGGCCTCGGCAGCGTCGTGAAATTCTCCCAGCAGCTCCTGGATGTTTTCGAGCTGCGGGTAAAAATCTTCGCGAAACTCTGCCGGCAAGACTGGCATAAAAACTTCGACCGCATACCTCAGATGCTTGCAACCGATCCGCAACTGGTGCAGGGGGGCGGGAGTCTCGAAATCGGTCTCCGCGACGTCCCACAGCGCCGCCAACTCGTTCGTCAGGATTCGATACCCTGTGGTTCCAAACGATGACGCACCGTCTGCGGTTGTCGGCGGCGCCGTTCGCAGCGATGCGAACAGCTCTTCCCCCGCCTGGTACAACCCCGCCCGCAATTTCGGAAGCCGGTGCATCAGTTTGCGCTGCACATTTTTGCGCCGACGGACAATCGCCTGGCACAGCAATTCGAGGACGACCGCGTCATCCACCGAAGACATCCGCAGCAGAGTTTCCAAATGTGTTTTGCGTACGTCCAAGTCGCGGGCCTTGCCGCAACTCTTGCGAATCGAATCGACGAGCGTCAAGAGCGCCTGCCGCGGCGCTTCGGGAAAGCCCTCGGCCAAAATGTCGAGAACCGCTCCGAGCCGCCGGCACGCTACCCGCAGCTTATGAACATGCCCGATGTTGTCGTCGGCGTGCTCGGCTGCCAGGGGCAGATAATACAGCACTCCGGCGAACCGTTGCCGAAAGATGATTTCCAGCGCGCCCAGCAGCGGCAGGTCGGCCGACAGCCCTTCAATCCAGCGGCCGGGGGGGGCGGCGGGCTCGCGGTCGAATTGTTCCAATGGCGTTACTGGCTGTGTTGCAGGCTCGTGCACGGCCTCGAATCCTTCGGCAGGCAGATGGGACGCGCAATCGCAGGAGCGACGGTCGTTCCTGCGATTGTCACGGCCACCAGCATACACGAAAGGCCACACGATTTTCCAATCGAACTACCCATGCCGAACGTGCGGGGCGATTTCAACCGGACCCAGGTCGAACCGGGCCAGGCATTCATCCGTTTTCAACGGGAAATCTTCCGTGTGAGCTCCAGCCTGCTTTTCGGCGCGGCGCTGCTGCAGGAAGACGGTGAGCGGATGCTGTGGGCCGGGCTTGCCGAACAGCTCGGCCCGAATGACGCGGACGTCATCCGGCGCTTCGATCCCGATTTTCACCCAGCGGGGGGTCATTTCGATGACCTTGATAATGACGTTGTCGCCGATTTGAATCATTTCCGAACGCTTCCGTGTGAGAACCAGCATGATTACCCTCCTGAAATGCTGAGAATGGAGTCCCTGGATGGATCCATCCGTTGTGATTGTGATTTCGTCAGAGCATCCGTCACGCGAAACCGGTGTGGCGTGAGTCGTGCAGAACACATCCGACGCAAGGGCCGTGCCAATCGCTCGGGCACCGGCACGAATTGCCACAACTGTGGATTGACACAGCTTTTCCAGCAGATGGCTTTGAGCTGAGACAAGGCCGGTCGATTTTTTCATACCGTGACCGACAAGCGAAAATTACAAGTCGTTCCCGCCATTCGGCTTTCCGCAGTAAGATCATTCGTATGCGAAGACCCCGCCACACACCGTTGCTTTAATGTTGAAAACAGCTATACTTTTGCTCTTTCCGAGAAGTCCTGAAGTCGTGTCCGTGGAAGGAATGTGGCGATGCCTCAGCACTGCGAGTTGTGTCAGAAAGAACCGATCCGTGGAAACCAGCTTGCCCAGCGCGGCAAGGCGAAATATCTCGGTGGTAACGGCCGCAAGACGACGGGCATCAGCCGCCGTTCGTTCCGCCCGAACCTGCAGAAGATCCGAGTTCAGGAAGGGGAGCGTTCGATCATGCGGCGCGTGTGTACCCAGTGCATTCGTAGCGGCAAGGTCGTGAAGGCGGTCGTTCGCAAGCCGTTTACGCTGCCGACGAAGTGAGTCGCGTGTGACGTGCTGCGTGTTTCTAAAATGTTTTGCCAGTTTGGTCTAATCCGGGGGCTGACACCCCCGGCTCGCCTGTATGTCTATGCGTTTAACTCGCGCTGAAGTTCTGAAGGTTGCCACTTTGGCGCGCCTCAAGTTGACTGACGCCGAGGTCGACGACTGCACGGCCAAACTCGGCAACATCCTGGCTTACGTCGATTCGCTCAGTGAGATCAACACCGACGAAATCGAGCCCATGGTGCACGCCGTCGAGCTGAGCAATGTGTTCCGCACCGACGAAGTCGCCCCCTCGCTCCCGCGCGACGCGGCCCTCTCGAACGCCCCCAAAACCGACGGGCAGTTCTTTCTCGTGCCGCAGATTCTCGACGTGGAATGATTACGTCAGCAAATCGGCAATCACTTCCCCTGCCGGCACGATCTTCTGCGGCCGGCCGAGCTGGTCGTGAATTTCGTACTCGTGAGGGATCCCGAGCGCCGCGGACATTGTCGATATGATGTCGCCGGGCACGAGCGGGCTGCTGGCGGGGAAGGCCCCTGTCGCATCGCTGGAGCCGTAGATCCGCCCCTGTTTGAAACCGCCGCCGATCATCATCAGGCTGTAACAGAAGTTCCAATGATCGCGTCCGGCGCCGTTGCCGTTGATGCGCGGAGTGCGGCCGAAATCACCAAACACGGCCACCAGCGTTCGCTCGAGCATACCGCGATCGGCAAGATCGGCGACCAGGCTGCTGCACGCCGCATCGAGTTGCGGCAACAAGGTCGACTTCAAGCTTTTGAAGTTGTTTCCGTGCGTATCCCAGGTGGCATTGGCATCGGGGGCCCACGAGACGGTCACCAGTCGCGTGCCGGCTTCGATCAGCCGCCGGGCGAGCAGCACACTCTGGCCGTAAATGTTTCGGCCGTAGCGCTCCCGGTTCGCGTCGGTTTCGTCAGTAAGCTTGAATGCATTCTGCGTGCGCTCTGACGTGAGCAGGTTCATCGCCCGGGCCTGCATCACCGTCATTTCGGACGCCTGCGAACGGTCGGTCCGATTCGGCAGCTCGGCTCCCAGCATCTCGAACAATTGCCGCCGCTGGGCCAACCGAGTGGCGGACGTATCCGACAGCAGCGTCAATTCGGGAACTTTGAAATCGGCGGCGTTCGGGTCTTTGAGAACGAAGAGCGGATCGTATGACCGTCCCAGGAAGCCGGCAAAAAAACCGGGCTGCGGCGGATTTCCTGCCCCTTCCTGCGTGATGTACGGCAAGTGAACGTGCGACAGCACATTCGGTGGTGTCGGACGGAGTTTCGCGAGCACAGCCCCCATGTGGGGATGATCGCTTTGCGACACCAGCCCTCCGACTTCACCGCGATCGAGCCCGGTGAGCGCCGTATAAACGGCCGCACCGTGCGAATTATTGACGGTGTGGTGCATCGAGCGCACGATCGTGGCCCGGTGCATGTGCTGGGCCAGCCGCGGCATGTGCTCGCAGACCTGGTATCCGGGAAGCGACGTCGAAATCGGCTGGAACTCGCCGCGAATTCCGTCCGGCGCCTGCGGCTTCATGTCCCACATGTCCAGATGACTCGGGCCGCCATCCAAAAACAGGAGGATGCAGTTATCGGCGGTCGGACGAATTCCATACCGCGGAGTCTCGGCTTCCGCCGCGAACAACTGCGGCAGTGACAGACCGAAACCACCCAGCCCCAGCGTTCCCAGTTGCAGCATGTCGCGCCGCGTCAGGTCGGCGGTCGCTGATCGAAACGGTATTTGCACAAAGGCCTCCGAAAAAGCAAGGTCGCAGACGCTGCGCCCCATTCACGGCAAACTCGACAGGGCTTGCTCTGCCCGATAACGCATCCATCGCGATTGATACATTATAGACATTTGAGCTGATCTCGCTACAGGTCAAAGCACATTTAAAACCAGATCACAAACGATTCACGAGTGGTTCTTTGCGTTCCGTAATCGGCGGGCACTTTGATGCCATCTCGGCATTGAGAGCGATGTAATCGTGCCATTGCGTCGGCACTTCGGCTTCTGGAAAAATGGCTTGAACGGGACACTCCGGAAGGCAGGCGTAGCAGTCGATGCAATGTTCCGGGTCGATATAGAGCATCTGTTCTCCCTCACGAAAAGATTCGCACGGGCAAACCACGACGCAATCCGTATATTTGCATCCAAAGCACGGTTCTGTAACGACAAAGGCCATGATTTCCGCTCCTGGATTGAGGTATGATCGCATCTGCGACAGATGCGCCAGCAGTCTGATGCGTTTCCCGAACTGCAACCGGACATGAATTTCAGTTTTTGAGCGGATTATGGATGAACCGTCGGTCGAACTGCTCGAAAAGTACCGGCTGGGCGACGAGCAGGCCGCGACCGAGCTGTTTCGCCGCTACGTCGGTCGGTTGACCGTACTTGCCCGGGCGCGAATGGCGCCCCGAATCGCAAAGCGGTTCGATCCCGAAGACGTCGTCCTGTCTGCCTATCGCAGCTTCTTCGTTCGCGCGCGAAACGGAAAGTTCTCACTGCTGCACAGCGGTGATCTATGGCGGCTGCTGGTCGGTATCGTGCTGAAAAAGCTGTATCACCAGATAGCGCGCCATACGGCCGCAAAGCGCTCGATCGATCGCGAACGAGCACTGCCCGCTGGCGGCGATTCGGCTTGGTCGCTGATTCCGTTGGCCGGCCCGTCACCGACTGCCGAACAAGCTATCGAGATGGCGGATCTCATGGAAACATTCATGACGCAACTCGATCCTCGGGCTCGCCACATTTTCGAACTGCGATTGCACGATGAGCGCATCGAGGAAATTGCAACGGCGACCGGATTGAACGAAAAAACGGTTCGACGCATTTTGGCCGAACTTGAGTTGCGTCTGAGGAGCCTATTGCTGGAGACGGCGGATCGTCAACCGCGGTCGACTGTCACGCCCGGCGATTCAAATCGTAATCTGCCAGATGCAAATGTCCGCCGCCCCGCCGGTGAGCCGGAACGATGCTTGGTGGCCGCGAGCCACAAATCTTTTCTCGACGTCGATCACGATCCGTCTGATGCAGACCATAGCAATGCGTATCACTCCGATCGCGATTTCGTGATCGAAATGCACCTCGGCACGGGAGGGATCGGAAGGGTTTATCGCGCCCGAAGAAAGAACGACGACAGTCTGGTGGCTATCAAAATGCTCCGTAAGAGGAGCCAGCGCGACCCGTCCGCTGTCGCCAGGTTTCTTGACGAAGCGAGAACCGTCGCACGGTTGGATCATCCTGGAATTGTTTCTGTCCAAGGGATTGGCCGCACGCGAAATGGCGGGTTCTTTCTGGTTCAGGAACTAGTCCGCGGGCAGAATCTGGCGGAAGTCGCCGCGAAACGCCCGATCGCGGTCGCGGCAGCAGCCGGGTGGGTCGCGGCAGCCGCAGACGCGCTCGATCACGCACACCGGAACGGAGTCGTCCACTGCGACCTGAAACCGGCGAATCTTCTGCTCGACTCGTGTGGAAGAGTCCGCGTTACCGATTTCGGACTCGCCCGATTTGTCGCATCCGGAAACACCTTTCGCACGAGCATTGCAGGAACATTTGGATACATGGCGCCCGAACAACTTGATGCTTCCTGGGGTGACATTGGTCCGTGTACTGATGTCTTCGGTTTGGGAGCTGTCCTGTTTTCACTCCTGACAGGCCGAGCACCATTCGTCGGGAAAACGATCAGCGATCTGTTTCAATCGCTGCTCGAATCGGCACCGACCCTCTCGGTCCATGAAGAACGTCCTGAGGTTCCACCGGAATTCGACAAAATCATCCGCACCTGCGTGGCGCTCAACCCGCGAGATCGGTTTGCGACGGCGGGCGAGCTCCAGGAGGCATTGCAGCCGTTCGCGGGACCGATGGTATCCGAGGACGAATGAACGATTCGACTTCCGTTCAATTCAAACGGTGTCGAATTCTTGTCGCGGCGCGACCGGCCGCTCTGACGGGACGGCCGGGCTACCCGATTGGCACTCCGCTTCACGCAGACGGACCGCCGTTGCCGACGGAAGTGACAGGCGCCGGAACCTGCTATCAAGAGGGTTGGAATCTGCGCTCGATTCAGCCACAATACGCGCGGCAAGGTTCCGCCAATTTGAGCTTCAGCAACGCATTCAGGATCAACTTCTCAAATGTCCATCATCGGAGCGACTTCCGACGAACTTCTCGAGCGGCTCGACCGCGGTGACGTGACTTCCGTCGACCTGACGTCGGGGTATCTCGACGTGATTTCCGCCAACGACGGAAAAGTGAACGCCTTTTTGCAAGTCAATCGCGAACAGGCCCTGGTTCAGGCCCAGGCCGTCGACGACAAACGTCGGCGGGGCGAACGGCTGGGCGCGCTGGGCGGGCTGCCCGTCGCAATTAAAGACGTGATCTGCACGCAGGGAGACCCGACGACGTGCGGTAGCCGAATGCTCGAACGCTTCGTCCCCCCGTACGACGCGCATGTAATTTCGCGGCTGCGCGTGGCGGACGCCGTCATGATTGGCCGCACCAATATGGATGAATTCGCGATGGGCTCGTCCACCGAGAATTCGGCCTACAAAACGACGCGCAATCCGTGGGACCTGGCGCGGACGCCGGGCGGTTCCAGCGGGGGCTCGGCGGCGGCCGTCGCCGCCGGAATGGCTCCGTTGGCCTTGGGCAGCGACACGGGGGGCTCGATTCGGCAACCCGCCGGGTTTTGCGGCGTGGTGGGAATGAAGCCGACTTATGGCCGCGTGTCGCGCTTCGGGCTCGTGGCGTATGCCAGCTCGCTCGATCAGATCGGTCCATTCGCCAACGACGTCGGAGGCGCGGCGCGACTGCTCGAAGCGATTTCGGGACACGACCCCCGCGATTCGACTTCGGTTGCAACCGATGTTCCCGAATACAGCCGCGGTGTGGAAAAGCCGATCGCCGGCCTGCGGATCGGCATTGCCAAAGAACATTTCGTGAGCGGGCTCGATGCGGAAGTCGAAGCATCGATTCGCACTGCACTGGATGTCTATCGCCAACTCGGGGCCGAGATCAAGGAGATTTCGCTGCCGCATTCGAAATATGCAGTGGCTGTCTATTACATTGTGGCCCCCTCGGAAGCATCGAGCAACCTGGCGCGATACGACGGCGTGCATTATGGACACCGGGCCGCGAAGTTCGAGAATATGATCGACATGTACAGCGCCAGCCGCGCGGAGGGATTTGGCCCGGAAGTGAAACGGCGGATCATGCTCGGGACCTACGCTTTGTCTGCGGGCTATTACGACGCGTATTATTTGAAGGCGCTGAAGGTCCGTCGGCTGATCCGCAATGATTTCGATGCGGCGTTTCGCGACGTGGACGTGATCGCCTCGCCCGTGGCGCCCACTCCCGCCTTCAAAATCGGCGAACTCGTCGACGATCCGCTGGCAATGTATCTGTCTGACATTTACACGATCAGCGCGAACCTTGCCGGGTTGCCGGGCATTTCGATCCCCGCCGGTTTCAGCCAGGGAAAATTGCCGATCGGCTTGCAACTACTGGCGCCGCCGTTCGAAGAAGATCGGCTGCTGCGCACGGCCCGTATGTTCGAGCGCGAGACCGATTGGCACAGGCGGCGGCCGTGACCCTTTTCAAGATCTCTGCCGGAACCATTTACGACCCGCGGAACGGCATCGACGGTGAAATCCGCGATATCTGGATCGAAAATGGCCGGATCGTCGCGCCCCCAGCCAGTCCTGAAACCCGCCCAGATCGCGTCCTGAATGCCGAGGGGCTGGTCGTCATGCCGGGGGGCGTCGATATGCACTGCCACATCGCCGGCCCCAAGGTCAACACGGCCCGCAAGATGCTGCCCGACGACAAGCGGCGGGCCGGCAAAGTCTTCCGCACGCCGTTGACTCGCTCGGGAACTCTCGGCAGCGTCCCCAGCACGTTCGCCACCGGTTACAAATATGCCGGTATGGGTTACACGACGGCGTTCGACGCGGCCATTCCACCGCTCGCGGCCCGGCACGTGCACGAAGAATTTGCCGATACGCCGATGATCGACAAAGGCTTCTTCGTGCTGCTGGGAAACAATCATTACGTGCTTGAGCAACTGGCCGCCAACGAGACCGAGCGGCTGCGAAATTTCATGGGCTGGGTGCTGAACGCAACCAAAGGCTATGCTGCCAAGGTGGTGAACCCTGGCGGCGTCGAAATCTGGAAGTCGGGAGGAGGAGACGCCGCGGGGCTGGATGCGACGGTCGAACACTTCGACGTTACGCCGCGGCAGATCATTACCGGGCTGGCGAAGTCCGTCATGGAACTCGGCTTGCCGCATCCGCTGCACATTCACTGCAACAACCTGGGCATTCCGGGAAACTGGCAGACGACTCTCGGCACGATGCAGGCGCTCGACGGACTGAAGTCGCATCTGACGCATATCCAATTTCACAGTTACGGCGGCAACGCCGATGACCAGGGCACGTTTCGGTCGGAAGTCCCCCGGCTTGCCGAATATTTCAATGCCCACCCAAACCTGACGACCGACGTGGGCCAGGTGCTGTTTGGTGACACGGCATCGATGACCGGCGATGGTCCCCTGGGGTATTTCCTGCATAAAATCTACGGTCGCAAATGGTACTCGGGAGATACCGAGCTGGAATCGGGTTGCGGCATCGTGCCCATCACCTACAAAGACAAAAGCCGCGTTCACGCCCTGCAATGGG
>DASYAR010000302.1:0-2289 GCA_036501235.1 Planctomycetaceae bacterium
GCCGCATTCGACCGGACCAGATTTCCCGAGGCGCGGGATCTCTCGACCACTCCATAACCGTCTCCTTGCTGAAAGGCTCGAAAAAAAACGAACCCCTCAGCCTACCCCGCCGGTCAAGAATGGCCGTGGTGTACGGTTACCTTGGTGGCGGTGATGGATTGGTACAGCCGGTATGTCGTGAGCTGGCGTTTGAGCAATACGCTGGAGGGAAGTTTCTGCTGCGAGGCGCTGGAGGAAGCGCTGTCGCGATCGCGGCCGAAGATCTTCAACACCGACCAGGGGAGCCAGTTCACGGCGGACCGCTTCGCGAGCCGCCTGAAAGCGAGCGGGATCGCGATCAGCATGGATGGCCGGGGGCGGGCGCTGGACAACGTCTTCATCGAACGGTTGTGGCGGAGCGTGAAGTACGAGGAGGTGTATTTGCGGGAGTACGCGGACGGGTGGGAAGCCGAAGAGCATCTGGGGCGTTACTTCGAGTTCTATTGCGAACGGAGGATTCACCAGGCCCTGGACTATCGGACGCCGGCCGTCGTGTACGGAGTGAAAGGCTCAAGACGCTGAGGGTCCGGCGACGAAAAAATTGATGAAGTCGCGCGCCCGTTAGGGAGGGAAGGAACATCCAACTGCAGGTTGCCCCAAGCGACCGCGGGCGACGACGAGGCTTTGAAGGGCCTCGTCGCCCGCTCGCACATACCACTATTGACCCCGGTTTTCTGTCCAACCGTTGGGGTCCACCTCACCTGCCGTTTCGCCTTGCCGGAGCGCCCTCATGCCCCGTATCCGTCGTCGGTTTCTGATCGATCCTGCGGACGTCGGCATCTATCACTGCATCAACCGTTGCGTTCGGCGCTCGTTCCTGTGCGGCATCGATCAAGCCTCAGGCAAGAGCTACGATCATCGCAAACAGTGGATTCAGGATCGGATGCAGTTCCTGGCGGGGCAGTTCGGAATCGACGTGCTCGGCTTTGCCGTCATGAGCAATCACCTTCACGTCATTCTGCGCAATCGCCCCGATGTCGTTCAGAATTGGTCGGATGACGAAGTGGCACGCCGCTGGTGGAACGTGTTCCCGCAACGTCGTGACGATGATGGAAATCCCCTGGAGCCGACCGAGTTTGATCTCAACGCGGTCATGGCCAATGCGGAACGATTCGCCGAGATCCGCCGCAGATTGTCGGACGTGTCGTGGTTCATGCGGTGCCTGGTCGAGCCGATCGCGCGCAGCGCGAATCGTGAAGATCTGTGTACCGGCCGATTCTGGGAAGGGCGTTTCAAATGTCAGCCGATCTTAGACGAATCGGCCCTGGCAGCGTGCCTGGCGTATGTGGATCTCAATCCGATCCGCGCCCGAATCGCCGAGACGCCGGAAACGAGCCGGTTCGCCTCCGTTTATGAGCGGATCCAGGCACTCGGCCAGAGCGTTGGAGGCACAGCCGCAGAATCAACGACAGGTTCGGCCGCCGGAGGAATGATCGTCCACAGTTCCGACGCTTCGTTCGACGAACCGCCTGTCACGACGAACGAATCTCGCGCGGATTGGTTGAGTCCCTTTGAATTGTCGGAAGCACAGGAACGAGAACCAGCGCCGAGAGATCGGGCCTCGAACAAAGGTTGCCTGCCGATGCTGTTCGCCGAGTATTTGAACTTGTTGGATTGGACCGGCCGGCAATTGCGTGCCGACAAACGCGGCGCGATCCCGCCGGACCTGGCGCCGATCCTGGAACGGCTGCACATCGGCGACAAAGGCTGGATGCAACTGATGGCCCGGTTCAGCCGGCTGTTCCGGCGTGCAGCGGGGCGTCCTCACTCGCTACAGAAAGAACGCGAGCAGCGCGGTTGCCGACTGATGCAGGGGATTCGGCATAGCCGCCAGGTTTTTGCCTGACCTTGCAATCGGGCCAAACACAACGGCCCCGACGTTGTGGTCCCGTTGACACCACAAGCGACGCGCCGACCAATCTCGAGGATGAATACCGCCCTGTCGGTCGGTCGCCGCGCTTCAAGGCACTGGCCGTCTTCGCCCGGCCCCTCGGTCTGGGCCGCTCGGTCAAATCGAAGGAGTCGTTTCGCTGCCTTCGGCGCTTCTTGCGCCGCTGTCACACGATCCTCATTTGTCTCGTTTTTCGCGCCAATATCCGATAACATCGTGGGTGGCACTTCCCTGAAAGAGATGTTTGTGTCAAGATCCTCGTCGGAATTTTTTGAGAAGTAACGAAGTGCTAAAGAAGTAAATGACGACTGGTGACGACCTCGTGCTGGGGTTCTCGCGAGACTTGCGAGTGGCCGCGC
>DASYAR010000303.1:0-32262 GCA_036501235.1 Planctomycetaceae bacterium
AGCGGGTTTCTCGGGAAAGGGCTGGTCAACAGCTTCCTGGGGGGCGACGACTCCACCGGCACGCTCACTTCGCCGGCCTTCACGATCGAACGCATACATATCAATTTTCTGATCGGCGGCGGCAAATATGCCGGCCAGACGTGCATCAACCTGGTCATCGACGGCAAGGTCGTACGCACGGCAACCGGACCGAACGATGTCGCCGGGGGGAGCGAACGGCTCGACTGGGAGAACTGGGACGTGACCGATCTGGCCGGCAAATCTGCGACGATTCGAATCGTGGACGAGCGCAGGGGAGGCTGGGGACATATCAATGTCGACCAGATTGTTCAAAGCGACCGACCCCAGCGATTCGAGCCGGCGGGTCGCGAACTGGTCATCGAGAAACGGTATCTGCACATTCCGGTCAAGAATGGCGGTCGCAAGGTGCGCATGAAGCTGACCGATGCCGGTCGTACGGTGAGAGAATTCGACGTCGAACTGGCCGACGGAAATGCCGACTTTCAGACATTCCTCGATCTGGAAGGATTTCGTGGCAAGCGCCTGGCGGTTGAAGTCGACCGGCTGCCGATCGACTCGAAGGCGCTCGACGCGATCCATCAGGCAGACGAGGTGCCGTCCGCTGCCGCGCTGTATTCCGAATTCGTTCGTCCGCAATTCCATTTCACCTCGCGGCGTGGCTGGTTGAATGACCCGAACGGGCTGGTGTATTCAGGCGGCCAATGGCATTTGTTTTATCAGCACAATCCGTACGGTTGGGGCTGGGGCAATATGCATTGGGGACACGCCGTCAGCAAAGACCTGTTCCACTGGCAGGAGTTGCCGATTGCCCTTTATCCGCAGCGTTACGACGACTGGTGCTTCTCGGGAAGCGCGGTCGTCGACGTGAACAACACGTCCGGTTTCAAAACCGGCACCGGAGATTTGCTCGTGGCCGCGTACACGAGTACCGGCCGTGGCGAGTGCATTGTTTTCAGCAACGACGCCGGACGCACGTGGAGCGAATTCGCCGGCAATCCCGTCGTGAAGCACGCCGGCCGCGATCCCAAGCTGCTCTGGCACGAGCCTTCGCAGTCGTGGGTCATGGCCCTGTACGACGAATTCGAGAACAAGCAGTGGATCGCCTTCTATACGTCCAAAGACCTGAAGACCTGGGAGATTCAGAGCCGAATTGACGGCTTCTTCGAGTGTCCCGACCTGTTCGAGTTGCCGGTGGCAGGCCAGAGCGGTACGTCGAAATGGGTCCTGTACGCGGCGGATGGAAAGTACAGGCTCGGCCAGTTCGACGGCAGGAAATTCATTCCCGAGACCGAAAAGCTGCAGCTCTGGCATGGAAATTTTTATGCGGCCCAAACCTACAGCAATGCACCTGACGGTCGGCGGGTGCAAATTGGCTGGGGAAACGGGATCGAATTCCGCGGAATGCCCTTTAATCAGCAGATGGTGCTCCCCGTGGAATTGACCCTCCGCTCGACCGCCGACGGGCCGCGATTGTTTGCTGAGCCGGTGCGAGAATTAGCCGGCCTCGAAGGCCCCACTCGCCGCTGGTCGGAAGTGCCTTTGGCCGAGAACGAAAACCCGTTGGCCGATGTGCGCGGCGAGTTGTTGCGAATCACGGCCGAGATCGAGCCGGGTCAGGCCGATTTCGTGGGGTTCACTGTGCGCGGCGTGAGCGTGCGCTACGACGCGCAGAAACGGCAACTCGTTTGCCGGGGAGTCGCAGCGCCGCTGATGCCGGTCGACGGAGTGGTGACGATGGAAATCATCGTCGACCGCGGTTCGATCGAAGTCTTCGGCAACGGCGGACGGACGGCGCTTTCGGTCGGCGGAGTGCTTGCTGCCGATGATCGGTCGCTCAAAACCGAGGTCGCGGGCACCGGCGCGAGATTGAAGTCCTTGAAGGTCGTCGAATTGAAATCGGCGTGGAAATAATGTGGCTCCGGGCTCCGGCCGGGTTTCTTGGGTGGCGTCCTGATTTGTGGTGCAGGCGTCTCGCCTGCCGCGGTGCAACCCAGACGGACGTACCTGGCGCACCTTGCGGCTCGCAATAGCGGCAGCTACGATAAGACCCGATTCGCTGGTTTGCCACGGCGGCAGCAACGCAGGATCAGGCACCCGAATGGCGGCGTGAGGCAGCATTGATCGAATATCGGCCGTTTCGCAACACCGATCCCCCGCAGCTCAATGAGTTGTGGAACTTCGGCAAGCTCGGGCCGGGGGCGGCACGAGAGTTTCCCAACGACGTGTTCGATCTGTTGGTCCTGGCAGAGCCCTATTTCGACAAGCAGGGTTTGATTTGCGCCTGCGACGGCAAAGAAGTCGTCGGATTCGTGCATGCCGGATTCGGCTCGAACGCGGAAGGGACCGGTATTTCGACAGCGACCGGAGTGATTTGCGCCGTTGTGGTGCGCATGGATTACCGGATGCAGGGAATCGGTCGACAATTGATCGCCCGCGCCGAAGACTATTTGAAATCGCGCGGCGCCGGCGAAATTGTCGCCGGGGAATCGGGCGCGCGAAATCCGTTCTACCTGGGCCTGTACGGGGGCGCTGAATCGGCGGGCTTTCTGGAGACTGACCCGAACGCCGCGCCGTTCTTTACCGCGCTGGGATACCAGCCCACCGAACGTTATGTGCTGCTGCGCCGCGACATCACCGAAAAAAAAGACCCGTTCGATCCGCGGATGCTCACCGTCAAGCGGGCGATGAAGTTCGGCGTGCTCGACCGCCCGCCTGCCGCAAAATGGTGGTGGATGACCCGTTATGGACGTTTCGGTTCGCTGACGTTCGCGCTGATCCCCAATGCCGGGGGCAATCCGCCGGCGGAAGTCACCTTTTGGGAAATGCAATTCCATGCGGCCTGTCGCGGCGAGCGGACGGCGGGAATCACCGATTTGTCGGTGAGCGCCGGTGAGCGCCGCAAGGGTTATGCCAAGTCGCTGATCACGGAAGTCATTCGCCGATTGCGAGATGAAATGGTGACGCACGTCGAAGTCACCATCCGCGAAGACAACCAGGCCGCACTGGACCTCTTTCGCACGCTCAATTTCCAGCCGTTCGACACCGGGGTTGTGTACAGGAAATCGCCCGCCTTGGCCGGATCGAGTCTGCACCAGGCCGCAGAATCATCGACCGAGCCTGACCAGAATCCCGCGGTTAAGGCGACTTTCGAGTCTGCTTAGTCTGCTACCGCGAATCGAAGGAGATTCTCGCTTCGACGGCACTGTCGACACCCGTCACGCGGCCGGCGTCGCGAACGTACACGACGACTTCCAACCCTTGAAAAATAAACGACGTCGCTGCCGATTTCAGCGACGGATCTGGAGCCGTTCCGCGGATCAGCCCGCGTGGGGACCAGGCGACGTATGCCGTCGCGCCTGCGGCTGCGGTGTTTGGTTCGAAGCCGGTTGGAGAAATCGCGTCTTCCCAGGAATCGGCAAAATTGAACCTTGCGTTCGGCCAGAGGCTCGCCAGGCCGTACACCAGTCGGACCGGGGGTTGTTCCGGCAGCGAGCGGACGCCGCGCAACGGCGCCACGAAAGTGAATCGACCGACTCGCGACAAACGCGAGAGTCCGGCGCGGAGATCGTCAATCTCGCGGTCGCTGGCAGCGGCGTGCCTGATCGTCGACGCACCCCACCAGCAATTGGACAGCACGATCGTCGCCAACAATCCGGCCAGCACGATCCGGCGGCGCGGTTCACTGGCGGAAGCAAACCGCGCGATCCCCAGACCGGCCAGGAGGGCGCTCAAAGTGATCACAGAGGAGTTGCCGATGGCGGCGCGGGACAATCCGGCCGCCAAGCCGGTATCGCCCGCCGGCACATCGGGCGACCGTCCGGCGAAGATCGCCATGTCGACCAGGGTGATCAGGCCGGCCACGACGGCCGTCGTGAACCCAACACGGCGTTCGGCAATTTCAATCAGTCCCAGTGCTGCCGCCATGACCAGCGGAATCACGAGCAGCGCGGCCCATGTGTTAAGCGAGGGATCATCCGCAGAGTTCAAGCCACCCTCGCAAACCCAGGCGCCGAGCGCGATGACGATCCAGGGGAACAGAATCAAGCGATGACGACGGGCGGGATCTTCGTGTCCGTGCCACACGTCGCGAAGTACCGCGAACAATCCAACGCAGGTCAGACCCCAGATGGGCACTGCCAAAAGATTGATTTTCAGCCAGGCCGCCGACAATCGAGAGAGCTTTCCATCCGGAATGAGCGCGGAAGCCCGGTCACCCGCCGGCACCAGCCACTGCATCCAGAATTCGGCACCGAAGCGGGAACTGAACAGCAGCACTTGCCAGCCTGCCAGAGCAAAGGCCGTCGCCGCCAGAACTGTTGCCGAGCGGATCGCAGTACGGCGACTGAATTGACTGCGGTCCCACACGGTTCCGGACCTCGTTTTTCGCCAGCGCGTTTCGATTTTCCAGACCAGGATATATGTGGCCATAATGCCGAAGAGAACCAAGGCCACGGGTCCGCCGGCCAAGAGGCACAATCCCAGAGAAATGCCTGCCAGCAGCAACTGATACGACGTAATTGAAGAGGACTTCTGCCAATGGGTCACGACACCTGCCAGAGTCAGCAGCGCGAACAGCGCAGTGGCTGATTGCGGGGTCGGCTGCTGGGCCCCCTCGAGGATCAGCGGATGGAAGGCCAGCAGCAACACTGCCATTAATCCGAGTTTCTCGCCTCCCAGACGCCGCCCCAGGGCATAAGCCGCCAGCAATAGCCCGACAGTGCACAGATACGATGAGGCGGCCAGCCCGGCTGCACTCCCGATCCCCAGCGATTTCAGACCTGCGGCCGTGAGCCAGTTCATGAGCGGCGGCTGAAACCGCTGCCGATCGAGGCGCTCGAATTCGGCCGGTGCGTCCCCAGCGCCAATTTCGCCGCTTGCCAGGATTCGCAAACCGGCCAATCCCTGCAGCGCTCCGGAATCAGTCAAATGACTGTGAACGACGGCATACAGGGCGGGCAGGAATGCCAGCACCACGACCAGCGGATACATGGCTTCCGCAGCGCTGAAGAGAGGAAACAGCGGGCGCGACGGTTCGGCCGCAAGTTGCTCCAGCTCGCGATCGTCGATGACGGCATTCGCCGCTGTTTCGTAGCGCACCGGATCTCTATCCTCGCGATTCGGAAAGTGCCGCTTTCTTGTGGCGGATGACGTCGTCGAGAATCTCTCCGAGCGGCAGCGATGGTTTGTCACCCAGCGTTTCCGCGAGGCGAGTCAGGTCGGGAACGCGCCGCCGCACATCCTCGAAATCGCCGCCGTAGGCTTCCGCGTACGGCAGGAATTTCAGCGTGATGCGGGGGTCGATGCGGCGCGCCACTTCCAGGGCCAGCTCGCGAATCGTCACCGGCTGATCGCTGCCGATATTGAACACCCGCCCCACGGCCGACGGGGTTTGCATCAATCTCGCGACGGCATCGACGACTTCCCGGACGTGTCCGAAACACCGGACCTGCCGGCCGTCGTCGTAAACGACGATCGGTCCACCGGCCAGCGCCTGGTCGACAAAACGGGGAATCACCATCCCGTAGTGACCGACCTGACGCGGACCGACCACGTTGAAAAACCGGCCCACGACGACTTCGAGTCCGTATTTGCGGTGGTAGGCCAGCGCCAGGAATTCGTCGATCGCCTTGGAGCACCCGTACGCCCAGCGGGGGTGTGAAGTCGCTCCCAGTTGCAAGTCGTCTTCTTCGGTCCAGCGTTCTTTGGGGTTCTTTCCAAACACTTCGCTCGTGGAGGCCAGAAAGAACTTTTGCTTCCCCTGCACGGCCAGCCGCAGCAGTACCTCGGTTGGGTAGATGTTGGTTTCGATCGTGCGGACCGGGTCGTCGGCGACCAGCCGCACGCCCACGGCTGCCGCGAGATGGAAGATCACATCCACATTGCGGACAACGTCCGCCAGCAGGATTGGATCGGTGATCGAGCCGGTGCGAACGTGCAGCCGGGGATGATCGGCAACCGCGAGCAGGTTTTCTTCCCTGCCCGTCGAGAGGTCGTCCAGCACGCTGACCTCGTGGCCTTGGGCCAGCAGATATTCCGTCAGGTGGCTGCCGATGAACCCCGCCCCACCCGTGACCAGACAGTGAGCCATTCCAAAATCCTTAAGCGTGGCATTGAAGCGATCCGCTTACTCTATGCCAAGGGAGCTGCCGAACGCCAGTTGACTGTACAGATCCTGGGGCACCCGGCGTTAAGACGCGCTCATCGTCATAAACATTCAACCCGGCCTGGTTGTTCGATTCGATATCATCGGAAAAATCCTCGCAGCCGGACGAATCGTCGCAACCACAACCCCTCTTGGTGGTTGCGCAGACTGTGCCGACCGTACCGAATTTGCTGGAACGACGGATGGTACGCAACATGCCAAATCCTCTGACGATGACGGTTTTACCCGCTTCATCGATTGTAGCAGAGAGAGCGTGCGTGGCGACCTGAGAGACCGCCGCCGCGAAAGAGTGCGGCATCGTCCTTTGGCCGCGATGGGTGCGTTGCGACCTGAGAGACCGCAACGCGCGATTTCCAGCCTGGAAAGACTGTTTGGGAGGGGCACTGCCTGCGGCAGCGCCCCTCCCCTTTCCAGAGCTTACCCGCAGCACAATTCGCCACAGGGAGTCTGCTATGTTGAACCTGGCCCGTAACTTTTGGAACAATGAACAGGGTGTGATCATTTCCGCCGAGCTGGTCCTGGTGATGACGATTTGCGTCATCGGCATGACGGTCGGCCTGAGCGAAGTCGCGCACGCCGTCGTGCAAGAACTGAACGACGTGGGAGACGCGATCGGATCGCTCAATCAAAGTTTCGGCTTCACCGGATTTCATGGCATGAAGGGAGCCGGCGGGTTCGGTGGGTTTGGGGGCGGATTCGGCGGGGGATTCGGCGGCGGCGGCTTTGGGATCAAGGCTTGGACGCCCGGCTCGGCCTTCATCGACTTCGTCGACTCGTGCGACAACAACCAGTGTATGATCGCCTGCGACTTCCCAACCCCTGAAGCAATGGTAGGTGTGGGCGTCGGCGGGTGGTGGTAGGACTCCGGCCCCATCCCTCTCGAACGAGGGATGGGGCGGTGCGGATGTCGCGGGGACTGAAGTCCTCGCGTCAACGATTCGCGTCTAAACTGAAATCGCTGCGATAAAGCGTTCCGGTTTGCGACGCGGCTCTGCGAAGGCAAAGTCCTTGAACATCTTTCGCCAATCACCGTTCAACAGCGCAAAGACTTTCAGGCAGCGTCCCGGCGAATCGAACCAATCGACAGCGCTTTTACAATCGACATAAACAATACCTTGAATTATTGTTAGGTCGAAACGTATGACGGTCCCGCCGGATGCGGGTTGCTCCCGAGGCACGGAAGATGCAACATCTAGCGATTATGCCGGACGCAGTCTGCCGTCAGGCTTTCCGCTGATCGGGGCAAAATGACCAGCCGCTCGAACAGCGCTTAACATGCGCTGTTCAAAGAGTTGAGCGCCCGCAACCGGCAGAACGCCCGGGCGCGCAGCACTCGCGACTCGTAGCGAGAATCGTCTCTACGGCTGCAACTCAATGTGCGGCTGACTCTTCCAGCCGCAGACGCGCCGCGCCGGGCGCTCGCGCTCCACCGACTTCGCACAATGCCGTCGTCGCTGGCACGCGCGGTGCTTTCTCAATCACTCGCGGTTCGGTGATTACGATGTCAGGCCGATTGGGATTCCGTGCAACTTTCCCCTCGGCAAACTGCTCGTAGCCGCCTTTCCGCGTGCGGATTTAGGTACCCATCTCTCACTCTCTGCGAAAGGATGAAGACGTATGTTGCGCAAGTTTTGGAACGAAGAAACAGGGTTCATTATCTCGACCGAATTGGTGCTGGTCGCCACGATCTGCGTGATCGGCGTCATCGCCGGCCTGGTGGAAGTCCAGTTCGCACTCGTCGGCGAATTGAACGACATCTCCGAAGCGATCGGCTCGCTGAACCAGGGCTACTTCTTCACTGGCTTCACCAGCCTGAAGGCCAACGGCGGAATCAAGGCGCAGACCTACGGATCGATGTTCACCGATCACGTCGACTCCTGCGACGGCAACGAATGCACGCTCGGTTGCGATGCTCCGACGCCGGAAGTCACGAAGTAATCACGTAGGCGACCGGTCCTCCGGACCGGTGCGCCTGACAAGTTGAGTGTTTGCGGATTCCGGAGGGGAACCTTCCCCTCCGGGGTCCGAAATTCGAGTCGGCTGAACTGGGGCCAATAACGGGGCGTTGCGGGGCATTCTTCTTTCTTCGAGTCGAACGGGCGGACGGGCAGTTGTGCCGCCTGATTTTGATGACCCTCGCCGATGCGGACAGCATCAGCATGTGATTTCACGTGCAGGCCGGGGCGCGATGTGATTCGTCAGGGGTAGACGACACGGCCATTTTCGGGCTTGGGCAGTGCGGTTGACCGCAACTCCTGAGCGCTGGACCGTGAAGAGCCTCTGCCGTATCGAAAACGGGAAAACTTTCCATCACCTTTCTTTCAGCCACAGGAGTATCGAACATGTTGCGCAATTTCTGGAACGACGAAAATGGTTTTCTGGTTTCAACCGAACTGGTGCTGGTCGCCACCATCTGTGTCATTGGGCTGATCGCCGGTCTGGTTGAAGTCCAATTTGCGGTCGTCGGCGAGTTGAACGATGTCTCGGAAGCGATCGGATCGCTCAACCAGAGCTACTTCTTCTCGGGTTTCTGTTCCACGAAGCAAAACGGCGGAATCAAGGCCCAGACATTCGGGTCGTCCTTCATGGACCATATCGACCAATGCGACGGTAACGAGTGCACGCTCGGTTGCGACACTCCGCAGCCGGAACGTCCGAAGTACTAACGGTCAACCCGGCCATCGAACCAGGGCTTCTGCAAAAAACTCCTGGCTGGAGAACCCCGCGACGGGATACGTCCCCGCGGGGTCTTTCCATTTCATCCGTCATTTTTTTTCTTGATCCGCGTTCGTCCGCGTCATCCGCGGCTAACTTCGACTCTTTTCTTCGTGGCTCAGGTCATCGTCCGGTTTGGTGAACGTCATCGGTCCGGGTCGGCCGCCTGATGGACGAGTGTGGCAATTTCTCGGGGCGAATCGGAGCCGCTGATCTCGAGCGCGGTGCATTCCGAGAGATTTCGGAACCAGGTGTGTTGCCGTTTGGCGAATTGGCGGGTTCGAACCTGAATGAGGGCCTCCATTTCTCGCTGTGACGATCCCCCCGCCAGCCCGTCAATGACTTCTTTATAGCCCAGCGCCTGCCGGGCGGATTTGCCGAGCGGCTTTTCGTGCGCCAGGAGTCGTTCGACCTCTGAAACCAGCCCGTCGCGAAACATGGCTTCCACGCGGCGATTGATGCGCTCATGCAGCCAGTCGCGCGGCGGATGCAGCCAGTAGACATGCCGCGGTCGTAGTTCCTCCGGCACAGGCCCCTGACGTTGTTGCCCCGAGAGTGGAGATCCGGTCAACTCGTAGACCTCGATCCCGCGGATGATGCGTCGCAAGTCGCCCGGCGCCAGTCTTGCGGCGAGAACCGGGTCGACACGGGCCAGACGGGCGTGAACGGCCGCGTTTCCGTCGCGCACCGCCTGCGCTTCCAGCTCGCGGCGCAGGTCCCAGTCGGCGGCCGGTCCGCCGAAGACGCCCCGCAGCACGCCTCGCAGGTACAGGCCGGTCCCGCCGACAAATAGCGGCACCCGTCCGCGTTCGATGATTTCGCGGGCGGCCTGCGCGGCCCCATGCACGTAGTCTGCCAGGCTGAATTCCTGGTGAGGTTCGAGAATGTCGATCAGGTGGTGCGGCACACGGGCCCGCTGCGCCGAGTCGGGCTTGGCCGTCCCGATGTCCATTCCGCGGTACAAAGACATCGAATCGAGCGCCACAATCTCGGCTCCCAGTATCTCGGCCAGTTCGCACCCCACCGCACTTTTCCCACAGGCCGTCGGCCCGGCAAGAAACCAGCAGGCATTGAGAACGTGTGCGTCGAATTGCGGCGAGTCAATTTTCGACGAGTCAATGGTCATAGTCAGCCTGCGACTTTGCGCATCATCCATTCGAGCGGTCCGCGCCGGCCTCGCGAGCGCACAACCAGCGAAATCAGCGAAATCGCCACAAAAAACCCCATCGCGGCGGCCGCGGCGGCAGGCAGCGATTGATGATCCTGCAATTCAAGTGCCTCGAGCCCGCCCAGCCCGACGACGATGTGCAGAACATACCACGTGAACGCCATCTGGCCGCAGGCGATCAACGCACGAACCGGCAAGAAATCGGAAAACCGCTGGGAAATCAACAACGAGCTGGCGATGACCGCGACTGCCATCGAGCCGGCCGCGACCAGGAACAACGGCAGGGGGGGCATCGACACCGTGCCGAATAAGGCGACGACCGATTTCTCGTCGAGTCCATGCGGATGATCATGGAAGTAGTACACCAGGAGCGCGGACAAAATCTCGGTGAATACGGCCAGCCCGAGTGATCTGACTAGCACGCGCCGGCACATTTGTTGATCGTCAAATCTTTGCCTCCCGAGCCACATTCCGAACAACAGCAATCCAGTCCACGGAAAGACGCTACGGAAACCATTATAAAACAGATTGCGAATAACGCCGCTGGTTGTCCACAGATCGTGATAGGTGAAAGTTTTCCAATCCCACTCGGAGTCGTAGTCACTCAAGAACAACAGCGCGATAAATGCGAAACCGCAGAGGACGGCCGCTGCGAGCAGCCGGCGGTTTGAAGCGTTGATCAACAAGGCGGCGACAAACAGGGAGACTCCATACACCCTTAAAATGTCGCCCTTCCAGATGATCAGGTTCAAGAAGCCGGCGATCAAGAGGAATATTCCCCGGTAAATGAGGACCCGCTGCACCGTGGCGATCGGATCGGCCGATTGATCGTCCAGACTGTCTGCATTCGAAGCATCAGCTTTCGCCTGCGCCGCAGCAGTGCGAAGCGACACTCCAATCCCAGCCAGAATGACGAAGATCGCTGCTGCCCGGCCGTCGAGCATCTCGATGCACCAGTGCAGCCATGCCGGGCGCGTCTGGTGAAACGCCATCACAATCCAAAAATGAACCGTCACCATGCCCCAGATCGCCAACGCGCGCGCCAGGTCATAACCCTCGATCCGCGGCTTGGCATTCCGGCGGCGTTCAAGGGAAGCCTGCGTGGCAGGCGGATCACTGGGATAATTCGGCACAATCACCTAACATGAAACCGCATCGAGGTTTCGATCTTCACACAACATGCGGCGCCTGTCCAGCGTCGGCCGGTCCATTTGAGCCGTCTGAATATCGAGAAGAGGAGTCGAACATGAAATTGCCTTCCGAAGCCGAACGGGTGCGGATTTATATCGGCGAGAACGACAAGTTCGAAGGCCGGGCGCTGTACGAAGCGATTGCCGAAGAAGCGCTCCGCTGTGGTCTGGCCGGCGCCACGGTCATGCGGGGCACGCTGGGTTTCGGAGCGCATAGCTTGATTCATTCGGCGAAGATCCTGCGGCTGTCGGAACATTTGCCGATGGTCGTCGAAATCGTCGATCAAGCCGATCGGATCGCCGCCTTTCTCCCCATTCTCGATTCGATGATCGGCGAGGGGCTGGTGACGCAGGAAAAAGTGCAGGTCATTTTGTATCGGCACGAAAAGCCGACAAAAACCGCGACGTAACCCGCGCACCTGATAGTCCCGCCTGATTCGGCTCGCGGGTCGGTTTCTGGTCATTGAGCAACGGTGCGCCGATGATTTCGAACGGCACGTCGGTACCTCGCCCCACCGACAGATTCGTCATTCGGGACGATTCAAGATGGCATTGGCGGCGATCGTCCCGATCCGCCCGATCAGAGGATTCACCAGCCCCTTTCCGTTCGGATGGACCCGGTTGCTCAAAAAGATCACGAACAGGTCGAGCTGCGGATCGATCCATAGTCCGGTGCCGGTGAAACCGCCATGTCCGTACGCGGCGGCAGACATCGTCGCCCCCTTGTTGAGCGAAAAACGGGTGCGCATGTCCCAGCCGAGGGTTCGCACGCCCGAGGAGACCGCCTCGCCGTGTGTCATCAGATCGACGGTCGAAGGTTTCATGATCCGCACGCCGCCATAAGCACCCCGTTCGAGCAGCATCTGGGCGTAGACGGCCAGGTCGGCCGCCGTCGAGAACAGCCCCGCATGGCCGGCAACGCCCCCCAGCTTGAATGCGCGGGGATCGTGCACCTCGCCTCGCATCCAGTGACCGTCGCGCTGCTCAGTCGGCGCGGCACGCGATCGCAACTCTTCGGCCGGCAAGTAGCCCGTTTCGGTCATCCCCAATGGCGTGAAAACCTGGTCGTGCGAGAATTCGTGCACGCTCTTTCCCGATAGCCTCTTCACCAGTTCGCCGAGCACAACGAAGTTCATGTCGCTGTAGTTGAATTTCGTGCCTGGTTCATTTTGCGGGCGGAGGGCCAGCACTCGCTCGATCGCCCGCTCGGGGCCATCGGCATAGTCGGCCAGCGAATTGTCCGCGATCAGGCCGCTCTGATGGATGAGAAGCTGGCGGACGGTGATCTGTTCTTTACCGTTCTGGGCGAACTCCGGAATGTGCTGCACTACACAATCGGAGATCCGAAGTTTGTCCTGTTCGACGAGCAGCATGATGCTGGTGGCGGTTGCTACGGGCTTCGTGACCGAAGCCATGTCGAACACGGTGTCGGTGGTCATCGGAACTTTCTCGGGCGCGACCTGCCGCTGGCCGTAGGCTTTGAAGAATGCGATGCGCCCACCGCGGCCGATCATCACGACGGCCCCCGGCAGACGGTTCGCCGCGATTTCCTGCTCGACTTCGCCATCGATGGCCGCCAGGACTTGCGAATTCATTCCGACGTCTTCCGGCGCGGCGGCCGGAAGTTTCGGTGGTGCGGCATGTAATCCACGCGGAACGGCCAGCGCCAAGACCACCCCAAGTAGCAGGCGCACCCTGTGCGCCGTCGACGATTGATTTGCAAATGACGGACGGGCGGCACACGGAGTGTGCCTGCAACTCTGAGCGACAGACAGCATTTTTCTATTCTCCTTCCGGCGTTGAAAACCAACGGGACGATGTGGATGCCGAACACGTTGGCAATTCAGTCTGTCGCTGGTCTAATGGACCTGGAATAAAAATCAGTCCAGCCTGTCGTTAAAGCCTAAACAATCGAGCCACGGTTGGACACAGATGAACACAGATACGAAACACGACTGGTTTGGCAAAACCTCAGAATGAAATCCGAAAAAAAACAGAAGCGAGCGCAGCGGAAAGAGCGATCGCGCCAGCGGAGGCGAAAGCCGAGCGCCGCAACTCGCAAAGAATTCGTCGATGTGGACATTCATCGCGACAAACGCAGACCCGATTTGGTTGCACCAATATGGCCTGTGGGAGCTCATGACGTCGGATGACGAGCCATGAGCGTTGTAGAACTGGCCGCCAATCCGAGCCGCTGGTCGGCAGGGCACGCTGTGTTCGGCGAAGTTCGCGATCGGCTGTCGGGAGCGCCGCTGGAAAGCGCGAACGACGCGGAGCGCGGGAACGAGAGGGCCGGCGCGCCATGCTCGATAATCTGGCAGCCTGTCGCTACCGCTACAGCCAGAAAAACTTCCTGGCGGCTTCGATCACGTCGCCGAAGCAGACATAGCCCAGGCTGCGTTTGCCGCAGTAGATCTTGGCCGTCACCTCGGCGCCGATCGTGGGCGCGTGCGGGACCGGGGCGGTGAGGGCTACGTACGCAGGCACGACCAATCCTTCGCTCTCGGAAGAAGCCGAACGGTTCGAGAGCGATTCCAATGTTCCGTAGTAGTCGGATTCGGTGTCGGTCGCCAGCATGTATTTGACTTGTAGATCTTCCGTGCCCATCACGCGCTGCGCTTCGAGGATGTGCCCGATGCGGTTCTCGGGGAGGTCGACCTCGAGCCGCCAGGCGTGGGCGTCGTCCATGATTTCCAGCAACAAATCGCCGCGCTTCACCGGCCGCTTGCGCAGCATTTCTTCGATGCGGAAGGTGGCAATCTTCCCGTCGATCGGGGCCCGGACCTCCAGCGCCTCGAACTGGAGGGTCAGGCTGGCGACTTGCAGCTTCGTCCCCTCGATCTCCACCTTGAGCTGGGCTTGTTTGCCTTGCAATTCGATTTCATTGGACCGGTTGAGAGGGGTCGCCATATCACTGAGCTGGGCGGCGATGGCGGCAAACTCCTGCTCTTTCGATTGCAGCGCCGTGACTTGCTTATGAAGGTCCGCTTCCAGTTGTTCGTTCCGCAGGCGCACGAGCAGGTCTCCGGCATGCACCTCCTGGCCGCTCTGCACCGGCAGTTCATAGACCTCTCCATCCTGCGGGGCAAACACGCCACGGCGGTCGATCGGCATCATTCGCCCCTTGCCCGTGACGCGGTAATCCCACGGAACCAGTACGAACAGAACTGCGATCACGGCGACCGCCGCCAACGCGGCGGCCACTTTCCACATTTTGCGGCCCCGCAAGCGCGACTTCCAGTTGCCCAGCAGCTTCCACAACGGCAGTAGAAGAATTCTTTCGCAGGTCTGCGCATTGCCGAGCGCCTGGCCCACGTGTGCAGCCATCCGATCGAGCCGATCATCCACGTCGGCCGGCAGCGGCGATTCGGAAATCTGTTCGACGATCAGCACGCCGACCGGTGGATCTTTTCGATCGGAATGACGCTCGAATTCGGGATTGTCGTCGGTTTCGCGAACCTTGGGGCCGAACACCGGCTGGATGATGATCACGCGCGAACGGCTGTCGAGCAAATAGTCGGCCAGCAGCGTTTCGAAGTGGGGAGGAAACTTGCGGGTGTCCCCGGTGAACTTCAACCGTTCTCCCGTCGTACAAACCTTTTCGGCCAGCGACGTCAACAAGCGCACAGCGTTCGATCGCCCGCTGACCGACTGCTGCCCACTGATGGCCTGGATTTTCACGCGCGGACCGAATTGCTCGCCCACCGAGACGCGATCGGCCCCCAACATCCGGCGGCATTCGTTTGCGGCGATCTGCGCCACGTCCGCAGATTTCTGGCGTTCGTACAACGATAATATCCACTGATCATCCTCGGACGATTTCGCTGATACAGCGTCCGCAGCGGGCGATGCCACCGCTGCGGTCTGAGGCGCGGCAGCGGTGATGGAGGACGCTCCCGACGGCGCCTGGGAAACGGGTGTCGCCGGAACGCGACGGGCTACAGGAATTCCCTCAGACGGAGAATGTGAAACCCCTGCTGCATTCCCATTGGCCGACGGCCCGGTTGGTGCGGGCTCCGCGGCCGCGAGCCCAGTTGCCGAGGCCAAGAGCGCCGCATTCATCGGCGGCGGCTGCAAAGGGGGAAGTTGGGCGTGATTCTGCCAGAAACGGGCCGCAATCCCGCACAGTTGCCCCAGAAACTGAATCCGCCGGGGGCGATCTTCGTCATCCCCATACGGCCCCTCGAAAACCTGCACCAGGCCCGCCACTTGCGAGTCGCGGGCGAGAGCTGCCAGCAGCAGGTTGCGACGGCGTTTATCTCCTCCAGGAATTTCCTGTTCGACCTCTTGCCAGACGACCCCGCCACTGCGAAACACTTCTGCGAACTGGTTCTGGCACGCGGCCTGCATCGCCGGGTCTTTCAGGAATCCCGTCGTCTCCAGGCAGACTTCCTGCTGCAGCACGAGACGCCGCTCGGCGTCGCACATCCAGATGGCGCCCGCCTCACCGCGCAGGCCCATCATCGCCCGCTTCAGCAACTCTTGCAGGAACACGAACTCGGGCACCGGCGCAGAGGCCAACTGGGCCAGCTCAGCCAGCAGAGCGTCATCATCAAACGTGGGGCCGGTCCGACCCGCAACACGATTCTCGTTCATCGCTTTACAGTCGGAAATTGAATGTATTTCGATACCAGCGCCATACCCAGTTCCACGGGGACCGATGCCCCACCAGGAATCGGGAGTTTCCGCGCATCCCCGCGCAGAGCCGACCTCCGTGTTCGTCGAGCAGAACCGTGGCTTCATAAGCAACGCTCGTCAGGCGTTCGCGCCCTTGAGGATCAGTCACCGTCGGCAAGACGCCCCCGGCCTTATTCGACAGCGTCCCCGGGGCAAACTCGGCGTGGCGCTCGGCGATCGCGTCGATCGTCCCCTCGAAGACCCGTTCGGGCAGATGGTCGAATTTGATCTGGACTTTCTGCTCGGCGTGAATGTCCCGCCGGTCGGATTGATCGACCAGCAGCACGGCCTGGTACAGATTGTCCGGAGCAATGCTGCACAGATGCGTGCGGGCTTCGACCAGCGCCCCCAGATTTTGCGGGTCGAGCGGCGTGCCCGACCAGACATGCAGCTCGAACGCCGTCGCGCCGTCCTTAGGCTCGGCGACGCGCGGCGCGGCGATCACAGTGCCGTCGATGGGCGCCGTCACCGTCAATTGCTGCAACTGGTTTTGATAGTCCTTGATCTGCAGCTCCAGCGACTGGAGCTGCTGGCGGGCAATCTCCTCCTTGCCGGTCTGTTCCAACTTGCGTTGCTTTTCGACTTCGATTTCCTGGGTCTGGCGTTGCGTCAGCAAGTCGTTATATAGCCGCTCTTTGTCCCGGTCGATGAACTGGATCAGCACGTCGCCGCGAGACACCTTGTCGCCCGGTCGCACTCGAATCTCGGCCGTCGTCCCGGGAACCGTCGAATAGACGTGCGCCACCTGATGTGGTTCGATCAGGAAAGGGGAGTAAACGTGCAAAGGCAAGGGAACCGTGGCGACGGTCGCCGCAACGGCCCCCACGATCGCCAGCGAGACGGCAATGCGGCGCCGGCTGAGCGGTTTATTGCGAGGCGTCTTGATAATGCGGACCACTCCGGTCAGTAAAGTGCCCACGATTCCCGCCAGAGAAAACCAGGCCAGAGTCACTCCGATGCTCTGCAATTTGTACGGCTTCAGCACAGTATATAAGAACAGCGTGATCCCAAACAGCACCAGCCAGCGGTAAACCGTGGACGCGACGGCATACGTGACTAGCCATTCGCGCCCCCGCTGCGGCATGAAGGCGTCTTCTTTGGTTTCGATCCCCAGGCACGTGCCGGCAAAGGCATTTTGCAGCAATGTGCGGGCCTTTTCGGACAGGTTGGGGATCTCCAGATAATCGCTGAGCATGTAATATCCGTCGTATCGCATCAGCGGATTGGCATTGAACAGCACCGTCGAGACGGACGAAATGAAAAAGATGTTGAGGCACAAATGGTGCATGAGCCCCGGATACGTAAACCACCAGACGATCAGAGCCAGCGATGCCAGCACGCTTTCGACCCACATTCCCGCGGCGCCGATCGCGATCCGCTGCCATTTATTCTTGAGCATCCACGAATCGCTGACGTCACAGTACAGCGTCGGACTGAATACCAGCAGGATCACGCCGATCTCGTGACATTCGCCGCCGTAATGCCGGCAGGTCATCCCGTGTCCCAATTCGTGCAGCACCTTCATGCCGCCGATCGTCAGGTACAGGTAGATCAGGTTGGGCCAGCCGAAAAACTGCTTGAATTCGGGCAGCTTCGAGCGAAATGTTTCGAATTGCGATCCCAGCATCAGATACGCGACCGCCACGATCGCCAGTTGCACGACCACGAATGCAGGCCGATACAAGCAGCGTACGAACGGATACAACCACGCCAACGTGACTTCCGGGTCCCAGCCGGGAAGCCGGAGGCTCAGGATATTCCCGGCCAGCGACAGGATCTGCTTGCGGCGGGTCTCTTTGCGGCGGTCGAGCAGCACCTGGCCTTGTCCCGGCCGGCCGCTGTAGACCAACCCCTTGCTGTGCAGATCGATTACCACGAGCTGCAATTCACCAAGCGACGGCCGCACGTACGGAAACTCCGCCAACAATTGCTCTCGCACTTCCTCGAGACTGTGCCCGCCGTCGAGCAGCTCGAGCACGCGAAAATGCTCCGGCCCCAGACGATAATACTTAAGGGCCAGCGGATCCTTGACGACGAAATACCCGCCGTGCTGGAAGTCGATGCGTTCCACGACGAGGTCGGCGCGCCGGTACAGCGGCACGGGGCGCCGCGTGGAAGGCATCAGGCTCGACGTTTCGGTAATCATGTGGCCCTTCAGTCGCCAGTCGGAGCCGGTTCGACCGTCATATTGGCCGTCAGGCCGGCGCGCAGGAGCTTGTCCGGGTTTTCCACTTCAGCCCATACCCGCACCTTAGATCCCAGGGCTTCAGCCTTGGCGACGTCGACAAACACGATTCTTCCGGCAAACTTCCGCGCTGCCGCGATGTCTCCCACTTCGGCTGGCTTATCGAGCTGGACTTCGACTTTACATCCCGGCCGAATGGATGCTGCGTCCTTAGCCAGAATCCTCGCTTCCACACGCATCGTTCGCGTACCCACCAGTTCGATCACCTGGTCTCCCTGTTTCACCGACGCTCCGCTCACCAGGTGCACTCGCGTGACGAAACCTTCGAAGGGGGCCTCCAGCCGGTACGTATCGAGCTGCGCGGCTGCCTCGTCGCGTTTGGCTTTGAGGACGTCACGGTTCTGCCGGGCCTTATCTACCTCGGCCACCGTCTTATCGTGATTGAGCCGGGCCCGGCGAACTTCCAGCTCAGGAATGACACCCGGCTTACGGCGATTGGCGTCGAGCATCTGCTCGTGCTCGGTTTGGGCGACAGCCGCCGCCAATTCGGCATAGACGATTTCGACCTCGCTCTCGGCCTGGAGTTGCGAGACCGCCACAGTGGCCCGCGCTACGTCGTCTTTCAGGTTGGCCAGGAACTGCCCGGCCTCGACCGTATCGCCTTCTTGAACGTCCACCTTTCCCAGAATTCCCGGGCGATCAAATGCCAGCAGGGCTTCTTTCATCGGCTTGATCGTACAGGGCCCGATCGTTATCGGCTGCCGGAGCTTGGCCTTCGTTTCGCCATTGGGCTGGCCTCCGTCCGACCAGCCGGTCGCGGCAGCCCCGGTAGCCAGCAGCACGAACAGGCATTTCCAGCGGTGGGCGCGAAACGTCCCTTGAAGTCCAGATTTCGTGACTCGTGGCACCAGACGCCACAACGGCAATCGGTCGGCAAATATTTGTCTCATCCAAGTCTCCTTGGTTGTCTTTTCACAAGCTCATTTGTGACGCGGTTCATGGAGAGTCCGGAATCGGCGGGATGGGAAGTTCAATCACATCGGCCTCGGCCGGCGGGGCGCTCCCCGCGGTGGGAATTGCATGGTTCGCTTCCTGCGAACCTGCGAGAGGCACCGGCTCCAAATGGTCCGCGGATGGAGTGAACGCGGACGGCAGTTCGAGCAAGTCGCCTGGATCAATCGTCTCCGGCGGCGCAAAGTGCCTGGGGACGAACGCTTCTGGTTCAGTGCGCACCGGGTCGAACGGTAACGTGTCGAACGCAAAGCTCCGGGCCTTTGCCAGGCGGCTTGCGCCGAGTTTTGCGTCGGGGCCCCAGTCACGTTCGGCCAGATGAATATGATTGTACTCCAGCAATGTTCCTTGCCGCAATTGCAGGTCCGCCAGTGATTTATTGTACTCGATCACGCTGCGGTAGAACGCCATGTCGGCGATCGTCAGCCGCGTCTGCGACTGCAACACCACGTCGAGGCCTTTGCGCTCCGACTCGTAGTCGATCTTGACGGCCTCCAGGTTGTCTGCCGCGGCCGCGCGGCGATTGAAGTTCGTCTGCATGTTCTGGTAAAAGAAATCGAGCGATTGAAATGTTCCAGCCAGCTCGAGGTTGATTTCCTTTTCCTGGAGGTCCAGCGCCGTTTGCGCTTTGAGCAGTCGCAGTTCGGTATTGCGCACCTGTGCATGCGCATTCCGCAACCCCAGCGGCATGGCGAATTGCAGACCGACCGTATAGCCGGTCGTGTTCCCCGCCAGCATGTTTCCGAAGAAATTCTGCTGCCCAAATCCGGGCGAACCGGCGGGAATGTTGTTATCGCCGAACAAATGCTGGCCGTATCCGTTCAGTTGGTACTGGGAAATGAAATTGAGCTGCGGCCGATTCAGGTTTTTGGCCGCCCGTAATTGCAACTCGATGCTTTTGATGTTCCACTTTTGCTTTCGCAGCTCTTCCCGCCGGGCACAAGCCGTTGCCAGGCACACGTCCCAGTCGTGAACGGCCGGGGCGATCGTTGGTTCGTCGGAGGGGCGGATGATCTGGCCGTCGTTGGCCGGCAGTCCGCACACGCGCCGCAATTGCAGCTCGATTCCGTAGATCCCCTGTTCTCCGCCGCGACCGGCCGGTCCACCGAGCGCCGATTCTGCTCGGGCTCGTGCTTCGAAATAGGCCTCGCGAGCTTGGGCTTCTTCGGCGCCGCCCCCCCCTTGCAGTCCCGTTTCGGCCTTCGTCTTCACCGCGTGCCAGAGCTCTTTCGCCGCATTGCGGGCTTCGATCAGGCTGTGATAGTTCTGGTACGCCAGGTACAGGTCCCAATACAGGTCTTCAACGTCGTGCAACATGTTGCGCACCTGCATCTCGAAGTCGAGCAGCGTCATGTCGGTATTGATTCGCGTGATCACAACGCCCTGGTTGAGGCCCGACACGCCCTGAATGCTGCTCCCCAAGGGGCCCGAGATGCGAGAAAAATCGGTCCCTGCTCCGGCCAGCAACGGCTGGTTATACGAAAGCTGAAAATTTCCGGTGTAGACCGATGGAAAGAGCTGAAATGGCTGATTGCTGTTGTTGTAGTTCCAGGTCTGCGCAACTGCGAATTGCCCGCCGTAAGCCATGTTCTTGGTGAGCGAGGTCACCGTCTGGGCCGTGTCTTGATTCAGGATTCCACCGGGAGGAATGCCCCCCGACAGAATGGCGTTGTTTTGCGTCGTGCCCTGGTTGCCGAACGTCACGTTCGTCGACAGGATCGGATCGAAAACCGACAAGGCCGATTCGACGCCGCGGCTGCCGAACAGGTAGCCCGTGTCGCGGATCGCCGCGTCGTATACCGACATCACCGAGTCAGGCGAGATCAGCAACTGGTTGCCCGGCGACAGGTAGTCGTTTCGGGTGCGGGCGAGACGGTTGTTGATGAGCGACAGGTGGATCGCTTCGGCCAGGGACATATCCCAGATTCTGTCGCGCGTGCGGTCGGCAATCGTGCGCGGTTTCCCGGTGAACGGAATCCCGCGATCGACCGTCTCCGTTTCCGGGATGTCGCCGGTTGAGAACTTCGAGGTGACAAGTTCTTCGGGTTCGGGGGTCCCGATGTAGCTCAGTTTTTTGTTCGGCCCCCAGGAACAGCCGCACGGTAAAGCGCAAGCGATTGCCAGGCAAGTCAGCCACCTGACCGTCAAAGCCAGCAGTCGATTCGAGGCAACCGAGCCGCGCAAATTTCACCGTGCAGGAAACGCAGTCTCCCCCCTGCGATAGCACGTCTTGATCATTATCGGCAAAACCTCCCTAAGACCTTCAATCGGAAGAATTTGCCGGAATTTTCAGCGCTCAAAGGTTTTGAAGAGACCGGCGATACGTGGGCAAGAGCGGAAGGGAATTCACCCACAGAGACCGGGGAGACGAAGGGAGATAAGGATTTAGAGCAAGACATGTGACACGGCAAAATTGATGCAGCGTCAATACGGGTAAGCATTCATGGATGTGACCGGCGAAATGCCGGAGAATCGAGTTATTTCCAAATTCTGAGAATTTGCTGGCAGGATGGGGCTGGTGCGCGGTCTGAGTCACGAGTAGAGTCGGCCCCGCACGGTGCGGCTCGTCGTCAACTTCGACGATCTTGACATCGAGGTTGTCTACCACGAGGTCGCCATCTCTCAAAATCACAGCGGACGCCCCCAGAGGCGATCCGCGCACGGATCGTTCGATCCGATTCGACATCCTGTCGTTCCCTGTCAGTCCACTGCTGCTCCTCTTGCCACCCCCGATTTCAGCGACACGGCGTCGCGGCTATCGCGGCGTGGTTGGATGCAGCATCTGGCGATGAGCGCTCTCACCGTTCCCGGCTGGGAATTCCTGAATCGTGTTCAGGCCCATGCCGGTCAGATCCGCCAGCGGCAGAAAGCCTGCATCCTGCTGTGGATGAGCGGCGGCCCACCCACGATCGACCTGTGGGATCTCAAGCCCGGTTCCAAAAATGGGGGCGAGTTTCAGCCGATCGCCACCCGCGGCGACATGCAGATTTGCGAGCATCTGCCCCGCACGGCAGGCGTCATGCAGCACCTGTCGCTCGTGCGCTCGATGAGCACGCGCGAGGCGGACCATGCCCGCGGACGCTATCTCATGCACACCGCCAATGTGCCCAACCCGGCAATCGTGCATCCCACGTTCGGGTCGGTCGTCAGTTATGAGCTGGGGACGAAGCGGCCCGAGCTGGAGCTTCCGGCTTTTATCTCGATCGGCGGCGGCACGGAGGGGCCGGGCTACATCGGCACGTCGCATTCCGCATTCCAGGTGGAAACCGACGGCCAGATCAAAGACGCCATGCACCGCGAGAGTCTGGGGGACGACAGGCTCTTGAGGCGGCGATTGATGCTCGACGCGATCGAGAACGAGTTCATCAATACCCGCCGTGGACAATTGGCTACTGACCATCGCGACGTTTATCAGATGGCCATGAACCTGATGACGTCCCAACAGAGGCAGGCCTTCCAGGTCGAGGAAGAAAGCCAAGAGACGGTGGACCTGTACACGGGCACCGGCGTGTGGGCCCGGAATCCATTCGGCGTGGGTTGCCTGATGGCTCGTCGCCTGGTCGAAGCAGGGGTCCCGTTCGTCGAAGTCGTGGCTCCGCCGGGGAGTTGGGACCTGCATGCGCGCGGTTTCGAAACTCTTCGCAACTTTTACTTGCCGGTCCTCGACCAGGTGATTTACGGGCTGACGACCGACTTGGAACGGCGGGGTCTGTTGCAAGACACCACGATCGTCTGCATGGGCGAATTCGGTCGCACCCCCCGCATCAATCAAGATGCCGGGCGCGATCACTGGGCCGCGGCCTGGTCGGTTCTGATCGGCGGAGGCGGCCTGCGTGGCGGCATTGCCGTCGGCGAAACCGACAGAGACGGCACGAGTTGCCTGGGCCAGACGTACCAGCCCGGCGACATCTGGGCAACGGTGTCACAAGCTCTCGGAATCCCCCTGGACACGGTACACACAACCAAGAATGGCCGCCCCATGAAACTCGCCAACGGCGGCACGGCGATTAAAGAATTGATTCGAGCAGGTTAGAAAACCTGCTCTACTTGGCGGCGGCGGGCGGCGCGGGGTCGGGATTGTTTTTGCTGGTTTCCAGGAATGCGAACAGGTCGGCGATCTGTTCCAGTGACAGATCCTTGAACAGCCCTTCGGGCATCACCGAGACTTTGGCTTTTACCTTGTCTTCGATCTTGTCGGGGGCGATCTCCAGCTTCGTGGCGTCCGACAGAAGCAGAAGCAGGTTCTTCGAGCCGGGATTTGGCAGCGGCATGCCGGTGTAGACCTGACCTTCCTTCGTCTCGACGGTGACAGCCGTGTATTGATCCGAGATCACCTGCGAAGGGAGCAGCACCGATTCGATGATCTCCTTCTTCTGGAACCGCCGGCGGATGGTCGTCAGATCCGGACCGACCCCTTCTCCTTCTTTGAGGAAGCGATGGCACTTGAGGCAGTTCGCCTTGGCGAAAACCTCGCGGCCGCGACCGGCGTCTCCCTTCGCGCCGGCGGGATTCTTGTCGAGGAACTCCACCAGCTGATCGACCGAATACTTGGTCTTGTCGGTGTCGGCCTGCGCCAGTTCAGGGGCCGGTTCCTCGGGATAAGTCTCGCGGAACCATTGTTGGTAATGGGCCAGTGCGGCGGCAATATCGTCTCCTTTGGGATGGTTGCTGCCACTCCATTTTTTGAGCAGCCCGACCACCGCTTTGCCACCGTCTTTGCCCAGCTTCAGGCCCGCGATGATCACTGTGCGGTATTCTTCGGGCTTTACCGGCTTGTAATCGGCTGCTGTCAGGGCCGCGATGCATACCTGTTTTGTCGTGTTGTCGGCAGATGCGACGGACCGTTCGAGATACGGGATGTTTTCGACGATGGGATGCTTGGCAATGGCCCGCGCCAACAGATCGCGACGATCGGCGTTCTCGTCAAACAGCCTGCGGAGGACGGCCTGCGATTCGGCTGCGGCGCTCTTTCCCAGCGCATCGACGGCCAGGGCCAGCATTTCCGAACCGCCGCCGGCCGGCTGCTGGTCGAGGTCTGCCAGCAGCATCACGACGACCTGATCGAAGTCTTTCACGTGCTCCGGCTGGCTGGCGGAAATCACGACGCGCGTGGCGTGGGGACGTTCTTTCCACGCGAGGATGAATTGTTTGCGATCTTCGGGCGTGTAATAGTCGAGCGTCCCGGTGACGATGTTCCGAAGATAGCCTTGCAGGCTGTTGCCTCCCTCAAGCTCTTTTGTCGTTTCGTACCAGTCGAGATAGCTCTTCTTGAGGTCAAACGTCCAGCCTTCCTTGGCATAACGCAGGCACATGGCGTAATGGATCTGTTCCTGCGGGCTTGTGGAATTGATCAAGACTTTCATGCACGTGGGAACCGCATCCGGGGCCTGAAGCACGGCGACGATGCGGGCCAACTCTCCGCGCGCGCCGACCGGTGTCGCACCTGCGACGTCCATTTTGGCCCATTGGCGTGAATTCACGGCTTCGGCGACCTGGCTGCTGAAAGCATGAGCGAGCTCTGCCTTCGACTGAGGAGTTGCAACTTCGACGCCTCCACGAATCAACGTCAATTCGAGCATTCGCGTCCATTCGGAGGCCGCAAGCATACGAACCTGACCCGTCGCCAGGATCGTTTTCCATTCAATTTGGTTCAACGCGGCAAATGTTTCTTCAGGTGAAATCGCCGTCGTTCCGAGGCGATGAAGCGCAAGCAAACCGACAAGCCGTGATTGTGAATTCTGGGTCCATCTGCCGAGCACTTTCTCTTTCCAGCTCTGGACGGGGATTCGTTCGATCGCGATTCTCGCAGCGAATTGCAGCCAGCGGTCTCGACTGTCCAAGAGTCGCAGGATCGGTTCGACAGGCGCTTCGAGCCCCGCGCGGACGAACGCTTCGCAAGCCCGCCGCGCGACGGTCGGATTCGTGTCGGCCAGAAGCTTTGTCAGCGTGGCGGCCACTTCGGGCGTGGCATGATCTCCCAGGAGCAATACGGCGAACTGCCGCACGCCGGCATCGGCGTCTCCGGCGGCTTCGACCAAAAGCTGCGGTTCAGGCTTGGGACCCTGCTGTGCCAGCAGGGAAAGCGCCCGCACCTTCTGGGCCGGCGTGCCCGATTTGACTTTGCCTTGCAACCCTGGCGCCCATTGATCGCCAAGGTTTTCCTTGATCCCGGCGGCCAGCTCGCGCGACCAGGCGGCCTGCGGTTGCGGCAAAGCGAGGGCATCGTCGAGCGTGTCGGCAGCGGGCGCCTTGGGTGTATTCGCAGTGCCACCCGTATAGGTCACGCGATACAGGCCTCCTTCGGTGCCACGTCCGCCGGTGCAGAACACGACCGAACCGTCGCGGTCGACTTCGATATCCGAGACGTTGAGCGGATTGCCGGTGACCAGATTGTCCCACTTGCCTTTGTATGTTGCGCCGTCACGCTCGAGATACGAAACGATGATCCGACCCATCGACCAGTCGCAGTTGAGCATGGCCCCCCGATACTTTTCGGGAAATTGCGAATGCTCATAAAACACGACCCCCGTCGGCGAGCCGCGCCCCACGTCCACCGTCGTCGGGAGCGAATCGAAGAAATAATCAGGCCACAGCTTCGAGCCGCTGCGCCAGCCGAACTCGGCCCCCGGAATGCAGTGATTGATTCGTACCGGGCGATACCACGGCAGGTTAACGTCCCATTCCATGTCGCTGTCGAACGTGAACAGGTCGCCGTGCTGGTTGAAGCAGATGTCGTACTGATTGCGAAAGCCGGTCGTCTCGGCCCACCATTTCTTGCCGTCGGGCGAGAATCGCCAGATCGACCCGCCGGGGGCCTTGATTCCTACCGCGTGTCCGCCGGCATCTTCGAACGCCGGATCGAGCAGATTGCCTTCTTCCCAGTTGCGACAAGGGGTGTTCGCTTCGGGCGTGTTCGTGATCCAGGCATGGTTGCCGAGGTTGTGATACAACCAGCCGTCGGGGCCGAATACGACATTGTGCGGTCCGTGCTCGCCCATGCCGCCCTTGGGCTTATTGAGCAGAATGACTTCGTCAGCCTTGTCGTCGTGATCGCGATCGGGCAGCAGATATAACCCGGCGCCGTCCGGGCCGTCGCCCACGACGTACAGGGTGTCATTCACCATGCACATCCCCTGGCAGTTCTTCAGCTTGTTGGTAAATTCGATGGTCTTGTCGAAAGTGCCGTCGCCGTCTTCGTCGATGACGCTGATGATCGATCTGCGCTCGGCACAGGCGATGAGGCGGCCACGGTTACCCCACGTGATCGCCACGAGCGAGCCAACGAGCTCTTTGTCTGCGATGCGTTTGATCTCGAAGCCGGGCGGGAGCTGAAAGCGGGCGACGTCGCCCACGTCGAACGAGATTTCTTTCCAGGGCGAATCGGCGTGCCGGCCGATGACTTTAACCGGCTTCCACTGGCTGTCATCGAAATGCGCCTTGAGCCACGCGTCTCTCTGAGGCGCCTGGCGGGTGGCCTTCCACTCGGCATTGGTGTCGCACGGCACGCGGTGCCCACCCTGGCCACGGATTTCGGCGTCGATGAATAGTCCCGCCTTGCCCGATGCGTTCGTGGCCTCGACGGCGAACACATTCGTGCCGCGCCCGACAATACCGTTCAGATTGAAGAACGAGCTTTTGTCGCCGCCTCCCTGTCCGACCTTTTGGCCGTTAACCCACAGGATGAATTCGTCGTCACAGGCGACGACAGCGGCGCCGGTGGAAGGCTCTTCAGCGCGGTATTCTTTGCGGAACCAGACTTTGCCCGCGGGAGCATTTTCAGCCGGGTTTCCTTCGTCGAACCAGACCCAGCGGGCATCGACTTTCTGCTGCGCGAAGAGGGCCTCGGTCCACGATCCGCCGGCGACGAACAGGCACAATCCAACCAGCGCACAGCGCAGCATTCCGCAGCTCCTCGAATGTTAAAGCGGGCTAGGCTCGCGGGCGAACCCATCAAAGTTTTGGAATTCATCTATCATAGTGGCTCGCGCTGCTGACGCAACAATCAGTCCCGCCTCGGATGGTGGTACAAATTGCGTCCCAACCGCGTTTTCAGACAGAACGTCGGAATTGACGTAAGTCAGGGAGTGTCGGAATCGGCTGCGAGACCTCGCCGTTTTAGTTCTGCAACGGCATCGGCGTAGTCACGCTTCCAGGCACGTCGGCCTTTCCTCTCCATGTCCGGACAGA
The DNA here is from genome assembly GCA_036501235.1 of Planctomycetaceae bacterium. GTDB lineage: Bacteria > Planctomycetota > Planctomycetia > Planctomycetales > Planctomycetaceae > JACQFH01. The sequence goes on from DASYAR010000303.1 coordinate 27,318, forward strand.
GTTCCATGCGCTTGCAGGCGTCGATCCATGTGCGAAGCCGCTGCTCGTTCATGTCCTTGACGTTTATGCCGCGGAGTGCACGTTGTTCGCGCGAAATCGGGAAGCTCGGTTCGTCCATGCCACCGATCATACCCCGGAGGGAGGCGGGAGGGAGGGCCGGCAATCAATGCAGGCACCCGGTTTCCTCCATTCGACCCGCCTGCCACTCGCACCTCTCCGCTTCTTTCAGCAGCCAATCACGATGATGGCGAATCCACAGATCAATTTTATCCGGGAGCACGGTGTCGATTGTTCCATCCGAATTGTCGATTGACCGCCAGCCATTCACTGAGCGTTCGCTGCACAGCTTCTCAACATCGCGGTTAACTTCCAGAAAAATCGCTTTGACGGCCTTCCTTTTGTTCTTTAAAACGTCAATCCCTTTCCATAGCTTGTCAGCCAGCTCCCGCAGTTGTCTTGCGGTCTCTTTTCGATTCGCAATTATCTCCGGCCCTTTCAAGGTGTCGAGCTTTTGGGGAGGCGGAAGAAGAATCTTGATCGCGTCGGAGAGCGTTCGCTGTTGTTCTGTATGGGCTATCTGACGAATAGGCTTCTCGCGCGTCAGCCAGAGCAGCAATATCAAAAAAAACGCGACACCGGCCGATCCCCATTGGGAAATCAATGCGCCGATCCCAGTTCCAATAACAGGAATTGAGTGCCAGAGTTCAACCATTGAAACCGCCGTCTTTGCGAAAGTGTCCTGCGTGTCTCCAGTGATTGTTTCGCATACATCCTTCAAGAGGCCGAGCAAGAAATATGCTGTAGCAATCCAGGCGACGGACCGCCCAGCTTTACGAACCATCTGGTTGCGTATCCACTCGACCAATCGGCGCACGACCCCTCCCGATCTTGCAGAAACGAGCCGAGAGGCGTATCATGCGCGCAATACGAACGCAGATTCTCTCGGACCGAGAATCGAAATAAGCCCCGGCGGCAACCGGGGCTTTTTGATTTTCCCACCTCTTCTCGGATTTGCAATCCCTATTCCGCCTTCGCCATGACCTTGTCGAACAACTCCGCGATGTCCCACGGGCGATTCGTCACGCCTGCCACCATCGCCGGCGTGCGCCCCTTCAGCGTCTTATGCTGCCAGCAGAAATTGTAATAGGCCACATACACCGCGACCGCCGCGACAAGGTTTTCGAGCTTTTTGGAGAAGCACAGCGAAAGCCGCGTGAACCGCTTCAGCAGCGTCCGCGTGGTCAGGTTCAGGCGCTCGACGTGCGACGTGCATATCGTTTCCAGCGGGACGTGTCCGAATATCTCGCGGCGTTCCGTCCCGACCATTTCTGGGGCAGCGTACCGGCCCGGCTGATCGGCGTTTCTGTAATCCTTGATGATCTGGCCGTACCGGCAGTAGCTGCCGAACGCGAGGTCAACGGCTTCGGGATAGGCCGCAAATGCGTCCGTGCTGATCTGCGGGATGATGCCGAACCGTTCCCCCGTGTCCGTGGGCGTGGGGAGCGCCAGACGGTTCGCCAAGTCGACCATGAACCGCCGGGCATTGTCCGCAGACCGTTTTCCGACTGCGAACGTCGGAATCAGCTTCGTGTGCATGTCGATCGCGATCCAGAGGTACTGGTCGCCGATCTTCGGATTGTCCTTTTCCTCCGCGTGGAGCTTCCCCTGCTTCTTTTGGACGAACGTCCATTGTTCGTCGCATTCCAGGTGATGCAATTCCAGCCCGCGCATCTGCTGATCGAGGAATTCCCGGCAGCCTTCCCCGAACTTGACCAGAATCTTCAGGATCGTCGTCCGGTGAATCCCGGTCATGCGGCTGATCGACCGCAACGAGACGCCTTCAACGAGGTGATGGATGACGCTGATTTGATCGTCGACGCTGAGTACGTTTGCCATGTTCGACTTCCCCTTGTTGGGGCCGTCGCGGTAGAATCGTGATTGTAGGCAGGATTCTGGCGACAGCCGGTTTCTTGTTCGCCCCGGCGATTGCTTCAACAATCACCGGGGTTTTCTCTTTCACTGGCTTTATTGTAATTACATTTAATCAGAAGTCAACGCAGAATCGGTCGTTGACAAAAGATTTTTTGTAATTACAATTCGGGCATGAAAGCCAAGCGCGGACGACCACCGAAACCGGCGGACGAACGGGCGGAAGAGGTGTTCCAGTTGCGGCTCACGAGCGCCGATAAGACGGCATGGCGCTCTGCGGCCGATCAATGCGGAATGTCTCTTGCCGCTTGGATTCGTGACCGGCTTGATAAAGCCGCCAAGCGTGACGCTCGATAGAGCGAGCGGAGAATGGGGGAATCGAACCCAAGCCGGCGCGCACGCCGGTCCCCTCCGTCAGGGTATAAGTCTGATGCGCCGCCATGGCGCGGGCCGTTCTCCGTTCACGCATTAGCATGAACGGAGGCGACAGGCTTCGGCACACGTCGCGATAACTCCCTCGGCTTTGGCGCATCAAGGTGATGCTCGTCGCACAGAAGTTCCGCAACGCCGATATGAATATATGGCTCGTCGTTTGATCGCTTTGGGAGTTTATTCGAAGCGCGCTGAACCAATTTGACCAAATTGAAGAATGCCTCACCGAAGAATCCAGCGACGGCTTCGGCAATGGACTCATCTTTATGGGCGACCTCAGCCATGCGTTCCAGCTCTTTTTTGATCTGAAAAGCGTGCATTTTCACCCGGTCAACGGCTGTCGAATTTCTATCACGGAAAACCAGACATACGTCCTGATCCAGAGCCCGCGCGTATGCCTCAAGTTCGCTAATGCTCAGATCCCCATCGAGTCCGTTCTCGATCTTTGAAAAGCGGCTCTGCGTGCATCCCAGCGCATCCGCAACGCTAGATTGCGGGATGCCTTTTGCGGCCCGCATCGCGAAAAGCGCTTTCACAACCTGGCGCTGCGCGATTCGTTTTCTTACAGAATCGGCAACATGGTCGTCACTAGATATTGCGCCAATCATTTCCGTGACGCTGCTGAATTTATTCTCCGTTTTCGCTTCAACTTTTGGCTCAGCCATCGCCGTTTCCCCTTTATTTCGCGGCGTTCGGTTGCGCTGAATCATCCTTGATTCTCCTTCTCGCGTCCGTGATTTTCTTTTGCAACAATCCTTGCGCAAAACTCTTTGCCTGCTTGATGTCGTCCTGTTGTGAATCTTTATCTCCAAGCGTTATTAGATGCAGTTGTTCGGCATCTTCTTCGGGGAAAACATACAGTCGGAATTGCTTTAACTTCGAACCTTTTCCCGGACCCCTTTGGTCGATAGCGAGCACCCCGAACGGCTCGGAATGGACGAAGCCTAGCTGCTTCAGTTGCTCGGCCTTCGTGCCGGCATTTAGCGCCTCGACGACAGTGTCCAGATTATCGAACACATTCGTCATCTCGTGCGCCCATTTTTTCTTGAAGCGGTCAAGCCTCTTTGGCACATCCGAGAGCGGGTTCAAGTTCCACATGTTTATTATACCATCCTGGAATGTATCGGCAAGGTATCCCTTCAAAAAGTGCTATTTTATTCCGACACGGAATACAAATCAACAGATATTTACTGATTTTCCTGACATTTTATGCGATTTCTGGTTTTTCCGGTTCCCCTTCCCGCCCGCGCTCCACCCCGGATAGAATCGGGGTATGGACGTAGCCCTGTCTGTCTTCGGAGCCGCCTTCGCCGCGCTCTGCGTCTGGCTGACGGTGCGGGTCGTAAACCGGAGGGAGCGGTGGGCGAAGTGGACGGCGGCGATGCTGCTCGTGGTGCTGTCTTATCCGGTCAGTGTGGGACCGGTCTCCTGGATTAGCGCCCACGGCTGGATTTCCGTCAAGGTCTCAGCGATGCTGCATTCGTTCTATGCTCCGCTCGCCTATTTGCAGACGCACTCCGAACTAATTGGCCGGTGGATGTTCTGGTACGAACAACTTTGGGTGGGTGATTAGCCACATTTACGTCGCCATCCCAGACATGCCGTCGAGTTCAATGTGTACCACTATCCCGCCTCGAACCGAGTTTAGCCGCGAGGCGCACCCGACCGCCAACGTCAACCTCGTTCCCACGCTCCGCGTGGGAATCAGCGAAGAAAGGAATTTGGCCGCGCATGGAGACGGCAGGACTAATGGCGAACTGTAACCGCTCATTCATCGTCGGCAAGATCTTCGCCGCGGTGTTTGAATCTCACACCTGGCGCGGAAAAATAGCAACCGATGCCGCCGTCTCGGCGTTTGATGAGCGTTTTGGGGAGCCAGTTGCGAGATCTCGCCCGGCAGACGGCGATCTACTTGGGCGCTGTTTTCGGGACGAATTGTTCGGACCAGCGAATGTCTTCGGTGCGCAACGGCGGCTGCGGTGATCCACCGTAGATATAGTCTTCATAACCAGCCGTGTCATAGACTCTGTCGATGATCGCCTTCAGGTCTAATTGGGCATACTCGTCTGGCTCGCGTAAAGGGATGGGAATCACAGGCAAGGAATCACGAATTCCGATAGGCCACACGCCCACGCGAGGGCGTTCCTCAGTGCGACTGACCAAAGCGTAATAGTCGCATCCTGGAAAGTCCTCGAGCGGCATTTGGATGCCGCCGCGCAATAGGTCGATTTCGACGAGATGCACCGGGCTGGAAAAAATCTGTCGGCGCTTTCCCAGGTATTGCTCGCGGTCGGATCCGGATTTCTTGTTGGTGGGGCTGAGAAGCTCAATGACGGTAACCAGTTCGCGAGTTCGACGGTCGCGAACCTCAAGATACGAATCCCGCTCGATATCGATCGCAGCAGGAATACGGCTGTACGCGGGAGCGGCCATGACGGCGGTGACGGCCGAGCTCTCCGGGACCGACTTGGTAACACCGATCGATACGTCGGCTCGACCAACCATGCGCCTTTCATCGGCCGGCAGCTCGTGAATGTAGATGTGCTCTTCAAGTTTGACGAAATACTCGGGTCGCACTTGTGGA
>DASYAR010000304.1:0-4614 GCA_036501235.1 Planctomycetaceae bacterium
ATAAGACGTCTTACCACTACGACCGGCTTGTCAGCTTACAGCCGCATGTCGTGCGGCTTCGTCCCGCCCCGCATTGCCGGACGCCCATTCTCAGCTACTCGCTGAAGGTCACTCCCGACGAGCATTTCCTGAACTGGCAGCAGGACCCGTACAGCAATTATCTCGCCCGGCTGGTGTTTCCTGAACTGGCGCAGGAGTTCAGCGTCGAAGTCGATCTGGTCGCAGAATTGACGGCAATCAATCCCTTCGATTTCTTCGTCGAACCCACGGCAGAAAAATGTCCGTTCGTTTACGACCCGACGCTGTTGCGCGAATTGAGTCCCTATCTCGAAACGCCTCCCGCAGGACCGTTGCTTACGAGACTCGTCGCCGAGCACCGCCGTCCGGCGACGCGCACGATCGACTATATCGTCGACATCAATCGGGACTTGCAGCAGCGGATCAGCTATCTGATTCGCATGGAACCGGGAGTGCAAACCTGCGAAGAAACGCTGTCGAACGGCAGCGGATCTTGTCGTGATACGGCCTGGCTTTTGGTGCAATTACTCCGGCAGCTCGGCTTGGCGGCGCGGTTCGTATCGGGCTATCTGGTTCAGCTTGTGGCCGACGTGGCAGCACTCGACGGTCCCTCCGGCCCAGCCCAGGACTTCACCGACCTGCACGCCTGGGCCGAGGTGTATCTGCCCGGCGCAGGCTGGGTCGGGCTCGACCCGACGTCGGGATTGATGGCCGGGGAAGGGCACATTCCGCTGGCGTGTGCGGCAGAACCGATCACGGCGGCCGCGATCACCGGGACGTTCTTGTTCACTCCCGACGCCACGAAGGGCAAAGCGGACGCCGTCCACGAAGATTTTGGTTTCAGCATGTCGGTCGCACGCGTCCTCGAAGCGCCGCGCGTCACCAAGCCCTACACCGAAGATCAGTGGCGGGCCATCGACAGGCTGGGCGAAAAAGTCGACGCACGGCTTCGCGATCAAGACGTGCGGCTGACGATGGGCGGCGAACCGACGTTCGTCTCGATCGACGACCGCGACGCGCCCGAGTGGAACACCGCAGCCCTGGGTGAAGCCAAGTACCGACAGGCCGGTGAACTGCTCAAGCGCTTGCAGGCGAAGTTCTCTGCCGGGGCCCTGTTGCATATGGGTCAAGGGAAATGGTATCCCGGCGAATCGTTGCCGCGGTGGGCGTTCGGTTGCTACTGGCGACGCGACGGAGTCCCTCTCTGGGACGACCAGAGCCTGCTGGCGGAGCTTGATATCGATTACGGCCACACGGCAGATGACGCGCGGCTGTTCATCGAAACCCTGGCGGAAAAGCTGGGTGTGGAGGCCAAACGCTGCATCCCTGGCTACGAAGACGTCTGGTATCACCTGTCGAGCGAACGTCGGTTGCCGACGAACGTCGATCCGCTCGAGTGCCGGCTGGACGACGGCGAGGAACGCCGCCGTCTGGCAAAAATCCTCGAACAGGGACTGAGCCATATCGTCGGATACGTGCTGCCGATCCGCAGGCGCTGGGACAATGGGCGCATGATGTGGGAAAGCGGCCCGTGGTTTCGGCGGCAGGAACACCTGTTCCTGTTCCCTGGAGATTCGCCGATGGGATACCGGCTTCCGCTCGATACGCTGCCCTGGGAACCAGAGGCAGCCCGCGATCAAGTCATCGGGGCGGACCCGTTTGCCCCGCGGTCGGCACTGCCGTCGCGCGAGGCGCGCGACAGGCAGCAGCGGCGCTTGGCCGTGCAGTCGATGCGGCCCCGAGCGGCTTATTCTGCTAACGGTGCAGCCGGTGCTGCGGGTGCCAACGGCCACCCATCGGCCCAGGCAAATCTCGTGCGAACGGCGCTGTGCGTCGAGCCGCGCGGCGGCCGGTTGCACGTCTTCGTGCCTCCCGCCAGCGCGCTTGAGGATTATCTCGATCTGATCACTGCCATCGAAGCCACGTCGGCCGAGTTGCAGCTTCCCGTGATCATCGAGGGTTACAAGCCCCCCTCCGACCATCGTCTCGCCAGCTTCCAGATCACTCCCGACCCTGGCGTGATCGAAGTGAATACGCAGCCGTCGCAAACCTGGCGCGAGCTGTCCGACATCACGACGACACTGTATGAGGAAGCGCGTCAAACTCGGCTGTCGACCGAAAAATTCATGCTCGACGGCCGGCATTGCGGCACCGGAGGCGGGAACCATGTCGTGATCGGCGGTCCGACCGCCGCGGATAGTCCCATTTTACGCCGCCCCGACTTGCTGCGCAGCCTGCTGTCGTGCTGGCATAATCATCCGTCGCTGTCGTACTTGTTTTCGTCATTGTTCATGGGACCCACGAGCCAGGCGCCGCGTCTCGACGAAGCGCGCAACGACGCTTTGTACGAGCTCGAAATCGCGTTCGCACAGATCCCAGATCGCGGCGGTTGTGCACCGTGGCTGGTCGATCGCGCCTTCCGGCATTTGTTGGTAGACGTCACAGGCAATACGCATCGGGCCGAGTTCTGCATCGACAAATTGTACGCCCCCGAGAGCAGCGAAGGCCGCCGCGGACTGGTCGAGCTGCGGGCCTTCGAAATGCCGCCTCACGCGCGAATGAGCCTGGTGCAGCAACTTCTGCTGCGGGCGTTGATCGCTCGCTTCTGGGACGTTCCGTACCAGCACCAGCTCGTTCGCTGGGGAACAGAGCTGCACGATCGATTTCTGCTGCCGCATTTCGTGGAGCAGGACCTGGACGATCTGCTGTTCGAGATGCAGCAAGCCGGATTTCCTCTCGAGAAGGCGTGGTTCGCTCCGCACCTCGAATTTCGGTATCCCGTCCTCGGGGACTTCGTGCAACGCGGAGTGCACCTCGAATTGCGACAGGCCATCGAACCGTGGCACGTGCTCGGTGAAGAACCCGGCCCCGGCGGTACCGCACGATATGTCGATTCATCGCTCGAACGATTGCAGGTCAAGGTGCGCGGACTCACCGAAACGCGTCACGTCGTCACCTGCAACGGGCACCGCGTCCCGTTGCATCCGACAGGCACGAACGGCGAATTCGTCGCCGGTGTGCGGTATCGCGCCTGGCAGCCTCCGAGCTGCCTGCATCCCACGATCGGCGTGCACGCGCCGCTGGTGATCGATCTGTACGACACGTGGACGAGCCGCTCGGCCGGTGGCTGCCAATATCACGTCTCGCATCCCGGCGGCAGGTCTTACGAGACGTTTCCAGTCAATGCGGCCGAGGCCGAAACCAGACGGCATTCGAGGTTCTTCGCCTTCGGGCATACCCAGGGAACCTGGGCGGCGCCACCCGCTGCGACGACGCGCGAGTTCCCGCTGACGCTCGATTTGCGGCACGCGGAAATTGCCGGCCGACGTCAACCGATTGCAACGGTTGTGCCGCCGGTCGTTCGCGGATCGCAGCAGACCGTTCTCTGCGCCCCAGGCATTCAGTCGTCAACTTCCGACGAGTCATGTACAATTGAGGCGTTGCCCAGCACCGTGAGTTGAACGAATGCGGCGCTGCGGCAGACTTGATCAGTCGTTTAGCGCCGAGGCGCAGCCGAGTGCCGCATCCCATGGAGCGCTCGGCTGCGCCACGGCGCTAAACAGCTATTATTGCTCAAACGTCGAAATCTATGACAAATGCGCCGGAGGGAGGCTGGCTCGACTACGCGCCCGTTGGCCCCACCCCCGACGAATTGCTCGATATTTCGAACAATGTCCGTCCGTTCTGGAGCGGGCTGCTGCATTCGCTCGATGCGCTGGGGCGCGATGAGCTGGCGCGCCGCTGGGCCGAAGCGCAAAACCTGATCCGTGAAAACGGCGTCACGTACAATGTGTACGGCGACCCGCGGGGACTCAATCGTCCCTGGCAGCTCGATCCGATTCCATTCCTGATATCCCCCGAGGAAGCCCGGACGCTCGAGCGCGGATTGATCCAGCGCGGCCGGCTGCTCGAAACGCTGATGCGCGACTTTTACGGACCGCAGAAATCGCTTGCCGGCGGGTTGATTCCGCGCGAGCTGATCTTCGCCAACCCGGCCTTTCTGCGGTCGTGTCACAATCTCGAAGCGCCGCACGGCCGATATCTGCACTTGTATGCCGCCAATATCGGCCGCGGCGCCGACGGCGTCTTTCGCGTTCTGGGGGACCGCACCCAATCCCCGTCGGGCGCGGGTTATGCCCTCGAAAACCGGCTCGTCCTCTCACGGATGCTGCCGGAGGCGTTTCGCGATTGCCGCGTGCAGCGACTGGCCCCTTTCTTTCGCACGCTGCGCGAAACCTTGCGCGAGATCGCGCCACATAATCGCGACAATCCACGGATCGTGCTCCTCACCCCAGGACCTTACAACGAAACCTATTTCGAGCACGCGTACCTCGCCCGCTATCTCGGCTATACGCTCGTCGAAGGGGGCGACCTCACGATTCGCGACAATCGTGTGTTCCTCAAGGTTCTGGGGGGACTGCAACCGGTGGATGTCATCTTCCGACGGCTCGATGACGATTTCTGCGACCCGTTGGAGTTGCGTCCTGATTCGTTCCTGGGGGTCCCGGGGCTGGTGCAGGTGGTGCGCGCCGGCAACGTCGCCGTCGCCAACGCGCTGGGGACTGGGCTGCTCGAAACGCCCGGGTTGCTGGCATT
>DASYAR010000305.1:0-9214 GCA_036501235.1 Planctomycetaceae bacterium
CGTCATCGTGCAGCGTCATCCTCAGGACGGCGTCGGGTTCGAGGCGCAGCGGGACGTGGACTTTTCCGTCGAGCACGAACTCCGAGTATGCGGACGTCGCGAGTACGACGGGCAGCGCGAATGTACCGCCGTCGTCAGACAGCAACGGCTGAGTGGCAGTAAACGGCAGGTCGCGCGCGGCTTCTCCGACTGCGGCGGGCGTCGTTAAGACGCCCGAGGTCGCGCCGCGCTCGAAAGCGATCTCGAAGCGATCGGTCTGAATTCGCACCTTGCGCAGCGGCTTGTTGGATTTGGCGGCGAGCAGAAAATCGGTCCCGCCCGGCAGCGAAACCTGCGCTCCCAGCACGGGGACCGCCTGGCGGGCTCCCGGCTCCGCCGTTTCATCGAAATTGTTGAGCCCCGTATACTCGGGATACCGGCATAAGAGGGTCAACCGCTCGATCTGCGGCGCCTCGACCACCTGAATGCGGAAGGGCGTTCGCGTGGAATAGTCCCCGGCACGCAACGACAAGTCGATGCTCTGGTATAAACCGGCCAGCTTGAGGCGGAAGTGTCGCTGGCCGATTTTGGTCATGTAATCGCCCCCTCCGCCGCGCGCTGCGACGTTGCGAAAGCTGTACTGCACCATTTCGGGGATTTTGCGCCCTTCGGGAACTTCCGCCAGAATCGTAAGGTCTCCTCCTCGTGGATGCTTGTAGACGCCTCCTTGGAATTCGACGACGCGTTCTCCCGGATCGGCGAGCACGACCACGCGCAAATCGGTGTCGCGGCGGTACAGTTCATTCGACAGCAGCAAGTTGCGATGGAACCACGTCGTAAAGACCTCGGCCTGTGCCAGGCGAAATCCGACGACCGAAACAATGAGCGCCACGGCCAGGCTGATGGCCCGCGCCAGAGGACGCAGATTGAAGACCTCCCGCAGCTCGAGTTTTCGCGCCAAATCGGCCGCTTCATCGGCGGCACGGGCCAGCATGGCGGCCGTCAATCCCGAGGGGGGACCGCCGCTTTCGGCCAGTTCCACCGCGGTGATCAATCGATCGTTGAGCTGGGGAAACCGACGCTCGAGAACCAGCGCCAGGGCCCGTGTGCGAAGCTCGCGCACCAGGCGCAGCGCCAGATACCAGACGACGGCTGCCGTGACGGCCGCCCCTGCCAGCAAGAGCAACGCCTGCCGCGCGCCGGCCGCCGGCTCGATCCAATAGTCGATCGCCAGCGACAGCCAGAAGGCGGCCCCGATGACGGCCAGCACGAGGGCAGAACCTTCCAGCACCACGTACCGCCTGATCCGCCGGCGCAGCTCCTGAAGCACGCCGGGCACTTCCGGGCGCGGTGCGCGGGGATGAGGCGAAGGTCGGTCGAAAGTGGGCATGCAGGAGATTCTATCTCGATGATCCAGCGGTTACAAAACCAGCGGTGCTTTTCTAAGGCCGGATTTGAATTCACGGGCGCCATTGTAACAGTCCCACGGGGCGCAATTCGATAGCCCAGGGCGCCGAGCCCCAGGTATCGACCGCCACAATTCCGTCGAGCCCCGTTGGGGCGACATCGCGACGGGATTTCCGTGTTGTCCGCGACGAATCATCACGCCGACATCGCCTCAAATGGGCTGCCCTGAGTGCCGACTTTGCGGGCGCAGAGGATGATTCCCAGTTCGTACAGGATACAGAGCGGGATCATCATCATCATCATGCTCACCGGATCGGAGGGGGTCAGCACCATGGACAGGAAAGCGATGATTAAGATCGCATGTCGGCGCTTTTCTCGATAGAGTTTGGCGCTGACCAGTGAGATCCGTTCGAGGAACAGCATGACGAGGGGCAACTGGAAGCTGACTCCGAACATCAGCGACACCACGAGAGCGAACGTGATCCAGGTGGAAATCTTGATCTCGGGGCGCAATTGCAGCCATTCGTTGAACTCGAACAAAAACTTGAGCACGAATGGAATCACACCGAAGAAGCAGAACGCCGCCCCCCCCAAAAATAGAACAATGCTTAATGGGAGATACGTATAGACGTATTTCCGCTCGTGTGAATACAACCCGGCGCCGACGAACAGCCAGATCTGATAAAAGATCCACGGGCTGGAGATGATGACTCCGACAATGAGCGAGACCTTGAGGTAAATCATGAACGCCTCGTCAACACCGTCCGTTCGCGGATGGAGCGTTTGTTTTTGCATGACAGTCAGCAGATCGGCGAATGGCGAATGGGCCAATGAAATTCTGACGATGGCCGGTTCCGCTTTTTCGGGTGGAACCGGGTAGGTCTGCGGGTCCACGTCGTGCAGCTTGCCGGCGATGTCGCGAGCGTCGATTTCGATGACCATTCGCGGATCAGCCGCCTTTTCAGCGGCCGCAGCCTGCTCGGCCTTGACTTCGTCTTTCGATTTCTTGAACGACGCCATCCAATCCTGAAAGGATTCCCACGGTCCTTTTTCGACGGCCCCCGTTCCCGGATTGCCAAAGTGTTTATCCAGTGCTTCGATCACCGGCACCTGGATCGCGACGATAATATTCCTGGAAAAGGTGAATGCGATGATCGTGCCGATCACGAGGCCCACGATGGCCTTCCACAGGTGGACGCGAAGCACTTCCAGGTGCTCGCCGAACGTCATCGTCGAGTCGTCGAACAAGTCTTTCTTGGACATGATTCACCTCGTGTGCGATACGGGACCGAGCCGACTATCGGACCACGCACAGGGGCAAACAGAATGCGCCGCAGAAAGGGGCACGGAATGCCGCCGCTGTGAACACCTCTGTTTTAGGCTCCCCCGGAGAATCCCACGGGCATGTGCCAATAGTCATCGCCGGTTGCCGGGAGCTGCCCACTGTGTGGTGTCCACTCGCGTCCCCCGCGGAAGAGAGCAGGAAGGTTGAGCGGTCAGGAGTTGATTATAAGGGAATCCCCGACCCAAGCCAAGCGTCTTTTGGCGATGTGCTTCCGGTCACCCGCAGGGGGCGCTTCACCCTGAAATCGCGGGGATAAACTCCAGCGGCTCGCAGCGGCGAGTCTCACGACTTCCCCTTGAACTGCGACACGTAGATCCAATACCCGGCCGCGGAAACGACGCCCAGCACGACGACGAGGAAGACGGCCTCCTTCACTTTCTGCTCGGTCGTCTTGATCGGAATCCCCCACCGGTCGACCTTGATGTTTTTTCGCTTGTATTCCTTCTCGGCAATGAACGTGACCAGGTCGAGCGAATTCTGGAAGTAGAAGGCCAAAAGTCCGATGACGCGGGCATAAAAGAGCAGCAGGAAACTGTTGACGAACAGGTAGGTAAACTCCGCAGTGAGGATGACGCCGAGCGCGACCCAGGCCTCCGACATGGGGAACGACGGTTTGCCTTGCGTGCGAACCATCTCCTGAATTTTGGCGGAAAACATGAAGTTCGAGAGACCCAAGATGGCGAGCAGAGGAATCTGGGTGGCGACGACGATCACCCAGAAATAGAGCGACGGAGCGAGATTGCGGAAGAAGGTCGGCACCATCAGGAAATTGAGCCAGGCCCTCTTCGTCACGGGCATCGCCATGTGAACCATCGCCAAGGGAAACATGAACAGCGCGAAGGGAAACCAGAGCCAGAACACGATCGACCAGATGATCGTCTTCAGGCCTAGCGCCATATTCTGGAAGATGTCGAAATTCAGGCGCGTGATATTGCTTTTTCGCGCGGCACTGACGCGGACGGTTTCAATGACGACGCACCATCGCCACCCCGGGATGATGAGAAATGTCAGCAGGGTCAGCGAAAGAAAGAAGACTTTCGGCGGGGCTGTTTCGACCCAACCAGCCATGAAGACGCAGCCCGCACCGGCCAGGTTGGCGAGAATTGTGTACAGAAACGTTCGCAGTCCGACAGTGAAGTTTTCCTTCACGAAGGCCCACGAATCGACCCAGGCCGCTCTATAGAAGAGGGCCGGATCAGGCCCTTTCATATTTTTCCGCTTTTTCGCGCTGGCCGTGAGCTGTCCGGTCTCAGGGTCGGTGCCGCATTTCGGGCATTCCGTGGCATCTTCCGGAAGCGGCGCACCGCATTTCGGACACATCGCCTCGCTGCTGTCGACGACCTTGTCGAGATCCAGCGCGGCCAGAAAATCGCTGCTGTCGGCTTCAACTTTTTTCTTGGCGGGCGCTTTGGCGGCTCGCGCACGGGCCGGGACGGGTGACTCGTCCCCACCGGCCGCATCGCCGGCAGGAACCTTGACCTTCGTTTCACAACCCGGACATTTGACCGCTTTGCCTCGGGCCGTTTCGGGCGCGTTCAGCACCTTTTGGCACGTCGGACACCGAACTTTAACCGGCATGAAAAACCTTCTCGAGACATGTCACCCGCAGAGAGTCGAACTCTTTCCAGTCTAACAAGTCCGCTACACAAAGCACGTGAAAACGAATCAAAAAAACCGTTTAGCGGGAGGCGCAGCCGAGTCCCGTGATCTCTGATTTCTCATTCCTCCAACGTCGCCTTGCGCCGCAACAAATGGTGATAATGCTGGGCGAACCGATGCGCCTCGTCCCGAATGTACTGCAACAGCCGCAAGGCATACGAATGCCGGCTCAGACGCCGCGGCTCGGGCTCGCCCGGCACATAAATCTCTTCTTCCTGCTTGGCCAGCGAAATCGTGAGAGGGGGCGAAACACCGACGGCGCGCATCGCCTCGAGGGCCGCGTTGAGCTGACCGATTCCTCCGTCGATCAGCAGGATATCGGGAAACGCTTCCCCTTCGCGGGCGAGCCGCGACATCCGCCGGCTGACCACTTCGCGAATCGAGGCAAAATCGTCGATCCCCTCCACGCTGCGAATCTTGAACCGTTTGTACCCGTGCTTGAAAGGGAGCCCGTCGATGAATTGCACCAGGCTGGCGACCGTCTCGTCGCCTCCCAGGTGGGCGATGTCAACCCCCTCGATTCGCCGCGGCGGCGCCGGCAGCTTGAAGATCTTCTGAAGTCCCGCCAGCCCCTTTCGCGGATCGACGAAGAACACTTCGGGCTGCACGTGCTCGTCGAGGTTCCCGCGCAGCGACAGGTTTTCGAGCAGTTTCAACTGGTCGCGAATGCGGCCCGCTTTTTCGAACTTCAGGTCGCGCGACGCATCGCGCATCTCGTCGCGCAGCTCTTCGAGCAATTTGTCTTTTTTGCCGTCCAGGAACAATTTCAACCGGTCGATGTCGCGGCGGTAGTCCTCCTTGCTGATCCTGAGGTTGCACGGCGCGGTGCATTGATTGATGCTGGCCAAAAGGCACGGTCGGAACCACCGCCACCGTTCGTCGTTTTCATCAATGTCGAGCGAGCAGGTGCGAAAGCGGAAAATCTTCTGCAATGCGGCGATCGCCCCCCGCAATTTTTTGGCGCTCGTGAACGGGCCGTACAGCTTCGTGCCGCGGCTGTTTGGCTTGCGCGTGAACTCGACCCGCGGAAAATCCTCGCGGATCGTGAGCTCGAGGTACGGGAACGTCTTGTCGTCCTTGAGCTCCTGGTTGAAGGGGGGCTGGATGTCTTTGACGAGGCGCGCTTCCATCAGCAGCGCGTCGACTTCGCTGTCGGTCGGAATGAAGTCGATGTCTTCGATTTCGCGGATCAGGTCGGCGGTGCGGCGGTCGAGGGCGGCCGCTTTCGTAAAGTAGCTCGACGCGCGACTGCGCAGGTTGACCGCCTTGCCCACGTACAGCACCCGCCCGCGGCCGTCTTTCATCAGGTACACGCCGGGCGTCGTCGGGAACTGCCGTACTTTTTCGCGCGCTACGGAATCGTTTGCCATGGACACTGAAAGTATCTTACGGCGCGGCGATTCTGCAAGTTGAATCGCGCGAGATTATTGTTTCGCGCGGCGGCGCATTTGCGCGGTACATGGTGTGCGATCGAGCGTGCAGGTTGACGGGCACTCGGCTGCGACTCGGCGCTAACCGCCCGTTGAAAAAGAGACAGTCCCTGTCGGCAGTATCGGTTTGTTGCGGAGAATTTGCTCTTTGGAAAGGGACAGTCCCCTTTTTCAACAGGCTGCTAAACGGTTTTGCTGCTCGTTGCGTCCCAGTGCTGCGCGCGCTGGACTGCATTGTTCCAGTCGGCATATCGCGCATCGCTCTCACTGCGCGCCAGCGCCGGGACGAACTCGTGGTCGAGCACCCAGTTGCGGGTGATGTCGGATTCGTCCTGCCAGTACCCGACTGCCAGCCCGGCCAGATAGGCGGCGCCAAGAGCGGTGGTTTCCGCAACTTTCGGGCGGCGGACCGCCACGCCCAGCAGATCGGCCTGAAATTGCATCAACAGATCATTACGCGAGGCGCCTCCATCCACCTTCAAGTGATCGAGCGCGATGCGCGAATCGCGCTGCATCGCATCGAGAACGTCGCGCGTCTGGAAGGCGATCGATTCGAGGGCCGCCCGCGCGATGTGCGAGCGATTCGTCCCCCGCGTGATGCCCACGATCAGGCCTCGTGCGTGCGGGTCCCAGTAGGGCGCTCCCAACCCGACGAAGGCAGGAACGAAATAGACGCCCGCCGAGTCGGGGACCGCGGTCGCCAGCGTCTCCACCTCGGCCGACGTGCCGATCAGGCCCAGCCCGTCGCGCAACCACTGCACGACCGCCCCGGCAATGAACACCGCGCCTTCCAGGCAATACGTCGGTTTCTCGCTGCGCGTGCAACCGAGAGTCGTCAACAGTCCGTTTTGCGAGACGATCGGCTGGTCTCCCAGGTTGAGCAGCAGGAAGCAGCCGGTCCCATAGGTGTTCTTCGCGCTCCCCGGTTCGAAGCAGGCCTGGCCGAACGTCGCGGCCTGCTGGTCTCCGGCAGCCCCCGCGATTGGCACTCTCGTTCCGAACAACTCGGGCGAAGTTTCCCCGAACAGGCAACTCGATGGCCGCACTTCGGGCAGGATGGCGCGCGGCACGTCGAACAGTCGCAGCAACTCGTCGTCCCATTCGAGCGTGCGGATATTGAACAGCAACGTGCGGCTGGCGTTGGTAACGTCGGTTGCGTGGATCTTGCCCCCCGACAGCCGCCACATCAGGAATGAATCGACGGTGCCGAACAGAATCTCCCCGCGCTCGGCGCGCGACCGCAAACCGGCAATCGAATCGAGCAGGTGGCGGATTTTGGTCCCCGAAAAATAGGGATCGAGCACCAGCCCCGTTTTTTCACGGATCAGCGGCTCGGCGCCTTCTTGTTTCATCCGCTGGCAGAGGTCGGTGGTGATGCGGCTCTGCCAGACGATGGCATTCGCGACCGGCCGTCCCGTAGCGCGGTCCCACAGAATCGTCGTCTCGCGTTGATTGGTGACCCCCATCGCCGCGATCTGGCTGGGCGAGACCTGGGCCTCCGCCAGCGCCCGCTGTGCGCAGCTCCATTGCGAAGACCAGATCGCCTCGGGGTCGTGCTCGACGTTTCCCGGCGAGGGGTAGATCTGCTCGAACTCCTGCTGGGCTGACCCGACTGAGAGCCCGGCGTGGTCGAACACGATCGCCCGGCTGGAGGTCGTTCCCTGGTCGAGAGCGAGAATGAATCTGGACGATGATGACGTCAACGCGTGGCACTCCTGCCATCTGGATACATCAGGGATTCTGGAGAGACGGCGGGAAGCTCAAGCTTGTCGGCCTGCTCGGTCGTGAGGAACACGGCTCCGGCCCGATCGGCGAAGACCAGTCGCCAGCCCGGCGTCTGCACGAGCGCGTTGATCTGAAATCGCGATCCCCGGCTGTCGAGGATGATGACCGGCAGCTCCCCTCCGCTGCGCCGGAACAATTCCTGCTGCCAGACGAGGTTTCCCGCCGCCATGGCATCCAGGATCTTGTTGTAGATTGCGAAGGTCTCCTTCGTACAGACCTCCAGCCGCGCATCCATAAAAACTCGCCGCTCGGGACTGTTGTGATACGTATAGACCGCCGCCTGCCCGTTGTTGGCGACAAACGCCAGCTTCGGGAAGCCAGGCTGCCCGGCGAATTTCGCGGCATCATGAATGAACCAATGGGGCCGCTCGCCCAGCGCGAACACCTTGTCTTTCTCTGCGATGTTTGCCCACGCGCCTGTCACCACAGCCAGGATCAAGCCGCACAGCACGGTCCCGACGACCCATGCCGGCGAAAATCCGTATCGCCGGATCGGCGGCGATTTCCGTAAGTCGGCCGCGCTCAGGGAAAGCGCCTCGGCGAGATTCTCGCAGGCGATTACTACAGATACGATGGCAAAGATGTTCGTATTCCGAGTGGCCTTCCACGCCAGGTGCGAAAACCCGGCGAACAGCAGGACGCGCATCACGCTCCAGCGCCGCCTGCGCCACGCCAGCCACGCGAAACTCGCCGCCGTGACGCACCACACCGTCGCTTCGGACAATAGATAGACATTCGTCGCACCTTCCCAGTATTTCTGTCTGCGAAAAGATTCTTTGAGGAATGCGATCGGCGGGCGGAACTCGCCGATGTTCACCGAGTAAAAATCATAATCAACCGAGAATTTGCGATACAACGTCAATGGGAACTTCGCCCCCTCTTCGAAGTAGGGATTCGCCAGGCATGCCACTGCAACCAACGCCCCCGCGCGGACGATCACCTGGCCCGAGGGTTGCCTGGTCGGAGGCGCCAAGCCCCAGCGCCCGCCGGCAAATTCCCGCGCGAGGCAGTCGGCCCCATAGGCCGCCCCCACCACCAGCCCCAATACAAACAAGGCATGGCAATTCACCCACACGACCTGCACAATCGGCAGGAGCCAGATCAGCCGGGGACGCTCTGCAACGCGGACTGCGATCCATAACCAGGCGGCCAGAAAGAGCTGTGTCAGCATTTCAGGGCGTTCATAGCCGCGGCCGGAAATGCTAATGACTGCGGGGATCCACAGCATGGCTTTGAGCCAGGTGGGCAGATTGCGGCCTCCCGCAAACCAGGCGATTGCCACGGCCCCGGTGATGATGGCCGCTTTGGCCAGAGTCACCAGCTCGACGCCGCCGAGCCGGTACAGTCCCGTGATCAAGAGCTGAAAGCCCCAGTGCAGGTCGATCCACGGCTTGTCGTAGTCGGTGTAAGTGTACAAGTCGACCTGCGGCACGGCGCGCTGTTCCAGGATCAACTCTCCGGTCCTCAGATGCCACCAGAAGTCGGTGTCCATCATCGGAAAGCAGAGGCTCAAGAAGGTCCACAGCAACAGTCCGCCGAACACGATCCGGTCCCGCGGCAATTGCTGGGGAGCGGCAGGAGCGGAGGGTGGTCCAGCGGCCGGCTTCGG
>DASYAR010000306.1:0-10735 GCA_036501235.1 Planctomycetaceae bacterium
TCGCAGGGATCCTGTCCGATCTTGACCGAGAACAGCTCGACCGCCTTGAGCGGCATCTCGACGTCCGCCTTGGAAATCCATCCGGTGGATTCTCGGGAAACCCAGAGCCAGTCCCCCTGGACGGCGTAGACCGTGACGTATTGCCCCGGCGACAGGGTTTGCAGCACGTTTCCGCCGATCTTGATTTGTGTCAGGCAAGTGGCGACGACCGTGTCGCCTGGCTGCTGGGCCAAGACAGGGGCAGAACTCGAGGCGGCCAACACGAGCGCAATCATCAAGTTGATGCGGCGCATAACGAATCCCTCCATGGATCACTAATAGGACAAACGGCCCGCTGGTCGCAGGTTGTACCCGAAACCGCCCATTTGAGGAAATGGGAATTCTGCCAGATTTGGCGAATACGGACTGGTCGTCCCCAAAATTACCCAGCGGCGGGAGGATGGTACGTCTTTGCGCGCGGGCCACACACTGAATTTGCCACGTTGCACGGGCACCGGGATGGCGTTTTCTCGATGGTGGTGGCGCCCGGCGGCGCGGTGGCGGCCAACGGCGGCGCGCTCCTCGTCCTTCCCAATCAGGGAAATCCGGCGCTCAACGGGCCCGATGCAAAAATCTTCATCGGTCTGGGAATCGCTCAAATCGTGCTCTGGATCACCAATCTCGTGCTCTTGTTCGTTCCGGCAACCAAAGATTGGTGTTCCGAACAGACGGCCCGATTTTAATCGGCTCTGCCTGCCGCACTCCACGGGTCGATCTGACGCAATTTCTTGGCACCCAGCGCCAGGTAACATTCGGGGAGATCGAACTTCTCGAGCACGCCGGGGATGAACGACGACAGCGGCCACGCATAATTCTCGGATTCTGCGACGTCGGCGTAGGCAGTCAGAGCGTTTTTCAATGTGACCTGCGCCACCACCTTGTCGGCCACGAGGGCCGCAAACGTCGCCGGGAATGCACCCCAACCCCGCGCCGCCAGATGCACTTCCTTGTGGCCCGCGCTCGCCAGCTAGTCGAGTACGCAGAGCACGTCGTACGTCTTTTGGCCGACGTCGGGCGAATCCAGCATCAGCGCGTGGATGGCGTAGAAATAGTCGCTGCCATAAGGCGCCAGGAATTGATTGGCCCCGCATGTGTCGGGCTGCGACTCGCCGATGCCGCGTGAACGCGAACACGGTCCGCGAAGACAATTCGGAGACTTGCCCTTTCGGCGTGCACCACAGAGTCTCGTCTTTTTCGATGACGAGCTGCGGCTCGGCTTGCAGATCGGAGACGTGCGTCACGTGATTGAACCACTGGTACATCGCGTCGCGATTTTCCTGCGAATAGCCGTGCCCAGCCGGCCCGATGAACAATTTGATGTTTTGTTCTGCGCCGAGCAGCGCGTACAGGTGCTTGAGTCGCTGGCCGATGGGATCGAAAATGAGCACGACATATCCCATCCGCGCCAGCCCCTGCGCGAACGACTGATACGGCTCGGCCGCCTTGCCGTTCTCGGAATGGCCGCAACTCCCCACGACGTCCCCCTCATTCCTCGAAACTCAAATCACTCGTTTGCTGCTTGCCCTTTCGAAAGAGAAGCGATGCCACTCTGCAAGTAAAGGATGAATCGGTCACGCGTGGCCTACCATTCAAGGACTTTGATTATCGCAGTGTCTGCCTCGCGTGCCAGCGCTCAGCACGGATAATGCGTGCCTCGGCGTCGGCGTGCATGATTTCCGCAATCCGACTGGCTGACGAGGCGCCGCTTCGTTCCACGAGTTCTTTCGCGATTCGGGACGCTTTGTTCGAGCCGCCGAACCGGGCCAGAACCGTCCGAGTCGTGCTGGAAATCGGCGTGCCGGTTTCGTGAACCAATTCCAGCAGCAATCCCAGCAATGCGTGCAGATCGCCTGGTAACTTTTTCGGCGTGGCAGCCAAGGCGAGGTCCAGCGCGCAGCGTACGGTTTCCGCATGCAATGCCGAGGGGCGTGCCGCCTGTCCCAGCGAATCGGCCCAGCGGGTCAGCGTGATCAGGCCGCTGGGCCAGAGCCGGCTCATGGTTTTCCCGAGCTGGTCGCCGTCAAGTCGTCGATCGCCGATTGCGGCAATGCAGACGTCGGTCGCCAACCCGCGCTCGCCGGGCTCTTTTGCTGCCAGTCCGAGCACGAGCAGCAGGCGGGCCATCTCACGCAACGGAAGATCCGCGTCGAGCAGCGGCTCGAAGTATGTCCGGTGGCCCCAATTGGCCGACCACCAGTCGAGGTTTTCGGCAATCTTACGTGCGCCTGCCGCACAGACGGCTTCCATCGCGGTCGGCCAGACCGACTGGGCGCCCCGAATCCGAGCGGCCTGTTCCGCTTCGAATCGTTCTCCCGAATCGTGCACGGCATGACGCCACAAACGCACGGTCAGCAGGCGAGGATCGAGTTCTCGCGGGAGTGCCGGTCGAACCTGCAGCTTCAAGGGAGAGAATTTCTTGACGTCGCCGATCTTGAAATCGACGTCGACCTGCTCGGCAGCGTCTGGACCGGCACTCTTCACGAGCGAGACCAGGCGGTGATCCGTCTGCCAGGGAGACCGCGCACGACTCGCGGCGACCCACAGCCAAACCGGCTCCGCCTGCGGCGCCGCAGAGTCCCCCAGTGCATAGCGGCAGGCGGACGCGAATTCGCCGCGAACATTGTTGATGATTTCGAGCGCCTGAGAACGGCCTTCCGGCGCCAGCCGCAGCAGCGCCAGGACTGAGTCGAAGTCTTCCGCGAATTTTTCGTCTTGCGCCCGTACGCGTTCGGCCAGCACGGCCGAGTGGACCCAGCCCCCGTGATGCGTCGGGGCACTCAGCAGCACGGCGGATTCTGCTCGGGCCGCACGTTCTGCCAAACGCATGGCCCTGATCCCGAGCGGGTCGGTGGGATGCTTGACCGACTCCGCAAAACCCTGATGCAGCTCGCCGTCTATGCGATACTCGACTGCTGGATGATTGTGCCATTTCACCGCGCGGAAGGATCCGCAGTCGCGGCTGACCCAGGCCAGCACGACGCCGATCAGATGGAAGTGCGGATCATTGCCGTAGAACGGGAGTTGTTCAGTCCGCGACAAGAGTTGCTTGCAGCGATTGCGGACCGGCCCCATTCGCTGCTCAAAATCGGCCGGCCGCTGATCGCACAGGCGCGACACGCCGTCGAGCACGCGTTCAAAAGCGTCGTAATCATCCCGCGATTCGAGCGCGGCGGCTGCGGCGTCGATCAGATCATCGAGCGTTTTCAGAGGAACGATCGTGCGATGCAGGTCGAGCCGGGGGATTTCGGAACCGTCGAACGGGCACGCGGCAAGATCCAGCTTATCCAGCGCGAGGGATTCCAGGGCCAGGTCCACGCCGGCCAGCTTGCGCCACTGTTCCGGAATGCGTGCTGCACGAGCGCGCAGGGTCGCGTGGCCGCCGGCCTGGTCGGAGTAGGGGGGAGCAATCGGTTCGGATTTCGGCCCGAAGGGCATTTTCAACCAGCCGACCAGACGACTCTTCAGAGAGGCCGCGACCGATTCGGCAGTTCGGGAGATCGCGTCGCGCAGCTCTTCGCATTCGGCGGAGCCGTGTTTCTCGAGAAACACGAAAGCGGCGCTCTGAACGTCGTGCGCTTCGTGCGCCAGCGACTGCACGGCTGCCAGACTGGCCGCGGCGGCGGCCTCGCGATCGCGACGGGCAACACGGTCGAGAATCTTGAGGGCTGCTTTCACTGTCGCTTTCGCACGCGAGATCAGGAGCGGTCGCAGCGCTTCGATCAGCCGGTTGGTATCGAACGACGTCTGCCGATCGATCAGATCCACGGCTTTCAGGGCAAAAGTCGCCGTGGGGGGAATGGGACTCGCTAAAAGATTCAGATACTGGTCTGCGCGGGTCGTCCGTTCGGTAATAGTCGGCTCCAGCATTTCGTGGAACGTGGAGAACCAGCCGACTCGAAACTGGGCAAAACCCCGGTCGAGGGCCGCCAAACTGGCATCGAGCAGGCGGTCTCGCGGCAGCACGCCGCGCCGAGACAGCTCGACCAGCGCGCCGTTCCAGCTCGCGTTGCCGGCGGCGGAATACTTGTCGTGCGCCGCCAGACTGTACTGGCCGCCCCCTTCAACTTCGAAGAGGCGCCACACGTCATCGAGCAGATCAGGCTCTTCCAGTAGATGCTCCAGCACGCCGCGAAACTGTTCTGACCGAAACTCGGGCGCCACGCGCCCATGGCGAAAATCGCCGACGCCCATCGAGTGATGGAGCATGGCGATCAGATAGCTGTCGTGCTGCGGCTTGCAGCACAGTCCGGCCCGCATCAGGGCGCGAACCGCGGTCCAGCGGGGATGATCGCGATCCAACAGGAATTCGGCGAAGGCGTCGCACCATTCGGGACGGCGGTCCGACAGGATTTCGATCAGTTGCTCATCGGCAGGGATCGCCATCGGGCCCAGGCTTTTCAAGGTCGAGAACGAACAACACGAAAAGACGGCGACGGTGGCCGCTCCGAGCTTCGGGTTCCACTCGAATCGACCGGGAACTGATTCGAGGATCGGTGTTTTCCGGGACGCTTTGAATGCGTCTTCAGACGTCTTCGCGAACGTCCTGCGCGCGGATTCGTCCATTCCCTTGAAGAAGGCGACGCAATTGGCGGCGTGGCCCTTGGCAATCAGTCCCTCAAGTTCTGTGGTGGTTTTGCTCATTCAGAAACATCTCAGCTGCCAGGATGTGCTTGCATGGCCCGCGGTGTCCTTGATGCTTCGAAAACCACGGGCAGGTGCACTTTGCCGCGTCGGCCTCGTAGCGCACGCGATGTTCGACGCCGCTCCCCGCGACGAACAATTCGATCTGTTCTGCCGTCCGCCTTCCCACGCGAATCTTGTTTTCTTCGAGAAGCTTGCGAGCCCCCTCGAGGCGCGGCTGATGGTCCTCCAGCAGAGACACGTCAAAGGGCAGTTCCCGGTGAAAATACGCTCCCGCATCCAGGTCGAAACCGACCAGGCCACGGACGCCGAGGGCGGACAGCGCCGCATCGACCGTTTGTTTCGGAAACCCGGAACGCCGGGTGAGATCGGCCGGGTCGATTACAGCATCCCAGTTCATCGCGGCTCGTACTTTGGGGAGCGCTTCTCGCCAATCTCCGCTGGCCAGAGTCGAAAGTGCCTGGCCTTCGCCCGAAAATCCGCGCCACACGTCGGGGCTGAGGACGAGGTGAAACCGGGCTTCGGTGAGAACCAGATCGAAGGCGGCCGTTTCCGTATCACGATCGGCAAAGATCCGCAACTTTTCCGCCAGTGGGGCCAGCGTTTCGAGGACCCGCAGACGCTCGATACCGGCCACTCGCACGCCATTGGCATGCGGCGTCTGGCTCAGCCTTAACCCGCGGCCGGAGGGGACAATCCATCCGGGATGCTTCGTTTTGGCTCGCGGCAACGACCTCAGGAACCGCACCGCTTCGAGTCCGGGCACTTCCAGGACCTGCCGCATTCGGGATTGGTACGATTGGACTTCGACGAAGCCGCGCAGCCACCGCAGCGGTAGCAACACCTTCTTCTCGATGATCACCTCCTCGCCGCGGCCGAGTTTCAACTCGTCGCTGCCGACCGACAGTTGCACGCGATCGGCATCGCGAATTCGGGCCAGTGCGGCCAAGAGGGGCGCATTAAAATCGACGTTCGTCGTGCCGCGCCCCACGGTTTCACCCTCGACCGCGTCCGGCAGGAAATCGACCCGCGCGTAGGTGCTGCAGCATCCGGAGAACGCCTCGAATCGGAGCCGGTGCTCGCTACTGGTCACGACGGGATCGGCCATTGCCAGAATGCGAGCCAGCATATTCGGAGGGATGAAGAATCGGGCGTGCACGATCTCCATCAGGCCCCGCAAGAGGTCGGCAGCACGGCGGGGGCGGAGCAGCCGGCCCTGAAAGAAGACGGGATGCTCCTCGACCCCACCCCACGTGGCCAGGCGCAAACGGGACCCTGCCGGAAGTGCCTGCATTCCGGAAGAAAACTGATAGCGGTAGGCGTAGGCGATTGCGGCGGACAAATCGGCAGTCTCACTGGGCGACACTGGATCTGGATTATTGCCGGAGACTCGGCCGCAGGCAAGCAATATGCGCAGGACGAATTCTCGAGATCAATCACATCGAGAGCTTCCAGGAATAGAGTTGAGCCACAGCCGTGGCAGCGTGTTCTGGAAACACACGATTGCCGCAACGCAGACCTCGATCGAGCCAATTCCTGCCGGTATGGAGAGCCATCCGCTGTGCGCCGCGTGGCCGGCTCACGCAGCCGGACGCAAGGCGACTGCTTCGGAATTCGGCATTGGATCCCGAACCCGGCCCGGTGCTGCCATGGCGTCCCAGACGCCGGTCAATCGCGCTTGTACGTGCGAGCCCAGCCATAGAATTTCCGATGGGCTGAACTTGTTGGCGTGGTGCGTCGTGGTGATATTCAAGGCAGGCCCGACGGTGGTCACCGACATCATCATCGGGCTCAGCGGCCCCGTTCCGGTCAGCCGAAAGTAATTGCCGATCCGGGAGGCCGCGACTTCGTCCGCCAGAAAGTCCGAAAGATTGGTATTGGAGATCATACCCGCCGCCGGAAATGCACGGGGTGAGAAAGCCCGGTTCAGCCATTGCGGAGCGCAGTCCCAGAGCCGCGACATCGTTTCCAACTGAGCCGCGTAGCCGCGATAACTCTTGCGTTCCTTGCTGGCGCGGGTCTGCTGAGCGACGCGCGACACGATGTCGTCGAATCGTGCGCCGGGACCGACGCGGAGCCGGACGGTCATGCACCCCAATAATTGAGCCAGTGCGTGGTCGACGTTCACACAGGAATCGCGGCGCAAATCGACCATCGCGCGAATCGCCAGCGTTTTCCGCCGCGACGATTCGAGCCGGTCCTGAAACAACAGGCCCAGGCCTTCGAAGAGTGCCGCAAACAGGAGATCCTGGACGGTGCCGCCGCACGAGCGGGTCGTTTGCTTGACCAGTGCCGTCGATACGGTAGTCGCGTGGACGTTCGAGAAAATGGTCTCGACCCCAATCGCCTGCGGCCGCACCTGGTAGCATGACGACGAGGCGGCAAACTCGTGCATCGTCGCCGCGATCCGGCGCGGCACACTCCTGACGCCTAGATCGTCAGGAAACAACGCGCGACGCGGCGGCGGATCGATCTGCAAGTCCGGGGTGCGCAAGGAGTCCCCAAATAGCGAGCGCACGATCTCGCGAAGCACCAGAGAGGCGCCCCGGGCGTCTGTTACCGCGTGCTGGTACACGAGTGCCAGACAGGTGGGGGATCCCGCGACGTCGATTTGCACGAAACGCCACGGCCAATGGACGCCGTCTCCAAACGGCCGATTCAATTGTTCGTCCAGTATCGTCTGCAGAGCTTGACGAGCCGGATGGACGCATCGCCGAATCTCGAACTCGGGGAACTCGGCAGCCGAGTCGTACGCCACGTCAGCATATCGAAACTGCAGCAGCCGCGGGCAGAATTCTACGGGACGCAATCGGAGCGAGCGTGACGATCTGCGAATGGCGAGTTCGATTTCCTTGGAGGACAGCGAATCTCGGAATTCGACGATGTGGACTGCATTCACCGGATGAAACGCTTCCCACCGCAGCATCATCTTCTGCATGCCGTTCAAACTGCGATAGCGATTCATCCTGAATCATCTCCCAAGCAGTCGAACATCTGCACCGCGAGGTGGGACCGAGCAGGCAAAATCCACCGCCGCGCGAAGAAAGTTGCCACTGTGTGAACGGTCGGCAGGCGGGACTATTCATCGGCTGGCTGACGGACACCACTTGACGGGTTGCCGTGCAGAGACAGAACGCTTCCCTTAGAGCACCCAAACTGCCGCTGAACTTCGAGTCGATCAGGCTTTCCAAATCGACTTCCACCGCGGCGAGAAAACGGATAAACTGTCGTTGATCGGTTTTCAGGTTCATGAGCGCGAGCATTCCCTTGCAGTCACTCGATCTTACACGCCGCAGGTTTCTGCAATTCGGTGCTGCCGGGTCGTTGTCGCTCGGCGGTTTGATGCAGGCCAAGCTCCAGGCCGAGCAGTCTGGCGTTGCTATGCCGGCGGCGATTCGCTCGTGCATTTTCGTATTCTACTACGGTGGCCCAAGCCATCTCGATACTTATGACCCCAAGCCCGGCGCCCCCAGCACGGTCCGCGGCGAATTCCAGACAATCTCGACGTCGGTTCCCGGTTTGCAGATCAGTGAACATCTGCCGCACATGGCGGGGGTCATGCATCACTGCGCCCTGATCCGCAGCATGCATCACACGAATCGGCTGCATGATTCGGCCTCCATCGAAACACACACCGGCCGGCAAGCCGCTCAGGGAGATCGCGAGGAATTCGCCCCCATTCCGCAGTTCTTCCCATGTCACGGGGGAGCGCTCGGGTATTTGCGTCGCGCGGAACGCCTGGAAGTCGCTCATGCCGCTTTGCCTTTTGTCTTTCACAATGTCGTCAACACGCCTTGCCAGGGGGGCGGATTCCTCGGTTCTGCATTCGATCCGTTCCGCGTTACGGTCGATCCGGCCAAGCAGCATTACACCGTCGAAGAACTGTCGCTTCGCGGGGAGCTTCCGACGCTCCGTATCGGTCAGCGGCGCAAGTTATTGACGGCCTTGCAAGACAGGATGCTGATTGATCCGAAAACATCCGCCGGCATCGATCAATTCTATGACAAGGCGTATCAACTCCTGGGTTCCGAGAAAGTCCGCCGGGCACTCGATCTCGGTGAAGAAAATGCCGCGACGCGCGCCCGTTACGGGCTTTACCCGACAGTTTCTCAGGGGGGTGGCAACGGAGCCGAGCAAGGTTACGCCCATCACATGCGCGGGCAGAACCTGTTGGTCGCCCGGCGGTTGGTCGAGGCGGGGGTGCCGTTCGTCAACGTCTACGATTTCAAACAGCAGGGACAGAACTGGGATGCCCATAGTCAGAATTTCCAGCAGCACAAAAACCACCTGCTGCCGCCGGCCGAAAAGGCCCTGGCCGCCCTGATCGGCGATCTGGAAGAGCGCGGACTGCTGGAATCGACGCTGGTCGTGGCGACGGGGGAATTCGGCCGCACGCCGGCGATCAATAATAATGCCGGCCGCGATCACTGGCCCGATTGTTATACGGTGCTGCTGGCCGGCGGGGGAGTTCATGGCGGCGCCGTGTATGGGGCCAGCGATGCGGTCGGCGCCTATCCCGCGAGAGATCCCGTCACGTGTGCCGACCTGGCGGCCACCATCTACTGGCGCTATGGTTTCGACCCGGCGCAGCACGTCCGCGACCAGCTTTCTCGGCCATGGCGCCTCGCCGACGGTGAGCCCCTCCAGAGCCTCTTCTCGGCGTGAATCTCGCGAGGGCGGACCGTGAAGCTGATCCTCATGCCCGGCATGGATGGTACGGGCGATCTCTTTGGCCCCCTGTTGCACTTTCTTGGCAACTCGATCGATTCGACTGTATTGCGATATCCGGCTGACGAGCCGCTCGGCTACTCCGAATTGCTTCCCCGCGTGCGCGCGGCAATCCCCAACTCGGAGCCGTTCGTCTTGCTCGGCGAATCATTTTCAGGCCCGCTCGCGATCATGCTGGCGGCTGAGGCGCCCGCACGCCTGCAAGGGGTCATCCTGTCCGCTTCGTTTGCGACTAATCCGATTCCGTGGTTTCCACGTTTCGCACGACCTCTGGTGCAACCGGTGTTCTTTCGTGCCATGCCCCGTTTCACGCAAGTCAAGGCCATTCTCGGTCGATATGCGACACCCGAGCTTCGTACAATTCTGCTCAAGGCCAATTCTGCCGTGCATCCGGCGGTGATGGCAGCACGGGCGCGGGCGATTCTCGCCGTCGACGTCATGGCGCAATTCAAGGCGTGCCCCTATCCCATCCTGTATCTCCGCGGCGAACGAGACCGAGTTGTCCGCAAGCAGATCCTCAACGGACTCGTTCTCGCTCGACCATCGCTGCAAGTCGTCAAGCTGCCGGCGCCTCATCTGGTGCTCCAGGTCGCCCCCGAGAAATCGGCCAAGGCCATTCTTGAATTTGTCGCCGCGACGAGTGGGGCCGCTGGCCCCTTGAAAAATGCCGCCCATCGCGGATGATCGTGTAGTGGACTGGCTAGCGCCGTGTTCTCAATTTACGCTGGCAGTTCGTCCCGCTAGGCTGAGAACAAAAGAAACGGTTTTTGGCCACGACCGACAGGCGGCACAATGTCCGGTGGGATTCTCCGAATGCGGTTTGTCGATGAGGGGGACGGCAACGGCGAGCTGATCGCGCACGCGGCTACGGACTGCTATTCCGGCACCAGCCCAGCCTATTTCAACATCAATGAAATTGAAGAATTTGCGACTGCAATTGCTGCTTTTCAGCCAACGAGTGAAGCACGCCCGGTGATCGCCTGCGGTTTCATAGCGCTCGATCACTCCGGTGAACCGGCGCAAGAGCTTTTGGGAATTTCCGTGTACCCGATCGACCTGAGAGGCCACGTTGGCATTCAAGTCAGGCTGGCAACGCCGTTTCACGGAGGCGACCGTCCCGAATCTCGCGCGCCTGTGAACATTGAGCTGCTGACCACCTACGAGCCACTCACACGGTTCGGCAGGGAACTAACACTACAGCGCACTTTGAGTTTTCACTTCGGATCACATCTGGGCAATTGAGAAAGACGAATGCCGAGTTTTCGGAGTTTCTTCTTTCGGCGTTTGGCGTGGCTGCGGCGCGCGGTGGCGTTGCGCGTCTGCCAGT
>DASYAR010000307.1:0-13249 GCA_036501235.1 Planctomycetaceae bacterium
CTGGCACAGATCCTCAAAGCCGACCAGGAAATCGGAGTGGGGAGCCAGCGCCTTTCGGAAAATCAGGAGTTTGCGCAGGCCCTGGCCGAGCTGATGACCGACGAATTGAAGCGCGACAGCCATAGCGAGTCCGACCTGAAAATTCAGGCCTATCTGGAACGGGCGCTGGGCTTGTTCGATCTGCCCGACATCGCCGTGCCGCCGCTCGAACAGGCGATGCAACCGGGAATCGACCGCGAAGTGCGTAAGAATGCAATTTTGGCCATTGCCGTGATGGCCGATCGCCTCGCCCGGAAAGAACTGCCGGTCTCGGTGCCGGGATTGTCCGATGACCTGCTCAAGGCGTCGCGCGATGAAGATCCGCTGATCCGGCAATTGGCGTCGTATACGCTCGGTCTGTTCCCTGCTGAATGGTCGACTGCGCGGCTGGAGGTCATGCTCTCAGACTCGGATTTCTGCACGCGGACCAACGCCGCATTCGCCCTGTCGCGCCAGGAAGACGTCGGCGGATTCGACGTTTTCAAAGAAGTCCTGCAGCGCGGAGCCGAAGCCGGCGACCGGCCG
The DNA here is from genome assembly GCA_036501235.1 of Planctomycetaceae bacterium. Lineage (GTDB taxonomy): Bacteria > Planctomycetota > Planctomycetia > Planctomycetales > Planctomycetaceae > JACQFH01. The sequence goes on from DASYAR010000307.1 coordinate 565, forward strand.
CAGGATCCAGAAGCGAAAGATGCAGATGGTGAACTGGCCGTGGCGCTCAAAAACTGCCTGTCGCCGGCGATCGAAAAGTGTGCGACAAAATTCAGCGCCGAACAGCGCGGCGAATTGATCGCTTTGATCGAACCGATCGCCGATCATCACCCGCTGGCCCGCATTCGGATGGATGCCACCAAGGCCCTCAATGCCCTGCGCGAAGCCACGCACTAACAAGTGCCCTGCGCAACTCGGTCGTCGAACGCATCGCTCGTTTAACCCGGAGCCGGGCGCCGCGAATTGCGGTGGTCCGATGGCCTTTCTTGGCCACCGATCTCGGATGACTGGGATGGGGCCGGCCGGCGGCAATGAGGGGATAGGCAGCTTGGCTCCGGCCATGCTGCTCGGTAATTCATTAATTGACTCGCTGAACCGGGCTTCAGATCGAATTTATGCGACTCGATCAGCGCGCGATTCGCTGAAAGGGTATTTCTCCATCCCCTTCATTTGCGAAGGACCTTTCGTAATGACACTTTGCCACATGAGGTAAACTCCTCCTGGCGCGAAATCTCACATCATCCAAGTTGGCAGCTTCGATCTACGTTAAAATGGAACGATTTTCGCTCCTGTAACGGCGTTTAACAGCAACTACTCTGCCCAGTTTCCGAAATCGACGGAAATGGCATAAGTTTCTCAAGTTTCCTGACCTATGCTTTTGCGACAATCGCTCTCCTGAATGGAGATTCCACGCATCGGGAATGTAACAACGCAAAACCCATTTGCAATGAGCGGCCCTCCTTGCAAATAATGGTATTCAATGAAATTCGGGTATGTTGAGAAGGTCAGGAAGATTCCGGGAAACCCAATCGCCGGCATGTGAATCGCGGGCATTCGATCAGACCAGGAGTTGACAATCATGAAATGGAAAGTTTTAGGGATCGCCGCCGGGTTGGCTGTCGTGGTTGCCGCCAGCGGCCAGACCGCCCAGGCCAATGGCTATTGCGGCGGAGGTTGCTACAGTTGCTGCCCGACCACTTGTCAGCCGAGCTGCTATACCACTTGCCGCGTCGAACGCCGCACTTGCTACCGCACGGTTCGTGAAACCGTCTACGATCAGCAACAGGTGCAATGCCAACGAACGGAATATGAGACGGTTTATGAAGACCGTCCCATGACCTGCTACCGCAATGTCGTCGAACGCAAGGTGCGTGAATGCCAGGTACAGGTGCAGCGTCCGGTGTGGGATTGCTCGGAACGCGAAGAACGGTACACCGTTTCGCGTCCCATCTGGGAAACGAGCTACCGCGACTGCAGCTATACTGTTCGTAAACCCATCTGGGAAACATCAACTCGCGAATGTCGCCGCACGGTGCAGCGTCCCGTGGTCGAAACGTCAGAACGTGAATGCCGCCGCGTCGTGATGCGGCAGGTGTCCGAAACGATCAATCAGGAACGCTGCTACACGGTGATGCGTCCGCAGACCTGCTATCGCACGGTCCAGCAGGATTGTGGCTGCTGGTCGATGCAACCCGTTTGCATGCCCGGCCCCATGGTACCACGCTGCTGCATGGATAGCTGCGGCTGTCCGCGGTGGTCGATGGTGCAGTCGCCCGGCTTTACTGTTTACAAGCCCACGTACTGCCCGAAGATCGTCGAGCGGCAAGTCGCCTATACGACCTTCCAGCCCGAAGTCGTCCGCCAGAGCTGCCCGGTGCAGGTCTGCCGGTACGTGCCCGAAGAAATCGTCACGAAAGTTCCCGTCCGAACTTGCCGCATGGTTTGCGAAGAAGTCGTGACGCAGGTTCCGGTGCGAACGTGCCGCTGGGTCGACGAAGTCGTGCCGAATCAGGTTGCGGTTCGCACCTGCCGCATGGTGCAGGAAGAATGCGTCCGCAAGATTCCGGTGCGGACGTGCCGCATGGTCACTGAGACGATTACGAATCAGGTTCCTTATTGCGAGACGCGTCGCGAAGAATATACGGTCAATCAGCGAGTCAGCCACTGCGTCGCCAAGCAGGTCCCCTACACGGTGACCCGCTGCGTGCCGCGCTGCGTCGAACGGCAGGTTGCTTACGAGCAGTGCTATTACGTGCCGCAGACAGTTTGCCCGCAGACGGCCTGTACCAGCGGCTGCACGACCGGCTGCAACACGCCGACCGAGACGACGACCGGAACAGCTCCGGCCGCCAGCCCGGAACCGGTGCCGTATGAAACCAGCAAGCCCATCATGCCGCGGACTCAACCCGAAGCCGAACCGGCCAACGAAGACCCGACTCCCAAGCCGGCAGCCTGATCGTTCAGCAACCAGAGATGCACTCCGACCGGCCCGCGGGAAAGTTCCCGTGGGCCATTTTGTTTCTTTGCCTGTCATGTCAGCCGCGAATGCCGGCCAAAATCCAAGGTGACCTACTCTGGTTCGGCACTGATTCCTTGCTACGATACGCCAGATGCGTCCGACAGCAGTCCGACGCTCGGTACGTCGATCGCTGCTCTGCCGCACCTCCGGAGAAAGGACCACTCATGAACCGCTCGCAATTGGCTGCTTTAACTTTTCCCCTGCTGACCGCTGTGTTGACGTCCCTCTTGCTCTGTTCGCCACCCGTCAACGGGGACGATCAGCCGCCGCTCGAGCCTGGCTTTCACTCGCTTTTCAACGGAAAGGATCTGACCGGCTGGCATAAAAACCCAGAAAAAATCGGCCACGGCAACGGCGGCACCTGGAAGGTCGAAGACGGAGCCATCACCGGCGAACAGGATCCGCCCGGCGGCGGCAACGGCGGCATTCTGCTGTCCGACGAAACCTTCGGCAATTTCGAGGTGATCTTCGAAACCAATCCCGATTGGGGCCCCTGCTCGGGCTTTTTCATGCGCAGCAATGAAAAGGGAAGCTGCTACCAGATGATGATCGACTATCACGACGCCGGGAACGTCGGCGAAATCTACCGCGAGGGGCTCGACGGCAAAGGGAACCGTACCTTCAGCATCGACGGAATTTTTGCCGACGGCGATAAAAAAGTCTTGAAAGGAATCGTGGCCAGCAAACTGAAGCCGCAAAAAGAAGGGGACAAGGTCGGCGAGCCGCAGATCAATCTCGACGACTGGTCGAAGATCTGGACGCACGGCAAGTGGAACACCGTCCGCTGCAAAGTCGTCGGCAATCCGCCCACAATCACGACCTGGATCAACGGGACGAAAATCACCGAATACACGAGCGACAAGAAGTTCGAAGACAAGATCGGCGACAAGGGGCACATTGCGTTCCAGGTCCACGGCGGCACCGGCGCCTGGCCGAAAGGGGCCAAAGTCCGCTTCCGCAACGTGCGCATCAAAGAACTGTAACGTAGCTTCGGTATTCCAGCCTGACGGCGTTGTGGCCCGCGAACTCTGCGGTCATATCTTCTTTCCGGACGAATGCCCTTTCACTTCCCGAATGAATCCCCCGTCACACGATGAACGACTGGCCGAGTTGCTGGCAGGGCTGACCGAGCAGGCGCGCGACGGCCAACAACCCGACATCGATGCGGTCGTGCGGGAACATCCCGAACTGGCCGTCGAATTGCGCGAGCTGTGGGCCGTCGCTGCGCTCGCCGATGATTTCGCCTCCGCCAACGGCGCTGCGCCCGGAGCAGACGTCGTAAGTGCGACTCAACTGCGGGCGACTCCGCATGAGTCGGTGCAAGTTCCGGCTGCATTGGAACTGTTCGGCGACTACCGCCTGCTCGACAAAATCGGCGAAGGGGGGATGGGAGTCGTCTACCGGGCTCGGCAGATCAGTCTGGGACGGATCGTCGCCGTGAAGATGATCCAGCGCGGGGCGCTCGCCTCCTCGTCCGATGTGGCCCGATTCCGGGCCGAAGCGGCGGCCGCGGCCCATCTGGAGCATCCGCACATCGTCCCCGTTTACGAAGTCGGGCAGCACGACGGGCAACCGTATTTCAGCATGAAGTACGTCGGCGGGACGACCTTGGCGAAGAAACTGGCCGACGGCCCGCTGCCCCCCCGCGCCACGGCGGCGTTACTGCTCCCCGTCTGCCGAGCGATTGCGCATGCTCATCAGCAGGGAATCATCCACCGCGACCTCAAGCCGTCGAACATCTTGATCGACGCCGACGGTCAGCCGCTCGTCGGCGATTTCGGACTCGCCAAGCGAATCGACGTCGATCGCGCTGCCGAGGGGGCCGCCGTTGCTGAAGCCCTTACCCGGACGGGGGCGATCCTGGGAACGCCGAGTTACATGTCGCCTGAACAGGCGGCAGGCAGCCGTGGAAAAGTCGGCCCGGCCAGCGACATCTACAGCCTGGGAGCGATTCTGTATCAGTGCCTCACCGGCCGGCCGCCGTTTCAGGCCGCCTCCCCTGTCGACGTCGTCCTGATGGTCCTCGAACAGGATCCGGTGCTCCCTGGAATCTTGAACCCCAAGGCCGACGCCGATCTCGAAATGATCGCGCTCAAGTGCCTGCAAAAACCTTCAGAGCTGCGCTACGCCAGCGCCGGCGACTTGGCGGACGACCTGGCGGCGTACCTGGCCAACGAGCCGATCTCGGCCCGCTCGACGAACGTAACGCAGCTTGTCAGCCGCATCTTGCGTGAGACGCATCATGCCGGCATACTCGAGAACTGGGGCGTGCTGTGGATGTGGCACAGCCTGGTGCTTCTGGTGTTGTGCCTCGTGACCAACTGGCTGCAATGGAAGCACGTCGAATCGCGGCTGCCTTACGTCGGGCTGTGGGTGGTCGGTCTCGGGGCATGGGCCGGAATTTTCTGGTCGCTCCGCCGACGGGCCGGCCCGATCACGTTTGTCGAGCGGCAGATTGCCCACGTGTGGGGCGCCAGTATGATCGCCAGTTGTCTGTTGTTCGTCGTGGAAACTTTGCTGGGAATGAATGCGCTGACGCTCTCTCCCGTGCTCCCCTTGATCGGCGCGATGGTGTTTGTCATCAAAGCGGGGATCCTGTCGGGCGTATTTTATTTCCAAGCCGCGGCCAACTTTGCCGTGGCCCTTGCGATGGCCTGGATCCGCCACGTCGGCCTGCCCGACTACGGCCTCGCGCTCTACGGCCTCGTCGCCGCGGCCAGTTTCTTCATCCCCGGTTTGAAATACTACCGGCAGCAGCGTGGCAAGTAGCGACACGCTGCCAGCTTGTCGCACGTCAAAACGTGCTCGCGGCCGGGTTGTGCATTGTGCTCCATTTTTGTTGCTGCATTTCGTCGGAACGCACCCCCTCACCGGGTCACGGGCATTTCTCTCACATCCGCCTAATAATACGGCCGGCTGCCACGTTATCTTTCCGGGAACTTCGGGCCGCGAAATCGCGTCCCATCTTCTATCTGCGGTTTCGCATGGCCTGACACGCCTGCCTGGAAAGGGAATCCCATGAACCTGCGCTCGCCGATTTTGCTCACTGGTTGTCCGTCACGGATTCCCGTTCGTCTCCCCGGCGCTGGCCGGCGCTGGCTGATTTCGACCGTGGCGGTGTTCGGAATCTTGATCCCGGCCCTGGCGCAGGCGCAGGTCATCATTATCGAACAGCACCGCCGGCTGCCGCCCCCTGGCCGTCCGATCTCGCGCTCCACTCCGATTCCCTCGGCCTATGCCATCCGGTCGGTTGACGTGCAGGCCTCGATTAAAGACCAGGCCGCGAAGGTGCAGATCTCGCAGGTGTTCCGAAATTCGGGTAGTGCCACATTGGAGGCCCAATTCATGTTTCCGATGCCCGAGAATGCCGCCATCAGCGGGTTGACCCTGCTGGTCGACGGCCGCGAGCTGTCGGGCAGGCTGCTCAAGAAAGACGAGGCTCGCGGCATCTACGAAGAAATCGTCCGCCGTCAACGTGATCCGGCACTCCTGGAATACATGGGGCAGGGGATGTTCCAGACGAGCGTGTTTCCAATTCCGGCCCAGGCCGAACGCACCGTCGAAATCCGTTACACGCAATTGCTCAAGAAGGAAAACGGCCTGATCGATTTTCTATTGCCGATCGGTTCGACCAAGCACTCGAACAAACCGGTCGAAACGCTCAACGTCACCCTCCGCGTCGAGGCGGCTGAGCAGATCAAAACGGTTTACAGCCCGACGCACCAACTGGACATTCAGCGGCCCGACAATACCCACGCCGTCTGCAAAATGTCGCTCAAGGACGCCTACAGCCCCGATGATTTCCGGCTGCTGTACGGCACTGTCAACGGCCTGGTGGGGATGAACGTCGTCAGTTATCGCCCCAGCGATTCAGACGACGGTTATTTCGTCCTGCTGGCCAGCCCGGAAGTCAAAAGCGCACTCGCCGAACGCATCGAAAAGACGATGATCTTCGCGTTCGACAAATCGGGAAGTATGAGCGGCAAGAAGATCGAACAAGCGAAGGAGGCCCTCAAGTTCCTGATCAATCAGCTCAAACCGGGAGACACGTTCAACGTCATCGCTTACGATTCGGCAGTCGAATCGTTCCGCCCCGAATTGCAGCGTGCCGATGAGGCGACGATCAAGGCGGCGCTGGGGTTCGCCGACGGGTTGTATGCGGGAGGCAGCACGAATATCGACGGCGCATTGCAGACTGCTCTCAAAATGCTCAACGACCCCAAGCGGCCCAGCTATGTGCTGTTCATGACCGACGGGTTGCCGACGGTCGGCGAGATGCAGGAGCTGAAAATCGCCGCCAACGCCAAGCAGGCCAACTCCGTCAATGCCCGGTTGTTTGCATTCGGTGTGGGCTTCGACGTGAACAGCCGGCTGCTCGACCGACTTTCGCACGAGCAGCGCGGGCAGTCGGTCTACGTCCGGCCAAATGAGAATATCGAGGCGCATGTCGCCAACCTGTACACCAAGATCGGTTCGCCTCTGCTCACCGACCTGGCCGTCAACATGGAATTCGATAAAGTGATTCCCGCCGGCGCGGCGGCGCCGATCTCGCGCACGTATCCACGACGGCTCACCGATTTGTTCCAGGGAGAACAGCTTGTCTGGGTCGGGCGATACAAATACGGGGGACCGATCAAAGTGACCCTTTCCGGCTCTGTCGCCGGCGAGCAAAAGTCGTTTTCGTTCCCGGCGACGCTGGCCGAGAAATCGCCAGACGAAACCAACGGATTCGTCGAAAAATTGTGGGCCACGCGGCGGATCGGCGAGATCATCGACGAGCTCGACCTGAAAGGGCACAACCAGGAGTTGGTCGACGAGATGGTGCAGTTGTCTATTCGGCACGGCATCATCACCCCTTACACGTCGTTCCTGGCGGATGAACGAGTCAATCTGGCTGACCGCAACGGGAACTCGCGTCGCGGCTTATCCGAAGTGATGCGAGACCTGTCTCGGGCGGAAGGTAAGGCGGGGGTTGAGCAACGAGATTACAAGGCCCGGTTGCAAGCCGCGACGAGCGGACCGGCGGCGGGAGGGGGCGGGGGATTCGACTACGCCGCACGAGCGAAAGGCAAGGCAGGGAATGCCAGCGCGATGCCACGCGCAAACGCCGAAAGCGTGAGGAAATTGTCTACTTCCAAAGGCCAGGCGGCGGTCACCCAGAATGCTGAGGGAGACGAGGAAGTGCTCGAATCGGTCCGTAATGTCGGTCAGAAGACGTTCTTCCGCAAAGACCAAAGGTGGCACGATTCGACGGTGACACCGGAACAGGCGAAGACTGCCGTGCGCGTGAAGCAATTCAGCGACGAATATTTCGCGCTGGCCGCAGCCCACGGCGGGACTCTCGCCAAATATCTTGTCTTCGAGGAACCGGTGCTGGTCAACCTGGGAACGAAAACGTATCAGATCGATCCGGCCCCAGAGTCCGATGCCGAAAGCGAGGCCCCCAAGAGTAACTGAAAGCTGATCGCAAAGTTTGGCGAATCACGAGGGCGTTCAGAAAGGAGTTTGGCCACAGATGGACACGGATGAACACAGATAAAAAATAAATGACGAGATTCAAGAATTCCTAATCTGTGTCCATCCGTGTGCATCTGTGGCCTCTTCCGTCGTTACGTCGCGGTTGTTCGCGTGCTTTGAGGGATTTGATAATGTGGTTCTATGAACCGCATTCTCGAATTCTTGTTTACGGAGACGTGGTGGAGATACGATCCGCTCGAGCAGTCGGCCCATTCGATTTTTACTCACTGGTTCAACCTGTTCGAGGGAGTTGCCTGGTGCGTTTTCGCGGTCCTCGTGCTGCGCAGGTATTGGAAGTTTCGCCGGAGCTCAATCGAAATCGTTTATGCAGCCGCGTTCCTATTGTTCGGGCTGACTGATTTCCGCGAAGCGTTCTGTGTTCAGTCATGGTTGTTGTGGATCAAACTGGTCATTCTTGTCGCGTTGTTCTGCTTACGAAGAGTCGTGATGCGGAGGTTCTATCCGGAGAGCAAGGTGTACTGAGAGTGTCGGTTTTGGCGATGTTTTCGGTTGCGCCTCGACGCTAAACGGAGAGAATTGACGTTCAATCTCGCCAAATCCTTTGCATCCCGCAGTCGGTTTCATGTAAAGTACAGGGACAGTTCAACTTACTTGCGCTTTCAAGACTGCGCAGGCCGCAAGGTTCTCCCAGTTTGCCGAGATCGCGCTCGCGGTACCTTCGGGAACATTCAAAACCAATATGCTTCGACGTCAGTTCTGGTGCTTTGCCGCAAAAATCTCGCTCGTAACGCTTCTTGCCGTTACTCTCTGGTTTGCCGTCCCGATTTCGGTTGCCCGCGCCGGAGGGCAGGAAGGGGGCGCGGCTGAGGGGGGACAAGCCAAGCCGGCCGAACCGGGGCCCGCCAAACCCACCGATTGGGAACGGCTCATCTACCTGCCATACAAAAACCTCAAGCAGGTTTTTGAAAAAGAAGGGGCGGCGGTCTTTATGCCGTATGCCCAGTTCTTGAAAATGTGGGACAAATCACGGCCAGTCGATCCCCGCGTGCCAGGCAAGCCCCCTGTCAACGCCGTCATCACCGAGGCCGCGTATGCGGGCAAGATCAGCGGCGACGTCGCATTGCTCGAGGTGCAGTTCACCGTGCAAGTGCTTGGAAAACCGTGGGTCGAAGTGCCCATCCGGTTCGGCGAGGCGGCCATCGGCAAGATGACCGCCAGTGACGAAAAAGTCCTCCTGCAGGCCACCGGCAACGGCGCTTACACCCTGCTGTTCCCTAAGGCCGGCGAGCATCAAGTCAAATTGGAATTGTCGACTCGCGTGCGAACGTCCCCCGACGGCCGCAGCCTTGAGCTCGATTGTCCACCGGCCGGCATCACCACGTTCGACCTGACCGTTCCCGCCGGCGACCAGACAGTAGAAATCACTCCCGTGGCGATCGTCACGCCGCAAGCTGGCGACGACAAAACGACGCACATCAAAGCCCATCTGGGGGCCACGAGCAAAATCGCCGCACGTTGGCGGCCGCGCCTCAGCACGGCCCCCGTCATGGAAGTCCTGGCCACAGTCCATAATACGCTCGACGTGCGGATTGCCGACGGCTTGGTACACACGCACGCTACGCTCGTATATCAGGTATTGCGCGGGCAGGTTGACCAGTTGCGGATCGGCGTTCCCCTTGATCATCGAATTCTCGATGTGACCGGAGTGGGGCTCAAGGCCTGGAAAGCCGCCAAAGAAGACAAAATGCAGGTTGTCACGGTCGATCTGCTGGGTGGCGATTCGAAGTCGATCGCCGTCGAAGTGCACACCGAACGCCCCGTGCCGGACGGCCCCGTCGAGCTCGTGGGTATCGACGATGCCGGAGTCTATCGCGGGATCCACGCCTTGGGCGAATCGCGAGAGAATGGCATCGTGGTCGTCAGCCAGTCGGCCGATCTCTCGCTCACCGTGCAGGAACAATCAGGGCTCGTGCGGATCGAACCGGCCGAAGTGCCCGAACCGCTCCGCCGTCCTGAAAGCCAGTACTACAAGTATTACACGCCGAAGATCCGGCTGCAGGCGGCCGTGAAGCCGGTCGAGCCGCGGCTGCTGGTCGATCAGCGGACACAGCTCGTGTTTCGCGACGACGAGTTGCAGCTCACGTCGCAGGCGTCGTACACCGTCGAAAAGGCGGGAGTCTTTGAGCTGCGATTCAAACTCCCCGAAGGACTGAAGGTCGACCGCGTCGATTGCGAACAGATGAAGGAGTTTCAAACTCCCGACGGCGAGCAGCTTTTGATCGTCGCCCTGCGAGAAAAAACGCTCGGCCACATTGCCGTCACGATCACGGCCCACCGCGCTCTCGACGCCGCCGATAAGGAATCCCATCCGTTGCCGCTCGTCGAACCGTTGGCGACCGCCCGCGAGAATGGCGTGATTTTCGTCTATGCTCCTGAATCGCTGGAAGTCATTGCCGACGAAAAAGGTGTGCAGGGAGCGCAGCCCACGCGACCGGATGGCAGCGTGCCCCAACAGGTGGCCACGAGCCGCCTGGCTGCGGCCTGGAGCTACACGCGCCGGCCCGAAATTCCGGTGCGCACCGAGCGGAAACCCACGCGTCTGACGGCCGCGGTCGCCACGACGATCAATGTTCGACAGGACCTGACCGAGGTGACGACGTTCGTCAATTATCTCGTGCAGTTTGCCGGCATCGATACGTTCCGACTGGCCGTTCCCGAGCAATTCGCCGCGCAGGTTCAGATCGAATCGGCCGACCCGGCAGGTTTGCCGCTCAAACAGAAATCACGTGCCGACGCGGCCGAAGACGGCTGGGTCGTCTGGACGGTCGTCACGCAGCGCGAGGTCACGGGGCGCGTTCCGCTCCGCGTGCGCTATGATCTGAAGCCCGAGCAGACCGACAAAATTCGCAAAATCGCCGTGGAGCCGGTGCGCGTCCTCGACACACCGGGCAAAACCGCCGACGCTGCGGCCATCGTCCCGGCCGGCATCTCCGGTGAATTGACAGTCCTTAAAGATCGCTCGCTCTCGGTCGAGGCCAGTGGAGACGATTTCGAGCCAATCGACGTTCGCGAATTGACGCTGTTGCCGCAAGAAGGAAATCTGGCTTACCGCTACTTCAAGCAGCCGGAAAAGCTCGCCACTCCTTTCAAGTTGGAGCTGACGGCGACGCAGCACGAAATCCAGGAAGTCGTCGAAACGGTCGTCGCCCAGGCGCTGGTGGAAGCCGTGCTGACGGAAGACAAGGTCGTGACGTTCCGCTGCCGATACCGGCTGAAAACGAGCGAACGGCAACGGCTGTCGATCGAGCTCCCCAAAGACGTGGAAATCCTCGATTCGTTCGTCGCCGGTAAACGGGTCGAGCTCGAAAAGGACGCGGGCAAAGCCGTCTCGAAAGACCATGACGCGTTCAAGATCAATGTCGCCCGCGCGACGCCGTCGGACGTGCCGTTCGTGATGGCCCTCCTGTTCCGGGCGCCCTTCAAAGAGAATCCGCTGCAAGGGAAGGCAGGAAACATCCAACTCCTCTTTCCGCATTTGGGCGGAGAAGCCGAGCAAGGGCACGCCGCTGTCGCCATCCAGCAACTCAAAGTCGCCCTGTGGATCCCGAGAGACTTTTCCCTGGTGGGAACCCCGCACGATTTTACGCCCGAGCAAGACACGCGGCTCAATATGACGTCGGGCGCAGTGGCGTTTGTCGCCTCCACGACAAACATCGAAACGTGGTTCAACGACACGTCGAGCGGCCTGTTCGCCTTCACACCCGCCGGCCGGGCGTATGTCTTCAGCAGGCTCGGCGCCGCCGACGCGATCGAAGTCTCTTACTGGCGCACGAACTTTTTAACGTGGGTCGTCAGCGCCACGCTGTTCCTGGTCGCTCTCGTCCTGTCGCGCACGTCTTGGGAGAATCGCCTGACGTTCGTGCTGCTGGTCGCGTTCGGTTGCGCGATGTGGGCGCTCAAGGATGCCGACCAGACGCTCAACATCGTCGCCGCGGCACGCTGGGGTATTCTGGCAGGCGCCGCCTACTGGTTCATCCACGCGCTCAACCGTCCGAAACCGGCATACGTCCAGACGAGGTTCAATCCGGCTGACCCTTCCACCGCCGTCCCCGCCCTGGCCGCCGTCATCCCCCCGCCGAGCGAACCAAAGCCGCCCGAAAAGAACTGATCAAAGCTCTTGCGCCGCATCGACGGGGTGGCCCGGCCGTCAGGTCAGCAATTGCAGCTTCGCACCCCGCGCGGTACCCTGAACTTTTGAACAAGTTCATCATCGCTTGAGGATTCGTGCACTATGCCTGCCGTGATGTCTCGGTCGAGTCCCGTCGTCTCCCTGCATCTGGATGACAACATCGTCGTCGCCGCACGCAATGTTCCGGCCGGAACGACGGTTGAAGTCGGCGGTTTTCCGGTCACTGCCGGCGAAACGATCGATCTGGGGCACAAACTCGCAACGCGATTCATTCCGCGCGGCAGCGCCGTCAAGAAATTCGGCCAGACGATCGGGTTCGCCTCCTGTGACATTACGCCGGGAAGCTGGGTCCATACGCATAACGTCGAGGTCGGTCCCCTCAGCCTCGACTACGCCTATGCGTCCGAGATTCCTCCCGATCCCGAGCCCATTACCGGTCGCACATTTCCCGGTTACCGCCGGCACGACGGCCGCGCCGCCACGCGCAACTATATCGCCGTCATCTCGACCGTGAATTGCTCGGCCTACACTTCGCGGCTCATTGCGCAAAAATTCGACCAAACCCTGCTCGAAAAATTTCCCAACGTCGACGGCATCATTCCTCTCGTCCACAAGCATGGTTGCGCCATGCAGTACGGCGGCGAAGATCACCAGCAGCTCAATCGCACGCTGGCCGGATT
>DASYAR010000308.1:0-12534 GCA_036501235.1 Planctomycetaceae bacterium
AAACTCGGTAAGATCAAAGCGAAGACGATCTACAAATACGAGGGCCCGGATCAGGTCGGGAATCGCCAGACCGCGCGGATCGCGCTCAGCGGCGAATTGTCGCTCGAATTGAATATCGACCTGGGAGTCTCCAAAGTCTCCGGCACTCTGACGGCCAGCAATCTGAAAGGGACCGCACAGTTCGATCCCGCAGCCGGCCGAGTCGTCTCGATCAAACGGGATGCCACGCTGAGCGGAATGCTGACCGTTGACGTCGGCGGCATGACAATTCCCGTCGACAACCAGCAGGAACAATCCGCCACCTACGAATTGCTCGAAAGACTGCCGGAATAAATGATGATAAGAGGGCCCGCTCAAGCCGCCGGTCGGCTCTCCGCAAAGTAATACAGGTGACTGCCCAGACCGCTTGTCAGAAAGACGAGACTTCCATGACTCCACGCGGCGGCAAGCTCCGGCTCCAGGGCCGCGGGGTCTCGAAACTGCTCGAAGTCGGCCAGCGTGGCTGCGAATCGCGCCAAACGTGCTGCATCAAATCCATCGTGGCGGTGACCGGGACCGAATTCGAAGTCCACCTCGACCGAACCAAACGACACGCAACACCCGATTTCGCGAAAATGAAACGAAATCGAACGACTCTCGTCGAGAAACCCTTTTTCCGGAACCAGGCGCCGAAGCCAGGCGCGCAGCAGTCCGCCTTTGTTGTCGAAGTCGAATTTCGCGCACAGCAAGCGGCAGGCTTCCGAGACATTCTCCTGATATCGGGCGATGAATGCGCGCAAATCGGGGCGCATTCCCGGTGTTTCATCGATTCCGGCCGTCGGCCGTGGCATTTCCATTCATGACTCCTGTCGATGTCGACTTCGATTTGACGCAAAGTGCGTGCCGGATCAATCATCAACACCGGCGTTCCACACAACTGACGAGCCACACTTGGACTTGCGCTGCGCTCGGCGACAATCCGAACTGCGCAAGAGGTAGCTATCAAAGCTTCTCTGCGAATAACAAATTGCTCTTCGGGGAAAGTTTTTTTCCTGCTCCGCAACGCCGGCGGCAACGGTCCCGGCCGATCGCTCACAGGGCGAAATCGGGCGATTCGTGGTGTTTGCGATGTGGGGCACGAGCGGAAAGCTGCCGATGCATGGCGGCATTCGATTTGCTTGTAATGCCCGCGTTCCCCCCTGTGAAAGGAACACGACGATCTGCCATGCCGGGCGGGCTCTGCCGCGATTGTCGACAGCTCTCGCTGGCCTGTCCGCAGGACAGCGACGATAATCGAGCCAGATCGAGTTCGATTGTTCTGGGATGGGCCAATTTGTTTGGATGCTTGTTCGTCTTGGGGCCTTTTCGTCTTGAGGACGCCATGTGGAAGAAAGTCGTCGGTCCCACGCTGCTCATGACGTTTTTATGGTTGTCGACCAGCGGCGCGACGACGGTCTACATTTTCTGGCTCACCGATTCGAACACGAGGATTCTTCAGGAGAACGTGTCTTCGATTCGTGCAGCCGGCATGATGCAAGAGTCGTTATGGAAACTTCAATCGGCATTTCTCGATGCCGTTGCCGGTCAAGACGCGATCGACATCGATCAGCAATCCGTCGAAATCCATGCCATCCAGGAGAGATTCCTGGAAAGCTGCCAGGCCGCGCAGGACGCGTCTGTCGCTCCCGTGGAAATCGATCTGGTGCGTACGATCCGCAGTCGGTTTTCCGAGTATCGCGACCTGATCGATCACGGGTTGCAGCTCGAGTCTGCGACGCGCGAGGAAGAAGCGCTGTTGATCGACCGATCCACGCAATTGGCGCAGAGCGTCGCGTCGCCGTGTGCCCAGATCGTGCAGGTGAACGAAGGGCTAATGGACAATGCCGTGGCTCACCGCTCGCAGATGGAACGATCTTATAATTTCGTGCGGCTCGCGTTTTTGATCGCCGGTCCAGCCATCGGTATCTGGGTTGGGCTGCGAATCGCGCGCAATCTGCACCAATCCATCTCGCAGATCAGCGTCACGCTGAAAGGCGCATCAGGGGACCTTGATCAGGAAATCGGCCTGGTCGACGTCGTTCCGCCTGAGAATTCGGGTGACTTGTCGGTGCTGAACGAGCAGGTCCAGTTGATTTCGGCCCGCGTCCGGCAAGTCTTGGCCGAGCTGAACCGCGCCCGCAAAGAGGCGGAAGTTTCCGAACGACTGGCCGTCGTGGGGGGGCTGGCGGCCGGCGTCGCCCACGAGATCCGTAATCCGCTGACGAGCGTGAAATTGTTGATCCAGACGGCTTCGCCGCACAGTCCCGGCGGCATCACGATTGACGATCGGCAGACCCAAGTCATTCTCCAGGAAATTCTGCGGATGGAGGAAACCATCCAGGCGCTCCTCGATTTTGCCCGGCCGCCGCGGCTTAACCGCATTTGCCACGATTTGCGAGACACCATCCGGCGCGCTCTCAACCTCGTGGAAGGGCGCGCGCGACTCCAGGGCGTGGAGGTTTTCTCCGAGCTGCCGGACGTGCCGCTCCTGGTCGACGGCGACCCCGAGCAATTGCACCAGGTGTTCGTGAATCTTTTAATCAACGGGATCGATTCCATGCACGACGGTGGAGTTTTGCACGTGACGGCGGAAGGCGATCGTGTTGCCGGCCGTTGTCGGGTCGTCGTGGCCGATTCCGGGGCGGGAATTCCCCCTGAGCGCATCGACCGAATCTTCGATCCTTTCATGACCACCAAACCGCGCGGCACCGGCCTGGGCCTGGCCGTCACGCGACGGATCGTGCGTGAGCACGGCGGATTGATCATCGCCGATAATCGCGCCGAGGGGGGCGCGAGATTTCGCGTGGAATTGCAGGCCTTTGACGCTGGCGATTCCGGATTACCGGCCGGCGCAAGCCAGGGCCTGCTGCCGATCTCCGAGCTCTCCTTCGCGACGACTTCGCCGCCAGGAGACGTCTGATGCCGAAATTGCTGGTCATCGACGACGAACCGAATATCCGGTTCAGCATCGCCCAAGTTTTCAAGCAAGAGGGAATCAGCGTGGTCGAGGCCGAGACGGCGGCCGAAGGAATCGCCGTCGTTGCCGAGACGTGCCCCGACGTGATCCTGCTCGACATTCGTCTGGAGGGGCGGTCGGGTCTCGACGTCTTTCAGGAATTGCGGCAAGTCGACCCACGGTGCCTGGTCATCTTCATCACGGGGCACGGGACGGCCGATACGGCGATCGAGGCGATGAAGCTCGGCGCATTCGACTACCTCGTGAAACCGCTCGATGCCGACCGCCTGCGAGTGCTCGTCCGCCAGGCTTTGCAAATCAGCCGCCTCGTTCACGTACCGACGCTTGTCGACAGCAGCGACCAGCCGGCCGACATCTCGGATCGGTTGATCGGCAGCGGCCCGGCCATGCAGGCTGTTTGCAAACAGATCGGCCGCGTGGCGGCGCAAGACGTGAACGTGTTGATTCTGGGAGAAAGCGGCACGGGCAAGGAACTGGTGGCCCGCGCGATTTACCATCACAGCCACCGCAGCGCCGCTCCGTTTCTGGCCATCAACTGCGCGGCGATCCCCGACTCCCTTCTCGAAAGCGAATTGTTCGGCCACGAGCGCGGCGCGTTCACCGGCGCCGATCGTTGCCGGATCGGAAAGTTCGAGCAGTGCCACGGAGGGACGTTGTTCCTCGACGAAGTCGGAGACATGTCCACCGGAACACAGGCCAAGATTCTGCGGCTTCTGCAGGAAGGCCGCTTCGAACGCGTCGGTGGTAGCGAGACGCTGGAGGCCGACGTGCGGATCATTGCCGCCACGAACCAGAATCTCGAGGACCAGATCGAGCGCGGACGATTTCGGACGGACCTGTACTATCGCTTGCGCGGCGTGACGTTGCACCTGCCGCCGCTGCGGGAACGGCCCGACGACATTGCCGAACTGGCCCATTATTTCCTGTTTCGGTTCAATCGCCAGTTGGGAACGGCAGTCCAATCGATCTCTGAAGACGCCATGGACCTGCTCCAGTCGTACCGCTGGCCTGGCAATGTGCGCGAGCTGCAGAGCGTCATTCGGGAATCGCTGATCGTTTCCGCAGGCCTGGCGATCCTCCCCACGTTCCTGCCGGCGGAAATCCGCCGATCAGCGGCCGCGGAACCACCGTCAAACGACCGCGAAACCGGTGTTACGCCTGCTCCCGAAATCGACAACCTTTCCGGCTTGATCCGCTGCGTCGATGCGGCCCTGACTGACGAGACGCCGGGCCTCTATCGGCTGGCGCTCGATGAGCTCGATCGCTGGCTCGTTTCACGCGTCCTCCAGCAGACAGCCGGCAACCAAGCGCTCGCTGCGGAAATCCTGGGTATCAGCCGCCCGACCCTCCGGCTCAAATTGCGAAACTTGAAACTGGCGGTTCAGAAGACCGTCATCCCGGAGCCTCACACGTAAGTGAAACCCTGCGGCCCCGCATGGCAAACCCGTCGGATTCATTTCGCCAGGGAAAGATCAATGCCATGACAGAAGTAATTTTGCCGGCGCCCGGCGAGCCTGGCGTCCTTGAGAGATCTTTCCAGAATGATGTAAAGACATTGGATCAGGTCAGTTACAAATTATCCGGCAGAACAGCCGAATCCCGCGGCACGATGGTACGCCATTTGCGAATTTTGAGCGAATCCAATGAGCAATCTCCAAAGCTTTCATCGGAGGACGCCGGCTGCAATGACTCCTCCCAACTCTTCGGGCAGGCCCCTGAGTACGGGCGACTGGCTGGGCATCATGTCGTTCCTCATCATCGTCACGATCGTCGTGCTGCTGGCCCTGCGCTGATCGCGAGCAGATTCCAAGCGTTGGAGTGGAATTGGACCGCGAGCCAATGTCGTACTTTCCTAGTCTCATGCGGCGATTGCCGAACATTGCAATTCTGGCGGTCTTAATCGGTCTGGGAGCCTGGGGGCATCGCCAGCATTGGCAGATGCCGAAATTTGCCGATCTCACGGGAACGGTCCGTGACGCCGACCCGGCCGGTGAAAATGACTCGCAGCAGGTCCGCCGTCCGGGCGCTGCGAGCCGTGAGTTGGCCTCTCATAGCTCGACGGCCGAGAGGCGGAGCAAATCCGGAGAACACGCGCAGCCGCAGGAGGCACGCCACGCGGACAACGATTTGCCGATTATCCGATTTCGGTCAGCACAGGCCGTGCAGCAAGAAGAGATCGCCGTCCAGCCGGCGCAAACACGCAAACTCGATGAATACGTGACGGCCAATGGGGTCGTCGAATACGACGAAACGCGACTGGCCCAGCTCTCGCCACGCGTTCCCGGCATCGCCTGGCGCGTCGAAAAACGGGTCGGCGATCCCGTCCATAAAGGAGAAGTCCTGGCGATCCTCGATTCCAGCGAAGTCGGCAAGGCCAAAGCCGAGCTTCTCGAAGCCGTGGTCACTCACGATCTCAAACAAGAAAATCTGCTGCATCTGGAGAAAAACAACGGCGCGATTCCCACGCGAACGATTCGCGAGGCGCGCGCGGAAGAGCGGACCGCCGGCGTACGACTGTTCATTGCCCAGCAGGCGCTCATCAACCTGGGGTTGCCGCTGCCCGACGAGATTCTGTCGAGGCTGTCAGACAAAGAGCGGGCCGCACGCATTCAGTTTTTGGGCATCCCGCCGGAAATGGCAGCCCGGCTCGGACCAGACGTCGTGACCGCCAATCTGATCCCCTTGACGGCCCCCTTCGACGGAATTGTCATCAGTCGCGAAATCGTACCGGGCGAGGTCGTGCAAACCGGCCTCGCGGAGTTTGTGATCGCCGACGTGAGCCACGTTTGGATGCGGCTGAATGTCCGCAAGGCCGATGCGGCTCGACTCGCCATCGGGCAGGAGGTGTGGTTCGAATCCGACGGAGCGCCCGGCGAGGTGCGGTCCCGCATCGCCTGGATCGCAACGGAAGTCGATGAAAAAACCCGTACCGTCCAGGTGCGTGCCGAGGCCGACAATCCCGAACTGGAAACACCTGCCGGCGTTCGTACCGGCCAACGCCTGCTCCGGGCCCATACCTTCGGAACTGCCAGGATTCGCGTCCGCCAGGAACCGCGAGCGGTGGTCGTCCCCAGCAGCGCCATCCAGGTCGACCGGAACCGGTATCTCGTCTTCGTGCCGCTTCCGGACGGCCGCAGCTTCGAGCCGCGTCACGTTTCGATCGGCGTCACCAATGAACATTACACGGAAATTGTCCAGGGACTGGCCGACGACGAGAGCGTCGTGACCGTGGGCTCATACGTGCTCAAGGCCGAGTTCGGACGCGAAAGATCGGCGTCGTCGGATCCCTGATCTCCCGTCGGCCTGTCCGCAGGCCGGATCAATGACGGAACAAGGGCATGCTGCAAAAGGCCATTGCCTGGTCGCTCGAAAATCGCCTCGCCGTTCTGGCAGCAACCCTGCTGGTTGCCGTCGCGGGTGTCTGGTCGCTGGGCAACCTGAATTTTGACGCGTTTCCCGATACCACTCCGGTGCAGGTGCAGATCAATACCGATGCGCCGGCGCTCGTCGCGACCGAGGTCGAGCGGCTCGTGACGTTTCCGATCGAAGCCCTCATGGGAGGCATGCCGGGCCTGGCGCACGTCCGTTCAACCTCTCAGTTCGGCGTGTCGCAGGTGATCGTCACATTCGACGACGGAACCGACGTGTATCTTGTCCGACAAATCATCAACGAGCGGTTGACGTCGCTGCAATTGTCGCCGGGCATTCCCCGGCCTGAGCTGGGACCGGTGGCAACGGGGCTGGGAGAAGTCTTCCATTACATGCTCGTGGGCGAGAGATGCGATGCCGAGTCCCTGATGGACTTGAGGCGCATCCAGGATTGGGAGATCAAACCGGCCCTGCGGATCATTCCCGGCGCGGCGGAGGTCAATTCCTGGGGCGGCCTGGCCAAGCAATACCAGGTTCGCGTCGACCCCGTGAAACTCTACAAGTACGACCTGACTCTGCAGCAGTTGATGCAGGCCATTCGCAGCAACAATTTGAACGTCGGGGGCGGGTACATCGATCGCAGCGGCGACATGCTCGTCGTCCAGGGGATCGGGCGCACCGTCAACATCCCCGAAATCGAGGAAATCGTCGTCGCGGCCAAATCAGGGGTTCCGATCTATGTGGCCGACGTGGCCGAAGTCGTGATCGGTCACGAAATCCGAAAGGGCGTCGTCACGGCCTCGGGCCAAGGCGAAGCGGTGCTCGGCCTGGGCTTCATGCGGATTGGGGAAAACAGCTATGCCGTCACCAAGCGATTTCGCGATGCGCTGCAGGACATGCTCCCGCAGGTTCCCGACAGCGTCAAAGTCGTCGTGCTGTACGATCGGACGCAACTCGTCAACCAGGTCATCGCCACGGTTCGCAACAACCTGTTCGAAGGCGGGTTCCTGGTCGTCGCCATCCTGTTTCTATTTCTCGGGAACCTGCGGGCGGGGCTGATCGCCGCCGCGGCGATTCCCTTTTCGATGCTGTTCGCATTTTGCGGAATGTATCAGGCGGACGTGGCCGGAACATTGCTCAGTCTGGGGGCGATCGACTTCGGGATCGTCGTCGACAGCTCGGTGGTGGTGCTGGAAAGCATCGTGCGGCATCTGGCCCATGCCTCGGCCGGCCACGGCGACGGGCGCAACCGCCTGGAGATCATTCGCGATGCGGCCATCGAAGTGCGCAAGCCCGCCGTGTTCGGACAGCTCATCATCATGATCGTCTACATCCCGATCCTGTCGCTGCAAGGGGTCGAAGGCAAGATGTTTCACCCGATGGCGATCACCGTGATCTTCGTGCTCGTCGGGTCGCTGCTCCTGTCGCTGACCCTCACGCCGGTCGCCGCCAGTTTGATCCTTCCGCGCAGGATCGACGAAGACGAAGTTCTGCTGGTGCGGGCGGCCCGCTGGATCTATCTGCCGGTGCTCGCCGCCGCGCTGCGCTCGTCCGCCGTTGTGCTGGGCCTGGCGGCGGCGGCCCTGGGGCTCGCCGCGATGATGGCGCTCGGGCTGGGCGCTGAGTTCGTCCCACAACTGGCCGAAGGGGCGATCGCCGTCGACGTGCGCCGCGTTCCCGGCACCAGCCTCGATCAGTCGGCTCGCAGCAACACGCAAATGGAGCGGGCCCTTTTGGCCGCCTTTCCCGATGAGATCGACCAGGTCTGGAGCCGCACGGGCAAGCCCGAAGTGAACACCGACGCCGGCACTCCCGAATCGACCGATATATTCATCTCCCTCGAGCCCCGCGAGCAATGGAAGAAGGCCCACACGCAGATCGAGCTCGTCGGCCTGATGTCGCATGAGCTCGAGCAGTTCAAGGGCAATGACATTCGCTTCTCGCAGCCGATCGAGATGCGGATCAACGAAATGCTCACCGGCATCCGGGCCGATGTGGCCCTCAAGCTGTTCGGCAACGATCTCAAGACACTCCTCGAAAAAGCCCGGGAATTGCAGGAGCTGCTGCGGTCGATCCCCGGCAGCGCCGATTTGTTCGTCGAAGAGATCTCCGGGCAGCCGATCGTGCAGATCAAAATCGACCAGGACGAAATTGCACGTTACGGTGTCCCGGCCGAGACCGTTCTCGATATCGTCGAATCGATTTCCGGCAAGGTCGTGGGAGAAGTCGTCGAAGACCAGCTCCGTTATCCGCTGGCCGTCCGGATTCCCGATCGACTGCGGGCCAGTCCCGAACAGATCGCCGGAATCACGATCACGACGCCTGCGGGCGAACGCCTGCCCCTCTCGAAGCTCACCACCATCCGCGAAGTGCGCGGCCCGAAACTGATTCCCCGCGAATGGAGCAAGCGCCGCATCACCGTTCAATGCAACGTCCGCGGTCGCGACGTGGGCAGCTTCATTGCCGAGGCCCAGGCGCGCGTTGCTCGCGACGTGAAATTGCCCGACGGATTTCGACTGGATTGGGGCGGGCAGTTCGAAAACATGGAACGTGCCCGAAAGCGGCTGTCGATCGTCGTCCCTTTGGCGCTGGTCCTGATTCTGGTCCTCTTGTATCTGACATACCACTCGGCGGCCGACACCGTGCTCGTGTTCGCCAGCGTGCCGTTCGCGTGCGTGGGGGGCATCACCACGCTGTGGATTCGCGAGATGCCGCTCTCGATCTCGGCGGCCGTTGGATTCATCACGCTCTCGGGCGTCTCGGTCCTGAACAGCATGGTCTTCGTCTCGGCGTTTCGAGGCCGTCTGGCCGCCGGCCAGGCGGCGAAAGAATCGATCAAAACGTCGGCGCTGAATTGCCTGCGGACGATCCTGATGACGGCGACGATTGCCAGCGTCGGCTTTATTCCGATGGCCTTCAGCGAAGGCATGGGGGCCGAAGTGCAGCGCCCTCTGGCAACGGTCGTCATCGGCGGCGTGATCAGCAGCACGCTGATGACCCTGCTTCTGTTGCCCGTGCTTTACGACCGCCTGGCGGCGATTCACGATCGCCTGTCGGAATGACGTGGATGTGATGACACCTGATCGCGAAGCCCAGAACATCGAGTCCCACCATCCGCCCAGGAACTGTATCCGATCCTGGATCCACTGTTTGCGGTACTTCGCTGATTACGTATTGGCCGATGGAAAGAA
This sequence comes from Planctomycetaceae bacterium, assembly GCA_036501235.1. Classification (GTDB taxonomy): domain Bacteria; phylum Planctomycetota; class Planctomycetia; order Planctomycetales; family Planctomycetaceae; genus JACQFH01. The sequence continues at coordinate 9,556 of DASYAR010000308.1, forward strand.
TCTTTCCTGGCATGGCATTTTTTTTGTTTTCTCGCGACGTGGCAATGAAGGTTGACAATCAATCCAGCTGCGCGGCGTGTTGCTCAAGCCCTTCTCCTGCCCGTCAGTTATGAATAAACCGCGGCTTCGCGTTTCGATACGGCACGTTGTTTGCTCCATCTCAACACGACGAGCGAATGCTGTTTCGTGGGAGTGATCGCGATGATGGCTGGAACGGCCTCGGTTTCCATTCTGATTGCAGTACCCGACCCGGTGCTCATGGCGGAATATCGCACGGCGCTGTTATATGCTGGATATCCAGTCGGGCTGGCGGCCGATGGAATTCAATGTCTTCGGCGGATTCGAGAATTCCGGCCCGGTCTGATCGTCCTTGATGTCGACCTGCTCTGGGGCGGGGCAGACGGCGTTATGGATGTGCTTCAAGATGAACCTGCTGAGCCGCCCAGGTCGGTGCTGGTCATTGGTTCGCGGGGCAGTCGGTCGGCGCTCTATCGAGTCTCCCGGTTCGCAGTGACTGATTACCAGTTAAAGCCCCTGAGCGCCCAGCGCCTGGCCCGCCGCGTCGATGATTTGTTGGCGTCGAAATGCGGCGCCATTTCGCAGGATAGAATCGGCGGCAGTCGTCATGAATGAAATGCCGGCGACTCCCGAAGGGCCGAACTCTTCGAACGGCGCGTCTGCCGTGCCGATCTCGTTGACTTCCGCGGAGAATGGCGACCGTGTGGCAGGTACGGTCGTTCCGATCTCTACGGAATTGCTGCAAACGACCAGGCGGACATGGGAAGCGGCGTTCACATTGAGGTCTGGCTTTGGCATTTTCGATGCGGACCGCGAAATCTGGACGAGTGGTTTTTTGAGAGACCTCGAGCATCTTGGAAGTTTGCCGCCGGGATATGTGATTACCGTGGGCGGCGACGTACAGGGGATTGTTCTGTTCGACGCATTGCTCCGTGGGAACCGGACTTCAAGCGCCGCTCACGTCGTGTACATCCAGTACCTCGCGTCAGCGCCCTGGAATCGCAGAACCGGAGGCCGAGACCGGAGATTTCGTGGCGCCGGCTATGCCCTGCTGATGCAGGCAGTCCACGAGAGTATCCGGCGTGGATCGCCAGGCAGACTGGCAGTGGACGCATTCATAAATTCGGCGTCATTTTTCAAGAAGTATGCTTTTGATTGCCAAGGAGTCGATCCAGGTCAGCCGGGTCGGGTTTATCTCGAATTACGACCGTTTGCGGCGTTCTCGCTGCTGACGAATGCCGAATCGGCGACCTTGAAAGGAATTGCCAATGCCCTGGAGCAAAGAGCGACTGGAAGCGGTGGCAAGTGAGCGATTGAACGGCGCCCGCTTAATCGTCGTGGCCAACCGCGAGCCTTATATTCACGTTCAACAGGAAGGGAAGATTTGCTGCCTCCGCCCGGCCAGTGGTTTGACGACGGCCCTGGACCCCGTCATGCGGGCTTGTGGAGGAGTGTGGGTGGCGCACGGCAGTGGTGATGCGGATCGGTCCGTCGTCGATGATCGAGATCGCGTCCTTGTGCCACCGGAGACGGAAGAATACGCCCTCCGCCGAATCTGGCTGTCGCGGCAGGAAGAACAGGGATTTTACTACGGGTTCTCGAACGAAACGATCTGGCCGTTATGCCATGTTGTCTACACGCGCCCCAAGTTCAATTGTGAAGACTGGGACGTCTACCGCCGGGTCAATCAGAAATTCGCCGACGCCGTACTCGACGAAGCCAGTGACGGACCGGCCGTGGTCTTTGTTCAAGACTATCATTTCGCTCTGCTGCCTCGAATGCTCAAAAATGCCCGAAGCGACCTGGTCATAGCCCACTTCTGGCATATTCCGTGGCCCAATCGCGAAGCGTTTCGCATCTGTCCCTGGCAGCAGGAATTACTGGATGGGCTCTTGGGCAATGACCTGTTGTCGTTCCAGATCCAGCATCATTGCAACAATTTTCTCGATACGGTCGAGCGCGGCCTGGAAGCGATGGTCGATCCGGAGCACTTTTCGGTGACGCTCGGCGGACACGTGACACGAGTCCGCCCGCACGCAATCAGCATTGATCCCAATCTGGCCCGGGAATATTTGCCGGCGGACGTCTCCGCGGCGAATCGTCAACTTCGGCTGCGACTTGGCTTGGGCGACCAGGCCCTCCTGGTCGGTGTCGATCGAGTCGATTACACGAAAGGCATTCCGGAGCGATTCCGCGCCTTCGACCGACTGTTGGCTGTGCACCCGGAATGGATCGGCAACGTCACGTTCGTGCAAGTCGGCGCTCCCAGCCGCGTGCACATCGCGAACTATCGACACCTGACGGAGGAGCTGATGGCTCTGGTCGATGAAATCAATTGGCGTCACGGTCGCGGAGGCTGGAAACCGATCGTATTTCTCAATGAGCATCAGAGCCCGCAAGAGATCTTCACTCTGTGCCGCATCGCCGCCGCCTGCGTCGTCAGCTCGCTGCACGACGGAATGAATCTCGTGGCTAAGGAGTTCATTGCGGCCCGCGATGACGAGCGCGGCGTGCTCGTGCTGTCCCGATTTACCGGCGCGGCCCGCGAACTCGACCAGGCGTTGTTGGTCAATCCGTATGCGGTCGATTCCTTCGCGGAAGTGCTGCAGGCCGCTCTCATGATGCCTGCCGACGAACAGGAACGTCGCATGCGGCGTATGCGCCAACAAATCGACGACAACAACGTCTATCGTTGGGCGGGATCGCTGCTGTCGAATATCGGCAGCCTGGTCGGCAGCGACAAATTCGCAGGCGATACCGCATGAATCCGAATCGGGAAACTCCGCGTCAGCAATGACAATGCAGAAATACATACCCGTCAACCTGTCAACAAACCAAGGGGAACATCACTCATGACGGAGTCAGGCGAATATGTCGGCCCAGAGGCAGGTCGGGGATTCATCGGCAGGCTGCTGGTGATCCTGGCAGTCATCGCGCTCGGGATTCTGAGTCTTGTGCTCT
>DASYAR010000309.1:0-6638 GCA_036501235.1 Planctomycetaceae bacterium
GATGGCGCATCTCCTGGAACACATGCTGTTTAAAGGGACGCCGACTCACACCAGTATTCCCAAGTTGCTGCAGGGGCGCGGCGCCAACTTCAATGGGACGACCTGGTACGACCGCACGAATTACTATGAGACGATGCCGGCCAGTGACGACAACATGGAATTCGGCATCCTCCTGGAGGCCGATCGCCTGGTGAACAGTTACGTCAAAGGGGAAGACCTGAAGTCGGAAATGACGGTCGTCCGCAACGAGTTCGAGCGCGGCGAGAATGTGCCGTCGCTGGTACTGTCGCAGAGAATGTTTTCGATCGCCTACGATTGGCATAACTACGGCAAGTCGACGATCGGCAATCGGGCCGATATCGAGCGGGTGCCCATCGAGCGATTGCAGAAGTTCTACAAATGGCACTATCAGCCCGATAACGCCATGCTGGTCGTCGCGGGGCAGTTCGACGCGAAGAAGGCCCTGGAAACGGCTCGGAAATCCTTCGGCGCGATCCCCAGGCCCGAGCGCAAGCTCGACGAAACATACACCGAAGAACCGGCGCAGGATGGCGAACGGTCGGTGATGTTGCGGCGCGTGGGAGACGTCGCCGTCGTGGGAACTCTCTATCACATTCCCGCGGGTGCGCATCCGGATTTTGCTCCCATCGACGTGCTCGAAAGCATTCTCACGCCGGCCCCTTCCGGCAGGCTGTACAAAGCGTTGGTTGAAACCCGCAAGGCGTCACGAGTTTCCGGCGGCGCCTATGCGCTTCACGATCCGGGCGTTCTGACACTGACGGCCGAAGTGATCCAGGGGATCGAGCCGAACCTCGTTCTCGAGGCGATCCACGACGGCGTCGAAAAGGTCCGCACCGGCGGCGTGAGCGCAGAAGAAACCGAACGCGCCAAGCAGCAGCTCCTTAAGCAATTCGAGCTCGACGCCGCCGACAGCTCCAAAATCGCCGTCGATCTCAGTAACTGGGCGGCGCAAGGGGACTGGCGGCTGTATTTTCTGTATCGCGACCGGATCGAGCAAGTCACGCCCGATGACGTGCAGCGGGTCGCCGACACCTACCTCCGCCGCGACAACTGCACGGTCGGGATCTACCTGCCTGTCAAGAAATCGGAAAAAGTCAGCATTCCCGAGACGCCCGATCTGGCCGAAATGATCGGCGACTACAAAGGGCGCGAGTCGATCGCGCAAGGCGAATCGTTCGACGTCGCTCCCGAAAAGATCGAGGCCCGCGTCAAACGGCCGAAGCTGCCCGGCAACGTCCAGGCGGCGCTCCTGCCAAAAACGACGCGCGGTAATGCGGTCAATTTGCGACTGACGTTGCGCTATGGAAACGAGAGCAATCTGCGTGGGCTGGCCACGGCCTGCGAATTCCTGCCCGACCTGATGATCCGCGGCACCAAGTCGCTCACGCGAGCGCAGTTGCAGGACCTGCTCGATAAAGAACGGGCCGAATTGCACGCCGAGGGAAACCCCGGCGAGGCGACGTTCATCATCAAGGCCAAGCGCTCGAACCTGCCGGCGATGCTTGATCTGCTGCGGCAGGTGCTGCGCGAGCCGAGTCTTCCCGAAGACGAGTTGGAAACGCTGCGTCACGAGGCGAGCGCCGGGCTGGAAAAACAGCTCAACGATCCCATGCCGCTGGCCTTCCGCACGATCCGTCGTGCGCTCAGTCCGTACCCCACGGATGACCCGCGGTACGTTCCCACCGTGGCCGAAGAAATCGAGCGCTATAAATCGGTGACTCGCGCCGACGTGAAAAAACTGTACGATGAATTCCTGGGGGCCCAGGGAGAACTGGCGATTACGGGCGACTTCGATTTCGACCCGACCGTCGCCGCCCTCGTCAAGACCCTCGGCGACTGGAAGCCGTCGCAGAAGTTCGGCGAATTGCACCGCACGGGCGACGTCAAGTTGAGCCGGCGGGTTGAGACGATCGCCACTCCCGAGAAAGCCAATGCCACCTACGCGGCGGGAACCGTTTTCCCCATGCGGGACGACGATCCCGACTACGCGCGGCTGGTCATGGCCGACTTTATTCTGGGGGGCGGCACCCTGTCGTCACGCCTGGGCGATCGTGTCCGGCAAAAAGAGGGACTGTCGTACGGCGTGCGTTCGAACGTGAACGCGTCGTCGATCGACAATCGTGCCGCCTTTTCGATTTTTGCGATTTGCAATCCGGCCAATATGGAAAAAGTGAAGGCGGCCGTTGATGAAGAAGTGTCGCGGCTGCTGAAAGACGGCGTGACGGCCGAAGAGCTGGAGCTGGCCAAACGGGGTTACTTGCAGCAGCATGAGGTGGACCGCACCGACGACGCCAGCCTGGCAAAAATTCTTGCCGATAATCTGCGCGCCGGCCGGACGATGAAATATTACGCTGAACTTGAAAAGAAGATTCAGGCGGCCACTGTTCCCGAGGTGGGAGCGGCCTTCCGCAAGCACGTCGACCCGCAACGGATCGTGATCGTCGAAGCGGGCGATTTCCACAAGAAACCGGTTGCCGCCCAATCTCCGAAAACGGAAAAGTAGGTCTGCTGATAATGCGGCATCCCGCCGGCTCGCGTTTCCGGACCCGGTCGGTTATGATCTCTCGGGTCATGACGATTCATGACAAGCAGCTTCAGTCCCTCAGGGCTTTCTGCTCCAGTTTTTGTGGCCGGACGGCGGCGTGCCGGGTCTCGGTCGTGCCAGGTCAAATTTTGGTTCTTGGGAGTTCAGCAGTGCCACAGGGAAAAATCAAGAAAATCATCAGCGACAAAGGTTTCGGATTCATCGCGGCGGATCAGGGGGACCTGTTCTTCCACCATTCGGAAGTGAAAGCTGGCACGTTCGACCAGCTCCAGGAAGGCGACTTGGTCGAATTCACCGTGGGACAGGGCAAGAAAGGTCCTTGCGCGACCGACGTGAAGCGCGTGAAGTAGCTGAGCCGGTCGACTGGGCCACAACTCGGTTCCTCAGACCCGTTCCCGCACGGAAGGTGAAAGATGGCGAAGAAATCGAGTTCCAAGAGCTCCGATCGGACTGATCCCAAAAAGAACAAGAGCCTGGCGATTCGCCTGGTTCTGAAGAAGATGCCAGGGGCGAAAGCTTCGGAGGTGGCCGAAGCCGTCAACAAGGAGTTTGGGCACCATGTACACCAGAATATGGTCTACATGGTCAAGACCAAGAGCAACATGGCCTCCGACGGCAGGCCGCGCCGGCGAAAATCGGAGGGACGCGACAATCCGCTGTCGTCGGCCGCGTTGTGGGTCGAGGCCATCAAGATCTCCCGTCAACTCCTGAAAGCGACCGGGAGCGTGGCGAATGCCACGGCTCTGTTGAAAGCCCTCGACAAATAAGCCGGACAAATAAGTCTCAATCCGCCGAAGCAGGCGACCCGTTTTTGGGCACGCGCTGCTTTTCAAGATGCCTGCAGTCGTCGTGACGCCGTGGGCGAACAACACACCGGCCCACAAGCCGCAACCGTCTCAATGACTGAAAACAAGTCATAGAAGGAGATCGTGCCTGCAACCGAAATCGAAAACCTCGTCATCCTCAGCTTGCAGAGCGAGCCCGCGTTGCGTGGCTTGCGCTCCGAGAAGCCCGACGATGCCGAGGAAGAGTCCGATGAAGAATCCGACGACGATGAGGACGACGACTTTGACGATGACGACGATGATCTCGACGAAGAAGACGACTTCGATGACGACGGCGAATTCGACGAGGACGACGACCTCGATGATGATGACGAGGAAGATGACGACGACGAGGAAGAAGAGGACGACGAGAGCGAAGCCTGATCCGTCGAGTTTTTCTTCAGACCGGCAACTCGTCTCCTCACGTGGCGTCGCGCGTTATCCAACGCCTGTTCATTTCCGCGCAGTCGCGTCGGATTGCGCCACGCTTGCTGGAAACTCGAGCCGGATGACGGTCTTGGCGCCGCGGAGCTCGATCGAAGCTCCCTGGCGGTCGTAGGCGGCCTGCAACAGGCGGTCGGTCAGCAAGTCTTCGCGCACAGCCAGCGTTTGCCCCGATTGTGCATCGAGGATTTCGACGGCCAGGTATGACTGGTCTTCGCGCCGCGTGCGGGACAGGCTGACGAGCACCGGCAGCGACAGGTCGGGCATTTGCAGCAGTGTGCGTTTCCCCAGCGATCGCCGCCACAAGAGGCGCCGGCTGTGGGCGTCGACCGCCAGCAAGTCCCCTTCGAGGTGGACCGCCGGAAGCACCGTATCGCTGATTGCCAGGTTGGCGCTGGCTGGGGAAGCCGATTTGCCCGGGGGCGACGACCGCTGCACGTTGAAGAAATACCGCTCACGATCGTGGAACGCCCGCAACGCGCTGGCATTTTCGAGATGCGCGGAGGGAACGGCCAGCTCGAACACGTCTTTCCCGGATTGCAGGTTGACGACGCGAATCGTGCCCGAATTTGTCACGTACGCCGCCTCGTCGGTCTCGCGCACGAATGCGAAGATTTTCGTTCCGGGCGCCACGCCTTCGAAGACCGACGCTTCCGCAATCGTGTCGGCCGGTTCGTCCCACGTGGCGCGATCCGTCAACGGGTCCCAGACGCGCACGCGGCGATTTTCGGCAGCTGCCGTGTAGTGGAATAAGCATCTGCCCAGGACGCGCCACGGCAGGCGGCTTTGCACGTCGATTTTGCCGCGTCGCAGTTCGGCCCCCGTCGCCGTGTCATAGACCGTATAGTTGGCGCCGTTCGTCGCAAACACGGTGAGCACCCGCTCGTCGCCGATGATCCCCCGGAACGGCTCGTTCATCAGCCCGGCCGATCCCTCCAGATCGTCGCGGTGCCATAACAGATGACCGTCGAGCGGATCGACGACGAACAAATGCTGGCGTAGTTGAAAGGTGCAGAATCCCGGCCCGGCCGGACCCACCCGCACAACCTCTCGAAGCCCTTCGAGTGCCGCTGGCACGGTCGTCCACAGCAGCTTACGTTCGAGCAGCGACACGCCGTAGAGCGCGCCCATGCCCCCCAGGGGAAAGAAGTTCCCCACGTAGGCATGTTGCAGGCATTGCGTCGAGAGGGGCACGCTGACGGGATAAAAGAACCGGCCTGGCGCCTGAATCGTTTCAGGATACTCCTGCCCCGTGTGGCGATTGACGACCGCGAACACGCCGTTCATGCCGCGTCCCCGGTCGAACAATTCGAACGGCGACTCTCGGGGCGTCGGTAAGAGCAGCGAGCCATTGCCGTTATAAACCGTCTGCAGCGCTTCGTTGGCGATTCGTCCCTCGACGATTCGGGCCCCTACGCCCGACCAGGCCGGTCGCGCCAGACGCCGGTACGCTTCGAATGACGGGTCGTCGCGAGGACGGGCAGCCAACCACTCGGCGCCGCTCACATTGTCGGAAACTTCGGCGCCGGCAAATCGCCCGGCCAAATCCACGAACAAGCGTGCGACATCGTGAGCGAGGCCCTGGGCGCTCCACAGCTCCGCCAGCAGCCGCGTGGCGCGACCGGCGACGGCCTCTTCCGAACTCGCGCGGCACGCCAGCAGCACCGTTTCGGCCTGCTGGAATTTTTTCTCCGCAAGCAAGAGCTGGGCCAGCCTCCAGCGCGCCTCGTCGGCCCGCGCTCGATCCGTGAGCAAGCCGGTCAATCGTCGCAGCGCCGGCGAATCGTGATTCGCCACGGCTCGTCCGATGGCTTGAGACGTCTCGGCATCCACGGCTGTTAACGACGGATGATTGCCGGCGCTAAGGAGGTGGACCTGTTCGGCGGCGAGCACGTGACCTGCCACTTCCCGAGACGGATCGTCGCCCACCACGTACTGCGCATCGTTCGCCCGGCAAGAAAACTCCCGTGCGGCGGCCAAAGCGGAGGCGAATTCGTTCGTGTCGCGCGCCGCGCGGTTGCGGGCCACAAGATACCTCCCGAAATGTTCGGGAGTCTGCGACAAACCTGCGAGCCGCACGAGATCTGCATCCGATCGTCGTTCACAATCCGCAAACCTGCGGCACAGCGCCTCGCGCAACAGGTCGCTTGCCCGATCGGCCGCCAGTTGTCCGGCCGGCTGTTTCAGAATCGCTTCCAGACGAGATTCGGCGCTCTCGAGACGCCCCAGGATCAATTCCAACTCCGCGATCTCCAGTAGCGCCGCTTGATCGTGAACTGCGTCAGGTGCGCCTGTGCAGAGGCGGTCGAGCTCCCGTTCTGCCTGGGGAAAGATGGCGATCTCTGTCGGCCCGATCGACACGATCAGATTGTTCCCGGCGATCAGATTTCCCAAGGTGCGGGGCGTCTCTCCGCGAGGAGCCAGCGACGCGCGTCCGGAATCGAGCTCCAGGCCGATGATGCCGCCGTTGTCGAGCGGCACGTGATAATGCGAACCCAGTCGCACTCCCCGACCCGCGGGCGAACTTCCCAGCCGCACGCCCCAGCGTTCGGCCCCCGAGCGGGCGTCGAGCCCCCGGCAACGGCGGCGGCCGACAATCATCACGGTGGTATCGCCGGCGGCCGCCACGTATTCGGTGGCGGTCGCTGATTCGAGGTCTTCGCGCCGCGTCCGCCAGTGCACCCGCCCGCTGGCCAGATCGACGCAATGGATGAACTCGGAATGGGCCGGCAGGTAGAACACTCGCGCGCCGTGGATGACGGGCAGATTGACGTAAGCTGCATGAGCGCAGGGCCGCCGCGACT
>DASYAR010000310.1:0-26945 GCA_036501235.1 Planctomycetaceae bacterium
AGGGAGAAGCCGCTGAAGGTGAATTCGCCGAAGTCACTCTGGGTGACTACAGCTTCTCGAACTCCACCGCCGTGCCGGGGATCATCATCCACGTCGATTTCAAACTTTCGGCCGTGGCCACGTCGAAAATGGCCTCGAGTCTCGAATCACAGCTGAAGGTGCATCAGATGCGGGTCCGCGAGAAGGTCAACAAGATCGTCCGCAGCTCCAACCTCGACGAGCTCAACGACCCGAACCTGGGGACGATCAAACGGCTGATCAAGGAAGACATCAATCGCCTGCTCCGCAAAACTTACGTGGTGGAAGTGATCATCACCGACATGCGCGTCATGGAGCAGTAAGAGACGGCTCTTCAGCCGGGGAACCCCGTGGCCAACGACAACGACGACATTCTCGATCCGGCGGAAATCGAAGCCCTGCTCAATTCGGCCGGCGGCGGAAACCTGCCTCCCCCTGCGCCGCCGACAGCCAGCGCTGCAGCGGGAGCGGCCAAACCTGCCGCGTCACAGACGAACCAACCGCAGACGAAACAGCCACCGACGAAGCAACCAGCGAAACAAACCACGACGGCCGCCATGGCCGGGCAGCCGATGTCGGCCGGAGATATCGACTCGCTGCTCCGACAGCACAGTCGCGGACCGTCGGCGAGTGATCCCGCAGCGCTGTTGGAACAGGCGACGGCGCAATTGGCCGCCGCGGTCGATCCGCAGACGGGCTATGTTGGCGGGAACGTCGATCGCACCGCCGCGCCACTTCCGTTCGAGTTCCAACCGTTCGACCAGGGATCTGGTACGGACACACCTGCCGAGCTCTCGAACTTGAAAGACGTCGAGCTCGACTTACGAATCGAGCTGGGCCGGACTGAGCTGTTGATCGAAGAAGTCCTCAAGTTGCGAGAAGGTTCGGTCGTGGCCCTCGACAAACTGGCCGGTGACCCGGTCGATATCCTGGTCAACGGCCGCCTCGTGGCGCGCGGGGAAGTTCTCGTGCTCAACGACAACTTCTGCGTGCGCGTTGCCGAGATTCTGGCTCCCGCACTGATCTAAGTCACGAGTTCATCATTTCCATGCGACGAATCGCGCTAGCCACAGTCTTCTGCCTCTCCCTGTGCAGCACGGTTCGCGCCGCGGATTCGTTCGACGAATCGCGGCTGATTCCCGCCCCCAACTCGGGCAAATCGCCCCGCGCAGGCGACAAGACCGGCGAGTCGGCCCGGCCCAAGGCCAGGAATTCGGGGGGCGCCTGGTGGACGACGCTGGGCAGCCTGACGACCGTCTTGGCGCTGGTCTACCTCACGGCCAAGGTGCTGCGCAAAGGGATGCCCGCCGCCCAGCGCACGTTGCCGGTGGAAGTCGTGCAGGTGCTGGGACGCAAGCCGCTCGATTACCGGAACACAATCCATCTGGTGCGCTGCGGATCGAAATTGTTGATCCTGGGATCGTCTCAGGCCGGATTGACGCCTCTCTCGGAGATTTCCGATTCGGTGGAAGTCGATTACCTGGCAGGGTTGTGCAAGCCGAGTGGACTTGGATCGGTTGCCGATACGTTCAATCTGCTCTTCCGCAAATTCCAGTCTCCGGAGACGACGGAGGCCGCGGGCGAACCCGATCAAGAAGCAAATGCCGACCCGGCCGTGCTGCGCCTCCAAGCCCGGTTGTCACACCCAGGCGAGCCTTTCCCAGGGACATTTCCTGGAGACGTGCACGGCGAACACTTCGAGGAGGCCACAGGATGAAATCCATCAAAGCGGCCGGTATCGCTCCACGGCGACGGCTGTCCGGGATCGCCTGGATCGGACTGGCCGTCAGTTGCATGGCGTTTTGCGCGCGGGGACTCTTGGCCGACGCGAAGGACCGTCCGGCGGCGGGCGTCTCGGGACGCGTGACGCCCAATTCGGGCGTGTCCAGCCGCGCCGCGGAAGCTCGTCCGCAGCGCGTCGTGCGCGAACCCAAGCTCCCCAGTGAAGACGTGCCGGTCGACGAGGGAAATCCGATTGCCGATGGGATTTCCACATTGCCCGCAGGGTTTCAACCCGAGCAACTGGTTGCCCCCGGAGGGCTCAGCTCGACGATCAACCTGCTGGTCGTGCTGACGGTGCTCAGCCTGGCTCCGTCGATTCTGATCATGACCACCTGCTTCATCCGGTTCATCATCGTCACGAGTCTGCTGCGGCAAGCACTGGGAACCCAGCAGTTGCCGCCGAACCAGGTGCTGGTTGCACTGTGCTTGTTTTTGACGTTTCTGGTAATGACGCCCGTCTGGCAGCAAAGCTACGACGAAGGCATCAAGCCCTATACGAATGCGGATCCCGATCAGCCTCCTCCGAGCCTGGCGCAGACTTTCGACAATACCGCGCGGCCCATTCGGAAGTTCATGTTCGAACAGATCGAACATGCGCGAAACCAGGACGCGTTGTTTATCTTCCTGGACTATCAGTTTCCCGAAAAAGATCACACTGCCGGCGACTCGCGATATCCAGCCCTGCGCTACATGGACGTGCCGCTGCCCACGCTGGTATCGGCCTACATCCTGAGCGAACTGAAAGTGGCTTTCATCATTGGCTTCCAGATCTTCCTGCCGTTCCTGGTGATCGACATGGTGGTGTCGACGGTGCTGATGAGCATGGGAATGATGATGCTCCCCCCGACGCTCGTGTCGTTTCCGTTCAAACTGCTGCTGTTCGTCTTAATCGATGGCTGGGTGCTGACGGTCGGAATGCTGCTGGACAGCGTGCGACCAAGCGGATGAAAGACATTATCTCGACGGACTACACTCTTACGGGGGTCAGCCTTTGTGGACGAAGACAAGGAGAAGCATGGACCTTGACGGGGCGATTGAACTGGTTCGCGAAGCGACGTATGTCGCGCTGATCGTCGGTGCGCCGGTACTGCTCGTGTCGATGATCGTGGGCCTGGCCATCAGCATCCTGCAGGCGGTCACGCAAGTGCAGGAGCAGACGCTGAATCTGGTTCCCAAGATTCTCCTGATGACGGTCACGATGCTTATCGTTCTTCCGTGGGTGATTCAGCGCATCATGGATTACACCACGGCCCTGTACCACGAAATTCCGTCGACGATCTGACGCCAACCCGGGAAGCGCGCCTGCCGTGGATTCTCTGCTTTCCAACCTCCCGCTCGATGCACTTCGGTCCCCGGACATTGCGCACCTGTTGCAGGGGGCGACCGGGGCCTTCATCGCGTTCACGCTGGTGGTGACACGCATGTCGGGCATGGTCATTCAGGGGCCGATGTTCGGTCACCCTAACATCCCTCTCCAGGTTCGCGTGTTTCTCGTGCTCGCCATGTCGCTGGTGATTACGCCGGTGCTCATCGGCACGAGTCGTCAGCAGACCTTCCAGGCCCTCGATCGCAACGGTGACGGCGAATTGACCGTCGCCGAGTCGCCCCATTCGCTCGCCGCGCCCGTTGCGAAGCTGCTCGAACGGGCCCGCAAGCACCCGGATGCCGGTTTGACTGTGGATGAGTTCTTCTTGACGTTTCCCGTACCGGAATCGCTGTTCGAGTATGCCTGGTTGATTCTCATCGAATTTGCCTTGGGGATCGCCCTGGGGCTGGGGGTTTCGATGATCGTCGCCGGTTTGCAGATGGCCGGCAGCCTGATCGATCAGCAGATCGGAATGTCGATGGGCAGCGTGTTCAATCCCGAATTCCAGACCGATGCGTCATTGTCGGGAGAAATGCTGAACCAATTGGGATTAGCCGTGTTTCTGATTGCCGGCGGCCATCATCTGATGGTCTCGGCCCTCGTCGATACCTTCCAGACAATGCCGGTGGGCTACGCTTGGGTCTCTGTCGACGTCATCGAGCTCCTCAGTGATTTCATTCACCAGTCGCTGGTGCTGGCGGTCCAGATCTCGGCCCCGATCATGGCGATGATGGCGCTGGTCGGATTGGCGATGGGTTTCCTGGGGCACACGATCCCTCAGCTCAACGTGCTGGTCGTCGGCTTTCCGGTCCGCACGCTCGCCGGGTTGTTCATGATGGGGCTGATCTTTCCTGCCATTGCCGAAGCGCTGGCGCGCGTCCTGCCCGGAGGGATCGAACAACTGCGGCAAGCGCTCCTGGGTCATTTTCAGTAGGGTGAAATGGCCGAAGACCAGGATTCAGGCGATAAGACAGAACTACCGACAGACCGTCGGCGGGAAGAGGTTCGCGAGCGCGGCAACGTCGCCCGCAGCATCGACCTGAACGTCGCCTCGTCGGTTCTGGTGGCCGCGGCCGTGTTGAATTTCTTCGGCGGCGACCTGGCGCTGACGTTGCTCGAAGTTCTGCGCAAATCGTTGTCGGCCCCGGCGTGGGTCGAGCTCGACATCCCCCATTTGATGAACGAGCTTCTGGCGTTGGCCAGGCCCGTCGGCAGCGCCTTGTTGCCGGCGCTGGCGCTCGTCATGGTGTCGGCTGTGGCGGTGAACGGGGCCCAGGTGGGGTTCGTGCTCACGACCGAATCGCTCATTCCCAATTTTGAGCGGATCAATCCGCTGGCCGGCGCGCGGCGGCTGCTGTCGCTGCAGAGCACGGTGCGCCTGGCGGGCGGGGTCTTGAAGCTCGTCGTATCGTGTGCGATCGTGATCGGGTTCATTTCCTCCAGAATTCCCGCATTTTTGAACGGGATCGATGCCGACACGGCCAGCTTCTGCCACCAGCTCGGCGGCTGGCTGGCGGAGCTGGCATTTCAAATGGCGCTGGGGCTGGTCACCCTGGCGGTGCTCGACTACGGGTTTCAGCTGTGGAGGTTCGAGCAGGACATCAGAATGACCAAGCAGGAGATCCGCGACGAAATGCGGCACATGGAGGGTGACCCGCACATTCGCCAGCGGCGACGAGAAGCCCACCGCAAGCTGACCAATGCGCGGCAGGTGCAACAGACCAAGAATGCCGACGTCGTGATCACCAATCCGACCGAGCTGGCGATCGCGATCAAATATGATCCGGGCAAGATGGACGCCCCCGTCGTGCTGGCTAAAGGAAAAGATCTACTCGCAGCGCAGATTCGCCGGATTGCCGCCGAGCACGGCATTCCGATCGTCGAAAAGAAGCCGTTGGCACAGGCGCTGTACCGGATGGTCAAGGTGGGTCAGCCGATTCCCGGCGATTTGTACGAAGGGGTCGCGGAAATCCTGGCCTACGTGTATCGGCTGTCGAAGAAAACGATGAAGCGAACGCGTTGATCGGCCTCTCCATTTGTACTAACATCGTGCCGATTGTCATTCCCAACAGAAGGCCTGCGCCATGGAATCGCTCAAAGCTCTGATTCGCACCATCCCCGATTTTCCGAAGCCAGGCATTCAGTTTCGCGACATCACGACCCTGATCCAGGATCCCTGGGGCTTCAAGCGGGCGATCGACGAGTTCGTAACGCACTATCGCTACGCGCCGATCGACAAAGTGGTGGCGATCGAATCGCGGGGGTTTGTCGCCGGCGGCGCGCTGGCCCATGATCTCAACTGCGGCATGGTCATGGCCCGCAAGAAAGGCAAGTTGCCCTGGCTCGTCGAGCGGCAGGAATATCAGCTCGAATACGGCACAGATTGCATCGAGATCCACAAAGACGCGATCAAGCCGGGCGAACGGTGCCTGATCGTGGACGACCTGCTGGCGACGGGAGGCACCTGCCGGGCGACATGCCAGCTCGTCGAGCGCCTGCAAGGCAAAGTCGTGGGCTGCGCTTTCATGATCGAGCTGGCGGGCCTCAAAGGCCGCAGCCGACTCGCAGAATACGACGTCCACAGCCTGGTTTCGTATCCGGACGCATAAACCGATCTCGCGGTTCATTGGCACTGGCACGTCCGCGAGGCGAACCTGTCTCGTTCTCGACGTGTCTGCCGTGTTATGAAGCTTTCTCAGCTACAACACGACCACGCAGCATGCCTCCAGCAGAGGGGCTTGATGCCGAATTCAGAAGGATGTTCGTCGCCGACCGCTGGCATGTCGAGATCATCGCGGCAATTGATCTCGACGAAGTCGTGCAATCCACCGAGGGGCTGAGCTGTGCCGAAATGGACGAAATCAAGAAATTGCTCGTCTTGCGATTTCTGGATGCGGGCCGTTGGGATTGGCAGGCGGCCTGGTCGATGTATCAGACTGGTCACGAGGCCGGCAAACCGACCCAGCGAATTGGATTCAATTCGCCCTTGTCCCGAAGTCGCCACGGGGTCGATTCGCGTGTGGCTGCAAATCGGGCATGACGGCAGGGCAATTGCCTTAAGGCCACGTTCTCAGTGGCAGCGGCGTTACGTCCGACCGGAAAGCTCGACGTCGATTGCCTCGGTCGGCGCGCGGAGCGGGACGAGGTTATCGCCGGCGACGCCGATTTGCTGAGCCGCATAGTACTGGCGGAACTTGAGGTAGATCATCGTGCCGATCCCCCCCAGCACGGCGGCCGGCATCCCCAGCATGAACAGAATGCTGTACATGAAAGCCCGGGGGAGCAGGTTGTCTTCGGCGATCGACTGGCTGCACATCGGGCATGCGTGGGCGACGGCGGCAAACAGCGATAGACCGCACAGAGCGGCACTGCATAACGCGAAGATTTTCAGGTTCCGGCGCATGTTTGGTCCTTCAACCGCAGTCACTCGACCGGCCAGTGGTACAGGATGAAATAGATTATAACTCCGGTGACCGATACGTAAAGCCAGATCGGATACGTCACCCGCGCCAGCCGTTTGTGGCGATCGATCTGGTTGCGCAAAGCCCGGTACAACACCGTGGGGGCCAAAACGCCGACTGCCATCGCCAGCACGACGTGAGAAATGAGAATCGCGAAGTACACGGGGCGGATTGGGCCGGTGCCCAGAAATTTGCGCGATCCGTTGCCCGTGTAATGATACAGCGCAAAATGACATGTCAGGTAACAGGTTAGAAACACGGTCGATGCGGCGAATGCCGCCAGCATTGTCCATTTGTGCTGGACCGGTTTGCCCGACTTGATCAACACGTACCCGGCGACCAGCAGCACGGTCGCCAGTCCGTTGAGAGCAGCATTCACGGCGGGAAGCTGCTGCACCCACCTTGGGATTTGCGCGAGCGCTTCGGCAGCCGCCTCGGCCTGGGCTTGTTTCTCCGCTGCGGCTTCAGCCTGGCGATGTAATTCGGCCTGGCGGCTTTCGTTTTCTTCCCCCTCTTTGATGATCGCCACGTCGGCAGCGCTGGCCTTGCCGGTCAATACTCGCCGCAGTTTCGCCATGGCGACGTCGTCTTGAGCATTATAGCGGCCCCGCACGACTCCTTTGTCGTCGACATGCATCAACTCGAGACTGTGGATGACTTCGAAACCAGGAGTTGGATCGGGGGCATCGTCAACGATCATCCGAAAGCTGCGGCGAATCAGCCGAAAGATGGCTTCCTTGTCGCCGGTCAGAAACAGCCACTTTTCAGGATCGGCGTTGCGCTGTTGCGCATACTGCAGCAGGACTTCGGGCGTGTCGACGTCGGGATCGACCGTGATCGTGACCAGCCGCACGTCGACCCCTTTCAGTCGATCCTGCAGCAGCTTCATCTGTTCGCTCACTCGGGGACAAGCATTGCCTGCGGCGCAGCGAGTGAAAATGAAGCAGGCCACCCACGGTTTTCCCAGGAGATCCGCCTTCGTCACCGTCTGCCCGTGGCATTCGACGAGTGAAAAATCTTCAACCCCCGCCGGGTCCCAGACGAACTTCTGCTCGGCCGCCATTCCCACGCCGCTGTTGACGAGCATTGCGAGAATCACTGCCAGCGACGCGCAACGTCCCGTCGTTCTCCCCCTCTTAGCAAGGGGGGGCAGGGGGGGGGGCGTAATATGGTAATCCGACTTCGAATGCAAAAGACGGCCAATTGAAAAATGCAAATTGAAAATTGATATTTGGTAATTTGATCTGTTCATGGTTTCTCAACTCTCCCTCATCTCGCGTCGCGCGACGTTCTGCGGTTGGCGAGCCACACGGAAATCACAATACAAATGGCGCAGAACATCGTGGTTACCGCTACGCACACGCTCATGGCCGGCAGGCCCGGGGCCGCATCGAGAGTTTCACCTGAATACAGCAGCCGTCGCAATCCCGCCACACCGTAAGTCAGCGGATTTGCCTGGATCACCCACTTCAGCCAGCCCGCGTCGCCGGCTGGGAAGAACGCGCCCGACAGTAACCACATGGGAAGCAGAAAAATGCTCATGATGGCATGAAAGCCCTGTGTGGAATCGAGAGGCCAGGCGATCAGAAAACCGAGGGCGGTGAGCGCAAACGCGAGCAGCGTGAGAAACATCGCGACTTCGATGACCGTCCAAGGCGACATCGTGAGCCCCAGAAACGGCGCCAGCGCCAGAAACAGCCCGGCTTGAATGACTGCCAGCGCCGTTCCCCCGCACAGCTTCCCGAGCACGATCGCCAGCCGGCTGATCGGCGCCACGAGCACTCCCTGCAGAAATCCTTCCCGCCGGTCTTCGATGATCGAAATGGTCGAGAAGATCGCAGTGAACAGTACGATCATGACCGCCACGCCGGGGAAAAAATATTCCTGGTACGTCATGCTGCGCGGCGCCCACGCCGGTGGACTGAACGAGCCGTGCAGCCCCGCTCCGAACAGCACCCAGAACAGCACTGGCTGGCCGAGCGCGCCGACGAGCCTCGTCCGCTGCCGAAAAAATCGGACCAGCTCTCGCGCCGCCAGCGACCAGACGGGAAGCCAGAAGGGAGTGTGGAGCGCGGAGTGCGGAGTGTGGAGTGGTGCGGCGGATGCCATGATGATTGGAATTGAAAAAATACAATGGCGGATCTATTCAGGTCGATCGTGTGGGCCTTAAACTGACGACGATGTTTCATCCCAGAACTTGTGCCCGGTGCGCTGGACGAAGACGTCTTCGAGGGTTGGTTTGCCGAGCGCGACCGAAGAAATCGCTGTGCCGAATGTTTCGACCAGACGGCCGAGCAGCTCCCGACCGTCGGCGGTTTCGATGCGGAGCTGCGTTCCGATGAGGCGCGGGGCGACTTGAAACCGCGCGGTAATCAGGCGCGCCAGCTCTTCCGGCGCCGGCGATTGGATCGTCAGGCAATCGCCGCCGATCGAATCCCGCAGCTCGGCCGGGCTGCCCAGCGCGACCAGGCGGCCCGTGTCGAGAATGCCCAGTCGGTCGCAGCGCTCGGCCTCTTCCATCAAATGGGTGGTGACGAGCACTGTGACGCCGGCTTCTTCGCGCAACAGGTGCAGGTAGCGCCACAAATCGAGTCGGGCGCCCGGATCGAGCCCCGTGCTGGGTTCATCCAGCAGCAGCACCCGCGGATCGTGAAGCAACCCCTTGGCAATCTCGACCCGTCGCGCCAAACCCCCCGAGAGCGACTCAACACGATCGCGGGCGCGGTCGGCCAGCCCCAGGCGCGCCAAAAGAGCGTCGATCCGCTCTCGAAAGGCCCCGCCGGAAAGCCCGTACAAACGCCCCTGCGTGACGAGGTTTTCGCGGACCGTCAGTTTTCGGTCGAGACTCGGAAACTGAAACGTGACGCCGATCACGTGACGGATGCGGGACGGCTCGGTGGCAAGGTCGAATTCCAGCAGTTGCACCTGCCCCTCCTGCACGGGCAGCAGCGTCGCCAGAATACGAAACAGGGTCGTCTTACCGCCGCCATTAGGGCCCAGCAGCCCGAAAATCTCTCCCGGTCCGACGTCGAATGCGACCTGGTCGAGGGCCTTCAGGTTCCCATACAAGTGCGAGAGTCCTGCAATCGAAATCGCCGCGGTCGCAGACATCAGTCGTGCTTGGGAGCCGCGCCGTGTTCGCCCGCAGGTGCATCTCCGTGGCCGGCGCTGGCGTCTTCCTCGAGCTGCGGCACCTGGTAGTCATAGTAGTGGGAGCCGATGTCGGGCATCAGGGCGGCCGGAATGGCCATGGCCAGCACGATCGTCGGCGCCAAAAGTACGAACTTCCATTTCCCCTCGAATTTGAGGTGCATGAAATACAGCATCACGAACAGTGCTTTGCAGCAGGCGATGGATAGCACGACGAACGCGACGACGAGCTTCACGTTGTGCGGTCCCACGACCGACGCCAGCAGTGAATTGCCGCGAACCAGGTCCGCGATGACCGACAGGCCCGTGAAGACGCAGAGTGCGTAAAACACGTACCAGTAATTCACGTGCGGATGGTGTTTGTCGTCCCAAACCTCGGGCGCGGCGACTGCAAAAGAGTGTTGGTCGGACATTCGATCGACTCCGGGAAACTCTGGAACACGAAACGGCAAAACGAATTAAACGATATAAATCAGCGGGAACAGGAAAATCCAGACCAGATCGACGAAGTGCCAGTACAAACCGAAGTTTTCGACCATCACCGAATGTTGCGCCCCGAGCTTGTTGCCCACCCCCAGGATGATGACGATGGCGAACATGATCACGCCGATGATGACGTGCAATGCATGAAAGCCGGTCATCAGGAAGTAAATCGAAGCGAACGTGTTTCCCCATTTGATCGGGTGGGGATCGTGCACTGCCTCAAACTGCGGAAATTCTTTCTTAAGCGACGTAAGCTCGGGGACGATGTCGTGCACCAGAGTGGCCGCCTCGACGGCGGTTGTCGCACCGTATTTGGCCTTGTCTTTCAAGGGACGGTAGGCCGCCACCACGCCGTCGAGCTTCTTGATGTCGGCCTGGACCGCATCCCGCTGGGCCTCGAGCGACTTCGAATCCTTCCCCTGATTCGCGGCAATCAGATTGTTGATGTGGGTTTCCTTCTCTTGCAAGGGGGGCAGCCCCGATGCGGCATCCAACTCGCGCGCCAGTTTATCGAGCGCCTGCCGGGGACTTTCGGCCACGTGGCCGGGGAGAATGTCGTGCTCGAATTTGCCGTAGTATTCGTAAGATTTGATTCCCAGAAAGACGAAGGCCAGCACCGTTGTGGCGATCATCCAGTTCGTGGCCAGCTTGAACTTCCCATTGTGCACTGCTTCGTGCGCCAGCACCACGAACACGCTCGAGGTGATCAGCACGAACGTATTGAGCCCACCGGCCCAGATGCGGATGTGAGTCACTTCCGGATCGCTCGGCCAACCTCTCGATCCCAGCCGAAGCACGATATACGTGCCGATGAAGGCCGTGAAGAACATGATCTCGGTCCCCAGGAACAGCCACATCCCCAGTTTACCGTTCGGGATCGGCACCCCCATTTTCAGGACGGGGGCGTGGGAATGTCCGTGGGCGGGGTCGGCAACGGCGTGTGACATAAGGGCGAAACTCGAGAGGCATCCAATGAATCAAAACGATTGAAAAAATGAAAATTTTTAATTTCAAATTTTCAATTAACAATTTTCAATTCCGTTCACGACAATATCCGTCAATTCAACTCAACAACGAAAAGTGGTCCCACACCAGCACCGTCAGCAGCACGGGCAGATAAACGAGCGACGTCCACAGCAGGGCTCGGGCCGTGCGATACGACTCGTGCACGGCAAACCTCACCGAGGCAGCCAGGTAAGCCAGACTCAATACGAGAGCCACGACCAGGTAGGTATTCCCGGCGAGGCCGCTGGCTGCCGGAAACAGGCTTAAGGGAACGAGTGCGAGTGCATATCCCACCGCCAGGACCCCCGTCAGGTATCGCGCCTGACCGGCTGCGGGAAGCATCTTCAGCCCGGCCCGCGAATACTCGTCGCGATAGATCCAGGCGATCGCCAGGAAATGTGGGAATTGCCAAAGGAACAGAATCGCGAACAAGCTGAACGCTGCCGCATCGAGCGGAGCACCGGCCGCGACCCAGCCGAGAACAGGGGGCATTGCACCCGGGATCGCGCCGATGGCCGTGCCGAACGAGGTCCGCCGCTTAAGCGGCGTGTAAACGCCTACATAGAGGACGAGCGTCAGCGTCGCCAAGAGGGCCGTCGGCAAATTCACGAAGGCCGCCAGCCACGCGATGCCGCTGGCGCCGGCCGTCAGCCCGAATAACGACACTTCGGCGGGGCTCAGCCGGCCCGAAGGCAACGGACGATTTTGCGTGCGGCGCATCAAGCCGTCGCTGTCGCGTTCGAGCACCTGGTTGAATGCGCTCGATGCGGCGGCGACCAGGGCAATTCCACCCAGCGCGTGGAGCAATGGGAGCGGATGCCACCCATCCACCGAAGCCAAGGCAAATCCGGCGGCAACTGTGACCAGCACCAGCAGCGAGATGCGGGGCTTGGCAATCTGCAAATAATCGACGACACGGGCCGCCACGACGCTGCGCACGCCGACGAGCGACGAAACGGCTGGAGCCTCACAGGAGGCAACGGGAGTCGCAGACCTCATCGCGCGCCTCCCGCCAACGGCAGAGAGACGTTGAATGCGACCACGTTTTTTTCAGAACGTAACGACTGGGAAAACGTCCAGTGCAGGCGCGATACGCGAACGGCCAGCAGCACCGTCGTCACGAACAGCAGCATGCCGCACAATACGTGCCCCGTGCGCACGGCGACTTGCAGCGTCGAACCATAGACGGCCACATAATCGCCGAACCCAAAGCGGACGACCCACGCCCCGGCCCCCAGTGCCAATTGGACGATGGTCAAGACAGCCAGGCGCGCCGCCGGCGTACGCAACCAGTCTGCGCCGCTCGCGGCAGCCGAAATCGCCAGCCACACGACCATCAGGGCGGCGACGAAGGCAAACCCGAGGTGTTCGTGCAACATCATTCCCTGGTGTCGCAAGAGTCCCCCCAGCACGTACTGGAAAAAAACCACGCCGCATGTCGCGATCGCCAACAGATGCAGCCGACGGAATTTGCCAGCGGACGACTGCGACACAGGCGACTGCGACGCAGAGACGAACCAACCGCGGCTGGTCACGACCGCCAGCGAGATCATCAGTGCCATGACCAGCGCGGCAAAGCTGCCGTGCACGAATGCTAGGCCCCGCTGATCGAGCAGAACGCGCGAGCCGCCGAGGATGCCTTGCGTGATGACGGACACCAGCACGCACGCCGCCATGGCTTTGACCCAGCGCCTGGGCTCAGCGACCCCGGCGACGACCGTCAGCAAAATACTGGTGATGCCGATGAGAATCCCCGCCAGACGGTGGCCGTGCTCGAGAAACTTGTCGCCGGCCGACTTGAGCCACGGGTACGCCAACATGTTATGGCCATCCGAATTCGGCCAGTCCTTGAACGCCATCCCTGCATCCTTAGTCGTCACCAGCGCGCCCATCAGAATCGGCAGCAGCGCCACACAAGCCGTCAAGACGGCCAAGCGGTGCAACCAGGGGATGTAGGAGGGAGCGGGCATCAGAGCAGAGTGTTTTTTAACAACCGAGTTTCTAGAAACTGACATGGTCGAAAAGGTCAAAAAGCCTTGTCTTTCAACGAATTCCTCCTTGACTCTTCGACCTCTTTTTAGTGCGGCTCGGCATACGGATCAGCATGCCGATTTTCATTGGGCAGATACGTCGTCTGGAGGAGAAAATCCTCCGTGACGAGTGGAGACGCATATTCATAAGGGCCACGATACACGACCGGCAGGATGTCGAAATTGCCGTGTCCCGGAGGCGAGGGGGCCGTCCATTCGAGTCCGTTGGCGTTCCAGGGATTTCGCCCCACCTTTTTCCCCTTGAAAATGCTGTAGATGAAATTGCCGATGAGCAGGAATTGCGCGACCCCCATCAGGATCGCGCTATAAGTAATGAACTGATTAAGAGGCAAGAGGTGCGACAGGTACGGGTAATGATAGGGATCGGCCAACCGGCGCGGGAAACCGGCCACGCCCAGCATGTGCATCGGAAAGAATGTGCAGTTAAAGCCGATGAACGACAGGAAGAAGTGGGCCTTGCCCACAGTTTCGCTCATCATGCGCCCGAACATTTTCGGGAACCAGAAATGGATCGCCCCGAACACGCCGAACACCGTGGCGCCGAACAGCACATAGTGGAAGTGGGCCACAATGAAATACGTGTCGTGAATGTGGATGTCGACGGGCACGGCGGCCATGAAGATGCCCGACAGCCCGCCGACGACGAACATCGTCACGAACCCGATGGCGTTGAGCATGGGAACCGTGAACTGAATGGTGCCGCCCCACAGCGTCCCCAGCCAGTTGAATACTTTGACTGCCGAGGGGAGCGCGATCATCATCGTCGAGACCATGAACGTCATGCCCAGGGCGGGGTTCATGCCGCTGGTGAACATGTGGTGGCCCCAGACGATGAAACCGAGTCCGGCAATCGCCGAGATCGAATAGACCATCGGCCGATATCCGAAGAGCGGCTTGCGGGCGAAACACGAAATCATGTCGGAAACCATGCCCATCGCAGGCAGGATCATGATGTATACGGCCGGGTGCGAATAGAACCAGAACAGGTGCTGCCAGAGCAGGGCCTGGCCACCCCCCACTGTCGCGGGCGTGTTATTGATGACGAGGCCGCCGGGCGTGAAGAAGCTCATTCCGAGCGTGCGTTCGAACAGCAACATGAATCCGGCCGCCGTCAGCACGGGAAGGGCGAACGCCTGCAAAATGGCAGTGATGAACATCGCCCAGATCGTCATCGGCATGCGGAACAGCGTCATGCCGGGAGCGCGCATGTTGATGATCGTCGTCATGTAATTGACCGACCCCAGCATCGACGAGAACCCGACGAAGGTGACTCCCATCAGCCACATGGTTTGTCCGAGCCGCGACCCAGGGGCCGCCGGCGCGTTGGCGCTCAAGGTGGCATACGACGTCCAACCTGCCGCAGCCGCCCCCCCTTCGACAAAAAAGCTCGTCATAAAAAAGGCGATGGCCGGCCACATGAACAGTAGCTCAGCATGTTGAGGGTCGGAAAGGCCATATCGTCGGCCCCGATCTGTAAGGGAATCAGGAAGTTACCGAATGCCCCGGCCAGAATCGGAATAATCACCAGAAAGATCATCACCGTGGCGTGCATGGTGAACAGCATGGTGTAAAATTCGGGCGGAATGGCGCCCCCCTGGCCGGCAAACAATAGCCGTCCCACGATCGGCATCTCGCGCCACGGAAACGCCAGTTGCCAGCGGACCCCCAGCGCCAATGTCCCGCCGACCAGCAGCATCAGCAGCGTCGTGAACAGAAACTGAATGCCAATGATTTTGTGGTCGGTCGAAAAGACGTACTTCTTGACGAACCCGATTTCGTGGTGCGCCCCGTGGGCGTGACCGGCTCCCTGTTCGTGAGTCGTGACCAGGTGCTCGGCAGGATTCAAAGTGCTCATCGTTCCACTCCTCGCATTCCTCTCGCCGGAAGATCAACTCCCCGGCAACTCCCGCGGCAATACCGACGGGATGATGTTTTTCGGCCGGCAGCCCTATTCACCACCGGATCAAAAATCGGCTGCTTCAGCGACTCCGTCTATTTGACTCTTCGACTCATTCGACCCAATCGTCCTACTCACCCGCCTTCGCACCATCAGCTTTGGCGACAGGCACCCCGTCGTCGAACTGCGTCTTCTGCAGCTCGTCGAGATACTTCTGGAAATCGGCGTCGCGCTGGGCCGTCAATTGTCCGCGCATTTTGTAATGGCCCCAACCGCAGAGCTCTGCACACACGAGGTCCCACTCGCCGACTTTGTCGCATTGGAACCAGACGGGAATCACGAGCCCGGGAACCGCGTCCTGCTTGACTCTGAGCTGCGGCAGGTAGAACGCGTGCAGCACGTCTTCGCTGCGCAGCCGGATCACGACAGGGCGCCCGGTGGGGGCGTGCAGGTCGTTCACGGTGTACAGATCGTCGAACTGCGGCGTGTCCTGCAAGGTCTTGCCGGGGGCCGGATAGCGAATCCGCCATTCGAACTGGCGGGCGGTCACTTCGGCGAGCGGGTGGGCGATGGCCTGCGGATCGAAGCGCGACTTGACGCGATATCGCGCCCAGACATCCATCTGATACAGAGCGATGAACAGCAGGATGCCGGCCGGCACGATACTCCAGACGACTTCCAGCGTGTGACTGCCGTGGGTGAAGATCCCTCGCTCGCGCTGGCCGCCACCGTATTTCCACAGGATATACCCCAGCGCCGCCTGCACCCCGACGAACGTAACGCCCGTGATGACCAGAATCAGGTAGAACAAGTCGTCGATCTGCGCCCCCAGGGGGGACAGCGAATATCCGGGAGCTGGGAACCACCAGCCCATCGAAGGGGCGACGGCAAACGACACCACGGCGGCGACCGCACCGACCATGTAAAAAATTGTCCAGAATCGATTCACGACGTTTCCCCCCGGGGGACGGGTTGATTTTTCCAAGCTGCGATTTTGCAAAGGGTTGCCAGCAAAACACCCGGCCACACCGACCGGGACCAATTCTATTCGAATCGGCGCCCGCCGGACCGCTCGCCGAGGAATTTTCTGCGACGGTTATTCTTCTGCGGCGGCCACTTCTTTTTTATCCGTTTCTTTCTGCTCTTCGATCTCGGTCGGGTAGGCCGAGTGCTTTCCTTCGAAGGGAACGCTCAGGACGTAATTGACAATATGCCAGATTTCTTCTTCACTCAGCGCTGCCGCGAAGCCGGGCATCTGAGTGCCCGGGATTCCCTGATGGACACGCCGGAAGAGGTCAACCGGCCGGCGGCCGCCCCGATAGATTCCTCTCGTCAGATCGCGGGGCTTCTGAGGATGGCCCCAGGCATCGTGCAGGCCGGCGACTTCATATTTCCGTTCCGGCTTCGACTTCGGGATCGGCCAGAATTTTTCGGTGTTCGGTCCGTCGCCACGGCCGGCCCGGCCATGACACTCGGCACATTCCGTCTTCTTCTTCGGGTCCGGTCTCTGCGGGTCGGGATACTGCGACAGGAAGAGCAGCCGGCCTTTTTCGATCGATTCTTTCGTCGGCGGCACGCGATTGAGTGTCGGAACGACCATATTCTCGGGCAGTTCAGCGGAGTCCCAGTTTTCACTGACGTCGCCGGCCGCCGTTTCAATCGACTCCGCCAATTCGTCGCTTACCGCTTTGATCGCCGACTTGACCGCCTCGGCACGCGTCAGCTTTTTGGTGTCGTCATTCTGCAGTGTCGAAACAACGTCGCTCTCTGTCGCGCCGGCCCCCGCAATCGCGTCAGCCAATTGAATTTCGAAATTACCGCGAATGCTGAGCCAACGCACATAGTCAACGATTAACGTCAGCCGTTCCGGGCCCAGCAGCACGAACGACGGCATGTAGGTGCCGGGGATGCCTTGCTCGAGTGTGTGGATCAAATCGCTCCGTCGCGGCTTGAGTCCGAGTTTCGTCGACTGGAACTTGAACACTCCCTGTCGGTAATCGCGCGGGCGGGGGTTGAGGAACCGGGCGGTCGGCCCATCGCCATCACCAGCCACGCCGTGGCAGTGCAGGCAATGCTGCATGTACAGGTTTCGGCCTTCGACGAGGCGCCAGCCCGGCTGTCGCCGGTCTTTGTGCTCGTCGTCGGCCTGCGGATCGGCTTTGCCGTAATCGAGCTTGAATTTTTCCCATGCGATGAGCTTGTTGGGCGTGCCGAAATTCTCGAGCAGCGCCGTTGCAACCATCGCCTGAGCGTCGGGCAGGAGCGAGCCGACCTTTTCCTGGTTGGACGCGAACTTGGCATCCGGTGGCTGGCCGCAGCCGGCAAGGGCCAGCACGGCGAAAACGACGATCGAAGATACTGATTGAACTTTCACGACCAATCCCCTCAGTTTCCGACCTTGAAGTCGGCTGCCGTAAACGACAGCGTCTGTTTGGTGATATCATCCGCCTTGATGTCGACTTCGAGCTTGTTGTTGAGGCCCTTGACGTATCCACCCACTTCCTGCCAGACCGTAAACATGTGCTTTCCGGGGGGCAGGCCCTTGATTTCAAATTTGCCGTTCTCGTCGGTGACGGCAAAGAACGGATGGTCGAGCGGCAATTGATGGGCCTTCATCCACGGATGCAAATCGCATTTCACGGGAATGGGGAGTGATTCGGGCTTGGGAAACTTGAATTCGACTCCTTCACGATTCCCGGGTTGGATCAACTGGTTGAATCCATTATTGCGGACCGGCGTGATGTTCGTGTTATGCGGCACGGGGTCATTGCTTTTGATCAGGATCTTCTGCTTGCAGCGGACGGCCAGCACGTGCGGAATGAACCGGCAGCCTTGCTGATCGAACACGGCCGGGGCTTCCGGCACCGGGCCAGCCTTGTATCCTTCCGGCGCTTTTTTCAAGTAAATCACGACGTTGGCCACGCCGTTATCGGCTTTCTCGTTAACGATGAAATCATCGCTCAGTAAATCTGCGGCGGCACACACCGGAGGATCTTTGACGTTCTGGTCGCCCTTGTGGACGAGCGTCTTTCTTTCCGGAGGCTTGCCTTTGAACGTCACGACCCCTTTGAAGGTGCCGGTGCCCGGAGCAGGCTTGTCGTCGGCCCCCAAAAGAGCGGGCGTCAAGAGAGCGGGCGTCGTATTGGGGCGGAACGAAACGTGCACTGCCGGTTCTTTGGAATCGGCGGATCGGCCGACGACGAAGAAAATCGACCCGATGGCGACGATTGTCAAGCCGACCGTCATCCACCCGCAGGCCGTTCGCAAGCGATCGCCGTTGGAATTCAGATTTTGTCTGGGGATGTTCATCGTTGTCCCTCCGATTGCGTTAAGACGACTTCGCCCCCGTTGAGCAAGCGCTCGTAAACGACAGTGCGGCGGGGTGGGCGAGTGGCCCCAGCCAGTTTACTCGGGCCGTAACTTAGGTCTTTGACGGTCTCCTTATCGACTTCGATCGTAATTTGCAGTTTTCGTTCGAGCAACTGGCTGTCGCCCGGGCCGCGCTCGTGCCAGACGTTGAAGCTATGCTTGCCGGCGGGCAAGCCCTCGATCTTGAACTTGCCGTCCTTGTCGGTCACGGTGGCGTAAGGATGATCGAGCGGAAAATGGTAGGCCTTCATCCACGTATGCAGGTCGCACACCACCGAGAGCGGCCCCGGTTCGGCTTTTTTGTAGTCGCACGCCTTGCCGGTGCGGTCCTCGGGGGGGATGACCTGGTTGAATTCATTGTTGCGCTTGGGACGTGTGTGCGTATTGTGGGGAATCGGATCTCCGCTGACGACCAGCAGCGGCTGGCCGACTTGCACGACGAGAACGTGAGGCAAAAACCGACATCCCTTCTGGTCGAACAATACCGGTTCGGTGGGGGGCTTGGCCAATTCCGGTTTGATGTTTGCCGGGCGCTTGTCGAGGAAGATCACGACGTTCGCCAGCCCCTTGTTGGCCGCGTTCACTTCGAGACTTTCATTCGGAACGGCATGAACGGCACAGACGGCCCGATCTTCCGGCTTGAGCGTGGCATCCCCCGCTGGGACGAGGGGAGGGAGCGGTTTGGGATCGCCTTCGTAAGTAATCGTTCCCACCAACGTGCCGTAACCCGCCGCGGTCGTCGATTCCGCGGCGCCACCGCTCGCTTCCTGGACAGCTCCGGCGACCGGCTTCATCGTGACGGTGACGGTCGCCTGTTCGGGGCAGCCCGCGAAGAGGCAAGCCGCGGCGACGCCCAGGCACGTCGTGCCGAGCAATCTCTTCAGACTTGCAATTTTCATTTTGCAATTTGCAATTTTCAATTTCCCTCCCATTACTTGTCTCCCTCTGCGCCGGCGGGCTGTGCAGCTACTGCGGCGGTCGCCTTGCCTTCTTTTTCGAGCAACTGCAAATAATTCATCAGGGCGTCGCGGGCCGCGACGGCCTGCAATTGCCCCTTCCCGCCGAACAATTCGGGGAACATTTCCTTATTGCCGACGAAATTCTGGGGCATGCGGGTGTACGGAGTGATCCATTTCGGGTTGTAGAGCCAGATTTGCAACCAGTCGGGCTGCAACCGGCTGTAGACCCGGTCGAGGTTCGGTCCGCGCGTGACCTTCGTCGGGTCGTTACCGGCGACAAATTCCCGGCCTCCCACCGCGTGACAACCGGCGCACACGCCGGTCGGCGGGGCTTTGGTGATCACTTCCCAGGCGTCGCGCAGATAATGCGGATGCTCGTGTTCCTTAGTCTCAAGATACTGCGGCTCGCGCTGCGGGATTTCCTGATAAGGGAACGAAGCGCTGTCGACGGCGGCAAAATAGTTCGCCAGCTTTTCGGCCTCATCGTTACTCATATTGAAATGGGGCATCCGCAACACGGTCGTATACCGCAGACGATCGGGGCTCTTCAAGAAGGCGTACAGCCACGGCGTCTGCACTTTGATGCCCTCCTCGAACAATGTGGGGGGCGCCATCTCCCGCGCCACGCTGCGCTCGACTTTGGGCCCGACGGTTCCCTTCACCGAGGCATCGACGAGCCATTCTGAAAACGCCCCGCCGCGACCGGTTGTCTGCGACAAGAGCTTCTTCGCCTTGAGCTCGATGCGATTGGGAGGGAGCAGCAGTTTATTAATATCGCCTTTATCGCCGATCGTAATCGGTTCCCACAGATCGTAGAAAGCCGATTGGTCTTCCGGGTCGTCATCCGGATTGATCGGTTGCACCAGCATCGCGTGAAACTTGATGGCGTCTTCACCGGTCGGCAGTTTGCGCGTCGTTCGGGCGTCGCGCGGCGGGCGGACCTTGAGCAATAGATCGAGGGCTTGCGGAAAGTCGGATGCCTCGAGTTTGTACGGCGTCAAATCCTCAGGCACGCCGGTGATTTCCGGCAACTCGACCATGTGGCAGCCCGTGCAATTGAACTTGGCCAGCAGCTTTTCGCCTTCGATTCGCGCCTTGGCGGGAACGGAGGGATGGTAGACGTATTTCACGGCCGGCGGCTCGCCGACCAAGCCCAGCACGAAAGTCGTAATCGCTTCGATGTCGGATTCGCTGAACGGGAATTTGGGCATCCGCAGACGTTCGTCGTAGCCCTTGGTCTCGATTTTCTTGAAGTCGTAACTGCGCGGATCTCGCAGCTTCTGCCATAGGAACCCGGCCCGACCATGATGGTTGAGCTGATCGAAGAAATATCCGACGGCAGTTTCACGGTCCCGTTCTTCAACCGAGTCGAAGTTATCGTTGACTCCATTCAGGAGTGCTTTTTCAGCCCGCTGGGCCGTGCTCGAACCGTCGGCTTCACCGTGGTGGTGCAGATATTCTTCGATATGCTCCAGCGCCAGTTTGGTGGGGTCTTTGCGGCCCCAGTCGAAGAGTCCCGTGCCGATCGGGCGGGCCTTTTCGAAACCGGGAATGTCGTGACAGCCATAGCAACCGTAGCGGGAAATCGAACGACGTCCGATATACCTCAGCATCGTTTCGTCCGTGATTTCACCGTTGATCAATTCGATCTCGTCGGGTTTCACTGATGCCGCTTTGATGGCGGCGGCTTCGGTTTCGGGGTAAGACTTGGTCTTCAGGGCCGCGCTGACTTTGGCAGCCGTCATGACTTTCGAAAGATACCAGCGCGTTAAATCGTGCAAGGGCGTATCAGGCGTGAGATGCATCTCCAGGTTCGCACCTTGACGCGAAATAGAAATTGTCACTTCTTCGCCGGCGGGAGACGCAGAGACCAACTCTTCCAAGTGAGCTGCATCGCGCACGTCGATCCCTTTGTATCGCACGATGACATCTCCTGCCGCGAGAGAATCGGCAGATGTGCCTTTTGCCCCTTTCTCCTCCGCAGGCGCGGCGACTCGAAATGTTCGCGAGGCAGGGCTACCCGGCATCACCGATGCAACTTTAGCACCACGAGGCCCGTCGGTCGCCTGGCCTCGCCATCCGGTTCGCTCACGCGTCGGCGCAAATGTGCATCCCAGGTACACGCCCGGCTGCACAAGTTGTTTGAATCGGCCCGGCCCGACGTCGTCATGCACGAGCTTGCCGTCGCCGTCCGGCAGCGCTTTGCCCTGATCGTCGCGCTTGACGAGCAGGAAGGCGGCGATATCGGCGGCCGGGTTGACCGTCACGCCGTTGACTGTTTCCGGCTCGAGATACAAGTTCGGCATGCGGGTTCGGGCGCTGTGCCGCGTCGGTTCGCGGAGCCACGTGTACAACCATTCGATCGACGCAATTTTCTGGTGCGCGTTCGTCAGATTCGGCCCAAAATCTGCCTTGCCTCCTACGAGATCGTCGTGCGAGTGGCACGCCGCACATCCCCGCTGAGAGAACAGCAGTTTGCCGCGCTCGGCATCAGGCGTATACGCGGCGTCCCAGTGTTCGAGCGTCAGTTTTTCCGATTTGCTGAACAAGTATTCGACGATGCCGGCAATTTCCACCGGTTGCAATTCCTTGGCGTGTTTGTCCGACTGGTTGGTCAGGTTGAAAAACTGCGGCATGCGCGTTTCAGGACGGAATCGCTTGGGCTCTTCGACCCAATTCTCTGTCCAGCCGCGTGTCGTCTTGGCGGCGAAGTGTCGCAGCCCGGGGCCGACCTTGCGCATCGTGCCGGCGACCGCCAAAGGATCGGCGGCGATTCGCTCGGCCTCTTCGGGAGTCTGTGGTTCGAGCCGCATATCGGGCCCGATCGGCTTGCCGGCAGCGTATCCATTGATCTCATGGCAACCGAAACAACCGTATTGCCGGATCAATTCATATCCCTTGAAGACCGTCGGCGCCGAATTGCCGAACTTGGGATTCACCCCCAACTCGACGACGTTGTGATGGCACTTGAGGCAAGCCGCCTCCCGCAGCCGCTCGGGAAACATCGGGTATTCCCAGAAATGGTTGTAGGAATAGCCGTAGTCTTTGTGCCACTTTTCGGCGATGTCGGGCGAGTTCGGGCTATGCGACGCATTCTGGAAGCTGGTCCCCGAGCCCTGGCCTTCGTGGCAACTCGTGCAGCCGAATTTCTGCATCGGATGCGGGCTGGCGGCCGTCAGGTACAAATCGGGATTGGGATGCGTCGAAAACGGATGGTTGTATCCCACGATCGAACCGTCTTCGCGGACACGGCTCTTCTTCTTGACGACGGTCGTACCGTCACTGGACCTGACCTTCTTGCCGTGCAGGTACTCGTCGGCATTTTTCATCGAAATGCCATGCGGGTCATGCGGATAGTCGAGCACGTTTCCGGTCTGGACTTTGTCGATATTCACATGACAGGTGATGCAGCGGTCGTACCGCGCCGCTTCTTTCATGCCGAGCGTGACGGTGAGATCCGGCAGCCAGATCTGATTGACCTTCACGGGACCGTTGAAGCCCTCAATAATGGGGAGCTGCATCAGCCAGCGCTTGAAAGCCATGCCGACTTCGCTCGGTTTCTTCGGATCGGGAGCGATGATTTCTTTCGCCTTCGTCAGCCGATCGAGCTCGGTTTCATGTTTTTTCTTGGCAGCCAATGCTTCATCGCGGGGTTTCGTCAGTGCGGCCAAAGTTTTGTTGGCTTCATCGAGCTTGGCTTGCAATTGCTGCAATTCGAGAGCCCCGTTGTCGGCCTTTGTTTGTTCGCCCTCGAAGATTTTGCGATAGTTCGACAGCTCTTCGCGCGACGCCTCGTCGCGAACCTTCAAATCATAGTCAGCCCGTGTCTTGTCGCGTTTGGCATTTTGAAATTTCACGTCGCGAGTCAGTTTTTGAGACTGTCCTTCCAGATGGCTGACTTCGGCAGCCGCCTTATCGACTTTGTCTTGCTCAGCCTTAACGGCATTTCTGCCTGCCTCCACGGCTTCTTTCAGCCTCGCTTCTTCAGTTTCAAAGTCTTTCGTCTCGAGCTTCAACAGATCGTCGTCGATCTTCTGCGCCTCAGCCTCAGTGGCGACCTTTTGGATGCCGCGCCATTCGTCGGCGTAGTCGGCCTGCATCATCCAAAGCGTCGCGCCGAGCAGCACGAACGCGCTCGCCGCCGACACGACGTGCAGGGACCGCAGGTTTCTCGCGTATTCTTCAGTTGCGGGCATGACTTCACGCTCAGATATTAAAAAACCACTCGGGGATCGCGACGATGTATTTCAGATTCAGTGACCAGCGCAACACCATCTTGATCGGCAGGCACGCCATGAACAGCACGAGGTTGGCGAACACCATGTAGCGGATGAATCCCATCCGCATGAAAAACCTGCGGAAGATGGTCATCGCCATCAGCATCGGCAGAGCGCCCAGGTAGAGCGCCACCAAGACCAGTCCGACACTTTCACGCAGCAGAATGTGACCGATTTTCGACAAGGCACTCGCGTCGGCAGGCGCGACGGGCAACGGCTGATGCAGCCGGTCGACCCACACCATCTCCGAAAGGTTGATGTTATTGAGCACTTCCAGCTTGTGCACGTCCCAGAATTCATAGATGCCGAAAAAGTTCCAGTTGGGGCCGCGCAAGAACGTCCCGAGAATGATCAGGCCGATCCACAACGGCAAAAATCCGAACATGAACGTCAGAATCGAAAACTTCCGCTCATTGAACGTGTAGTAACCGTTCCCCTTTTTATTGAAGTCGATGTACGGCAGCGCCATCAGCCCCACCAGGATCATGCTGGGGAGCACCACGCCGGCCATCCAGGGATCGTAATACACCAGCATTTCCTGCAATCCCAGAAAGTACCACGGCGCTTTCGAGGGGTTGGGAGTTCGCGACGCGGACGCCGGTTCTTCGAGCGGCGCCTGCAGCACGATTCCCCAGGCGACGAGGACGGCCGTCAACACCACCATGCAGATCATCTCGGTGTAGACGAGGTCGGGCCATACCAGCACCTTCTCGTTGTCTTCCTGCTCGAACAGGGGCCTGCCCGCGGCGATCCGCTGGTCGTTGTCGACGGCCCGCTTGAAATACAGCCACGTGAAAAAAGCCACAATGAACAACATCGAAACGATCGGCACATTGTCGGGCTTGCCGACGATCTGCCGGAAATCGTAGTCGGTCATCGACAAGGTCATGAACAGGACCATGCCATTCAGAATCAGCCAGGAAACGGTTGGCTTGACGAGTTGCTCGCGAAACCAGACGACCGCGGCAAAGAGGGCGATCGACAGCGTGAAGTAAATCTCGGGCTTCGCCCCAGCATCAACCAGAGATTTGAATCCCGTGGGCATGCGGATCAGGAAGTGTGCGGGGCCGGAGCCACCTGTGATGTGGGTGGCACCGACAATGAACAGCATCACCGTATACATGGCCCAGGCAGCCAGCGAGCCGACACCCTCATGCCGCTTGTAGACGCGCACCGTCCAGAAGATGTTCATGGCGAACAGCAGCAGATATAGCCAGCCGATGCCGCGGATGACTTCGGGAGTCAGGTCGGGATGCGGATTCATGGGACCACGCCAAGCAGAAGTTCAGATGAACGAGTTACAGCGGCTGGCTGATGCCGCCGTCTTTACGGACGCGCCAGAAGTGAATGGCGATCAGCCCCGCCACGACCAGCGGAATCGCCACGCAGTGCAGAATGTAGAATCGATTGAGAGTCGCTTCGCCGACGAACCGCCCCCCCAGCAAAATGAAGCGTGCATCGCTGGCGTTGGTGATCAGATCGTAACCTCCCAAGTTGAGAAGCTGCGCCCCAGGCCCCTCGTGCCCAAGAAACGGCGTCGCCCGGGCCATATTCGAACCGACCGTGATAGCCCAGATGGCCAACTGATCCCAGGGGAGGAGATATCCGGTAAACGACAACAGCAACGTGAGCACCAGCAACAGCACCCCCACCACCCAATTGAATTCCCGCGGCGGTTTGTAACTGCCTGTTAAAAAGACACGATACATGTGGAGCCACACGGTAATCACCATCGCGTGCGCGCCCCAGCGATGAATTTCCCGCATGATGCCGAGCGTCGTCACATCGCGCAGCGCCAGAATGTCGTTAAAGGCGTGTTCGAGCGTCGGGCGGTAATAAAACATCAACAGCACGCCCGTCACCGTTTCCACGAGAAACAGGAAGAACGTAATCCCACCCATGCACCAGGTGTACGAGAGGGCGATTCCCTGCTTCTTGATCGACACCGGATGCAGGTGCAGAAAGAAGTTGGTCAGCATCACCACGACCCGATTGCGGCGGTCGTAGGGAGCGGGATGACGGAAGATGCTCTTCCAAATCTGTGAATCGCGGATGTAGTCGCCGAGAGTCATAGAACAGATTTCGAAATTCGAGATTGTATTTCAGAAAACAGACGAACTGCAGCCGTTCAGCCGACGACCTCGTAGTACGATGCGGGATCGGCCCATTGCCCCATTTCTTCCTGGAATTTCACGCTCTTATCGACCTCGAGCATCCCGTCGGCGGCGAGCTTAATTCCGGCCCGCTCCAAGGGGCGCGGCGCCGGCCCCTCGAAATTGATGCCCGTGACGTAGAACCCGGAGCCGTGACACGGGCATTTGAATTTGCGCTCTCCCTCGAGCCAACTGGGCGTGCACCCCAGGTGTGTGCAGACTGAGATCAAAGCGTAAATCAAATTCTTTCCCTTATATTGATCGGTGTGCACGATCCACACGCCGTATTGCGCCACCAGCTTGGTGGCCACCGTCCCCAGATCGAAATCGGCCGGAGGACCGATCTTGAATTTTCGGGGGGGCTCGGTGAGCACGTTGGGCAGCATGAACCGCGCCGTAGCCAGCGTGGCGATGCCGGTCGTGGCGGCGAGGGTCGTCCATGCCGCGGCAAACGCACTGCCGAACAATCCGCCGATGAGTGCAAACGGAGCTGCGAGCAGCGCCAAGACGACATTGCGACGGCCTGCATCAGGCGCTGGTGCTTTCGCCACAGGCAACGGCTTGGCCGGCATCGGTGGCGCGACCGTGGGCTTGACCGGTTTCGCAGGAGCTGCGCCAACTACGGCGACCTCTGGTGCCACGGCACCTGGGCGCACCGCCGCGAGCATCTCTTGAACTGACAGCCTGGGGCCTGCAGAAGCGTCAGCCATGGCGGCTGCGGGCACGGCCGGTGAGGCCTGCTCGGCTTTAGCGGGCTTCGCGACAGCGCCGATTTCCGCCGCCGTTCCTTTGCCGGTAGCCGCCGCACGGGCCGCTGCCAGAATGTCTGCCGTCGATTTGGGGGCGCCGCCTGCCGCGGGTTTCGGTTTCGCCGCAGGAGCCGCGACAGCTGGTGCCGGAGCGCCGGCGGATGCAGCCGGGGCGGCACTTCCTGCCGCCTGGGCTCGTGCCGCGGCGAGAATATCTGCCGTCGA
>DASYAR010000311.1:0-18441 GCA_036501235.1 Planctomycetaceae bacterium
TGTTGAGCGCCTACGGATCGAATTTCGGTTCGATGTTCATCATCCTCAAGAGCTTTGCCGAGCGAAAATCGCACGATCTGTATTCCGACCAGATCATTGCCAAGCTCAAAAAGCGCTACGCGGCCGAAGTCCCGGAAGCCATCGTCAACGTGTTTCCTCCACCGGCCGTTTCCGGTTTGGGACGCTCCGGCGGATTCAAATTGATGGTGGAAGACCGCGGCGACTCGGGGCTGGTCGAGCTCCAGCAGCACACCGACAATCTGGTCGAAAAGGGGAATGACCAGAAGGACAAGGTCACGGGGCTGTTCACCGTCTATAACGCCAATTCGCCGCAGTTGTT
Source organism: Planctomycetaceae bacterium (assembly GCA_036501235.1). Classification (GTDB taxonomy): domain Bacteria; phylum Planctomycetota; class Planctomycetia; order Planctomycetales; family Planctomycetaceae; genus JACQFH01. Next base: position 341 of record DASYAR010000311.1, read on the forward strand.
CGCCGACGTCGACCGCGAGAAATGTCTCAAGGAAGGCGTCAATCTGGGAGACGTGTTCTCGACGCTGCAGGCGTACCTGGGTTCTCTGTACGTCAACGATTTCAATAAGTTTGGACGAACCTGGCAGGTGATCGTGCAGGCCGAGCAGGATTATCGAAGCGACGTCAACGACGTGAAGAAGCTCCGCGTGCGGAATGCGAAGGGGCAGATGGTGCCTTTGGGCTCGCTGGCGACGGTGCGGCTGATCGGAGGCCCGCTGGTGCTGACTCGCTATAACATGTACCCGGCCGCCTCGATCCAGGGAAATGCCGCCGCCGGGGTCAGCACGGGTCAGGCGATCGCGACGATGGAAGAAACGGCCCGGCGTGAGTTTCCACGCTCCATGTCGTTCGAGTGGACGGAGATCGCGTACATCGAAAAGATGGCGGCCAACACCGGAATGGTGGTGTTCGGCCTGTCGGTCGTGTTCGTGTTTCTGGTGCTGGCGGCTTTGTACGAAAGCTGGTCGCTTCCGCTGGCGGTCATTCTCGTCGTGCCGATGTGCGTCCTCAGTTCACTCGCGGGTGTCTGGATCGCCAAGATGGACATCAACATCTTCACCCAGATCGGCTTTGTCGTGCTGATCGGACTGGCGAGCAAGAACGCCATCCTGATCGTCGAATTCGCCAAAGCGCGGCGAGAGGAAGGGACGGACCGCCGAACGGCGACGCTGCACGCCTGCGAACTGCGCCTGCGGCCGATCATGATGACGTCGTTCGCGTTCATACTGGGGGTCGTGCCGCTGGTCGTGGCGCACGGCGCCGGGGCCGAAATGCGGCGGACACTGGGCACGGCGGTCTTCAGCGGCATGTTGGGCGTCACGCTGTTCGGCATCCTGCTGACGCCGGTCTTCTTTTTCGTGATCGACCGCATCGCCGGGATGCAGGTGTTTTCCAGCGGGCATTTGCATGTTGCCGGGACGATGGCGCTCGACGTCTTGAATCTGGGATTCATCCGCCGGCCGATTCGTGCCCGTCTGGCGCGTGCCGCCGCGAAACCGCTGCCCAAAGCCGCAGCCCCGCTGAGCCACGAGGCGCAGCCGAGTGCCGTCACCAACGCCGCCGAGCACCGTCCCGCGCATGTCGCGACGAACGGTGCGGCTCACGACGAGGCTCTTCTCAAAGTTCACCCGCCGGGGGACTGACGTCCCCCGCTCGCCAGGCTCTGCGACCCCTTTGACCTCTTCGAATTTTTGACCTTCGTCCGACATGTTCTCTCGCTTCTTCATTGACCGGCCGATTTTCGCTTCGGTGCTGTCGATCGTCATTACGCTCGCCGGCGCGATTGCGCTCCTCACGTTGCCGGTCACGCAATATCCCGAGATTACGCCCCCCACCGTCGAGGTTTCGGCCGTGTATCCCGGGGCCAATGCGCAGGTCGTCGCCGATACAGTTGCGGCGCCGATCGAGCAACAGGTCAACGGCGTCGAAGACATGATGTACATGTCGTCGCAATGCACCAACGACGGCGTGTATCGCCTGACCGTGACGTTCCATCCGGGAACCGATCTCAATCTGGCGCAGGTCCTCGTGCAGAACCGCGTCGCACTGGCCCAGCCGATTCTGCCCGCGCTCGTCACGCGCCGGGGCGTGATGGTCAAGAAGAAATCGCCCAGCGTGCTGATGATCGTCAACCTGTTCTCACCCGACGGCAGCCGCGACAATCTGTACCTGAGCAACTACGCCACAATCCAGTTGCGCGACGAGCTCTCGCGATTGCCGGGCGTGGGAGACATCTCGTTTCTCGGGCAGCGCGATTACAGCATGCGCGTCTGGCTCGATCCGGAGCGAATGTCGGTCCGCAACCTGTCGGCGACCGACGTCGTGACGGCCATCGAGCAGCAGAACTCGCAGGTCGCCGCCGGTCAGATCGGACAACCTCCGGCGCCGCAGGGACAGGTCTTCCAATACACGATGAGCACGCTGGGCCGGCTCACCGATGACGAGGAATTCGACCAGATGATTCTCCGCACGGGGACCGACGGCCGGATCATTCGCGTCCGCGACGTGGCCCGGTCGGAGCTGGGAGCGCTGGGATACGATCAACTCTGCACGCTCGACGGCAAGCCGTCGGTGGCCCTGTCGGTGTATCAATTGCCCGGATCGAACGCGCTCGACACGGCCACGTCGGTCAAGCAGAAGATGGACGAGCTGAAGATTCGCTTCCCGGCCGGGCTCGATTATTCGATCGTTTACGACACGACGCCGTTCATCAAAGAATCGGTGAATGAGGTCTATCATTCGCTACGAGACGCCGTCGTCCTGGTGGCGATCGTCGTCTTGGTGTTCCTGCAAGGCTGGCGGGCAGCCGTCATCCCCCTGGTCGCCGTGCCGGTCGCCATCGTGGGGACGTTTGCGGCGATGGCCGCTTCGGGCTTCAGCCTCAATACGCTGACGCTGTTCGGTCTCGTGCTGGCGATCGGCATCGTTGTCGACGACGCCATCGTGGTCGTCGAGGCGGTCGAACATCATATCGAAGAGGGGATGGCGCCCCGCGACGCGGCGATCCAAGCCATGGACGAAGTCTCGGGCCCGGTCATCGCCGTGGGGCTCGTGCTCACTGCCGTCTTCGTTCCCTGCGCGTTCATCTCCGGGATCGTCGGGCAGTTCTTTCGGCAATTCGCGCTGACGATCGCCATTTCGACGGTGATTTCCGCCTTCAATTCCCTCACGCTCAGCCCGGCACTGGCTGTGCTGCTGCTGAAGCCCAAAACTCAGGGGCACGGCGACGCGGTCCCGCGGTTCGGGCTGATCGTCGGTTTCGCGTGGGCCGGCTGGCAATTCGGGACGGCATGGGTGCAGAAGCTTCTGTCGCAGCAGTTTCCCGCGCTGGGCCCTGCCGCCGAGGAGTACGCGCCGTGGGGCGCCCTGTTGCTGGGAGTTCTGGCCGGTTGGTTCTTGAGCCGTCCGATTAACGCGATCCTGGGCTGGTTTTTCCGGGTCTTCAATCGTGGTTTCACGCTCGTCACGCATGGTTATGTGGGCTCGGTGGGGCTGCTGATGAGAGGCAGCGTGATCGTGCTCCTGATCTATGGCGGGCTGTTGTATGCCACTTATGATCAATTCAGCAAAACGCCCACCGGTTTCATCCCGGCGCAGGACAAGGGCTACTTGCTCGTCGACGTGCGGCTCCCCGACTCGGCTTCACTCGACCGCACGACCGAAGTCATGAAACAGATCGAAGACATCGCCGGCCAGACGAAGGGGGTCAATCATACGGTGGCCATCGCCGGGCAGTCGATTTTGCTGGGCGCCAACGCCGCCAATTTCGGCACGATGTATCTGATGCTCGATGAGTTTCAACATCGGCACGGGCACGACCTGACGAGCGACGCGATTGCCCACCGGCTCAAAGTGCAACTTGACGAGGCCGTGCAGGACGGCATCGTGAACGTGCTCGGCGCGCCTCCGATCGACGGATTGGGAACAGCCGGCGGGTTCAAGATCGTCATCGAAGACCGCGGCGATAACACCCTGAACGCGTTGCAGACCGTCAGTCAGAGCATCGTCGACGAAGCCAATACGACCCCCGGATTGACCAGCGTGTTCACCAGCTTCCGGGCCGACACGCCGTGGCTGTTCCTCGACGTCGACCGCACCGAAGCCAAGCAGATGGGAATCTCGATGGCCGAGGTGTTCAACACGTTGCAGGTCTATTTCGGTTCGTTGTACGTCAATGACTTCAATCGGTTCGGACGCACGTGGCAGGTGAACGTGCAGGCCGATGCCAAGTTTCGGATGCAGAGCGAAGACTTGAAGCGGCTCAAGGTCCGCAACGATCAAGGGGCGATGGTGCCGCTGGCCGCCATCGCCAGCGTCCGTGAAATCAGCGGGCCGGTGATGCTGAACCGATACAACCTGTATCCCTCGGCATTGATCAACGCCAATGCCGGCCCCGACACCAGCTCGGGGACCGCCATCGATCTGTTCGATAAGGCCTCACAGCAGCACCTGGCCCCGTCGATGCGCGCCGAATGGACGGAGCTGGCCCTGCTGCAATTGCAGGCGGGCAACACGGCCATGTACGCCTTTATCCTGGCGGTGGTGCTGGTGTTTCTGGTTCTGGCGGCGCAGTACGAGAGCTGGTCGCTCCCCTTGGCGGTGATTCTCGTCGTGCCGATGTGCCTCTTATGCTCGATCGTCGGCGTAATCGTGGCCCGGATGGACATCAACATCTTCACCCAGATCGGGTTCGTCGTGCTCGTGGGGCTGGCGTGCAAGAATGCCATCCTGATCGTCGAATTCGCCCGTTCCCGCCACGAGCAGGGGGTCGACCGCTACCAGGCCACGCTCGACGCCTGCAAACTGCGATTGCGACCGATCATCATGACGTCGCTGGCGTTCATCTTCGGCGTGGTGCCGTTGGTGCTCGGCGAAGGGGCGGGCGCCGAAATGCGCCGCACACTGGGGACCGCCGTGTTTGCCGGCATGCTCGGCGTAACGTTGTTCGGCATCTTTCTGACCCCGGTGTTCTTCTACGTGATCCAATGGTTCGCCGACGGGCGCTCCGCCCGCGCTGCCGACGATCGGCCGGTGCACGTGGATTGATTCATACCGACAAGCTGGCCGCTTTTCATCGCAGTCGTTTAACATGGAGCCGGGCACCGCCGCGAGTCGTGGTGGTCCGACGGCGCGTGTGTCACCGTCGCCGCCGGCTCCGGGTTAAGCGAGGCCTTTCCCCACAGACTTGAATCGCATACGCTTCTATCCCCAAACAACCGCACGATATTCGTGTCGGCGCCTTTTATTGCCCCCCGAGGATTTGTCCCTGATGGCTGCGTTGCTGCAAATCAAGAATGCTTATAAGAGTTACGGCGAACAGGTGCTGCTGGATGGTGCGGAAGCCACGCTGATTGACGACGTCAAAGTTGGTTTTGTCGGCCGGAACGGTGCCGGCAAGAGTACGCTTTTGCGGGTTCTCTTGGGTGAAGAGGAGTTCGACCGCGGTGAGATCGTCCGCCATCCGAAATTGCGGCTGGGCTATTTGCGGCAGCACGATCCCTTCCTGCCGGGCGAGACGGCCCAGGAATTCTTGATGCGCGACAGCGGGCAGCCCGACTGGAAGTGCGGCGAAGTGGCCGGCGAGTTCGAGCTGAAAGGGGACTATCTGAACGGTCCTCTGGCGAAGCTTTCCGGCGGCTGGCAGACGCGCGTCAAACTGGCGGCCCTCCTGCTGCATGAGCCCAACCTGCTGCTGCTCGACGAACCGACGAACTTTCTCGACCTGCGCACGCAGATCCTGCTCGAACATTTTCTGCGCCATTACAAGGAAGCCTGCCTCATCGTCTCGCACGATCGGGCCTTTCTGGGGGCCACGTGCAGCCATACCCTCGATCTCACGCGGGGCAAGCTCACGATGTACCCCGGCAAGATCGACGCCTTTCTCGAATATCAGCGCGAACGCCGCGAGCACGACGAGCGGTCGAACGCCGCCGTGCTCGCCAAGCGCCGGCATCTCGAAGAATTCATCGCCAAGAACCGAGCCCGCGCCAGCACGGCGACGCGCGCTAAATCCAAGAGCAAGCAACTCGAGCGCCTGGAATTGACCGAGATCGGCATTGACGAACCGACGGCCCGGATCCGCGCCCCGCTCGTCGAGCCGCGCCAGGGACCGGCCCTGCGCTGCAAAGGGCTGGCGATCGGCTATCCCGATCGGCAAGTGGCGGCAGACATCGATCTCGAGCTCGATCACGGCTCGCGCGCCGCCATCGTGGGGGACAACGGTCAGGGCAAAACGACCTTCCTGAGAACTGTCGTCGATTCGCTCCAGCCGCTGGCGGGTGAAGTGCGCTGGGGCTACGGCTGCCAGATCGGAATCTACGCGCAGCACGTATACACCAGCCTTCCCGCCAATTGGACGGTGATGGAGTACCTCGAAGACACGGCGGCGCGAGGCACCAAGACGCAGGAGATTCTTGACCAGGCCGGGGCGCTTTTGTTCCGCGGCGATCACGTCGAGAAACCGGTTTCGGTGCTCTCGGGGGGCGAGCGAGCGCGACTGTGCATGGCGGGGTTGTTACTGAGCCAGCATAACGTGCTGATTCTCGACGAACCGGGAAACCATCTCGACGTCGATACGGTCGAGGCGCTCGCCGAGGCGCTGATCGCTTACAAAGGGACCGTCATTTTCACGAGCCACGACCGGCACTTCATGAAACGGGTCGCTACTTGCATCGTCGAGGTTCGCGACGGACACGTCACGAATTACCGCGGCCAATACGACGCCTACCTGTACGCCGTCAATCGCGAAATCGAAGAAGGCGAACGAGAATTGGCCGCGCGGATGTCGAAGCCGCCGCCCGATGTCTTGCATGCGAAAGCTGCGGCGCCCAAAGCAGCACGACGGAACGAGCGTGAGATTCGCAAAGAACTGTCGAACGTCGAGAAAACGGTCGCCCGCCTCGATCAAGAGAAGAAGCAGGCCCTGGCCAAGATGCTGGAAACGACTGATGCGGCCGAAACCCTGCGCCTTCACAACGAATCCGAGGCCCTCGCCGTACAGTTGGTCGCCGCCGAAGACCGCTGGTGCCAGTTGCAGGAAGAACTGGGGGATGCGTAGCGATAAACGGCCGGCATGTTCTTAATCGGGCACATGATCGGCATGTCGCCGTTTTCCGCGCACGAAACGCCGTCGGAGCACCGCTATTCGCGGCGGTGTGCCCGGCGCCGGGTTTAACGACTACCCGACCGGCTGAAGACGGCACGACGAGCGGGTGGCGACCTCGTCTTCGCGGGATTTGACTTCGCCGCCCGCGTGCGGTGTAATGCCGTCCATTCAAGAAAACTCGCAAATGCCGATGAACCAAACACCGTCATCTGCGTTAGCAACTTGAGTCGCAGGCCGATTCCCCGATCCCGGTGCGTTTTCTCAAGTCAAGGGCCGTTCATGAACACGATTTGGCGCGTGCAGTCGATAACTCGTTTCTTTGGCGTCGCATTGCTTGCCATTTGCTCTGGAGAGGTGCAATCCGCCGAACCGACGCACACGATTGATCTCGGTAGTGGCACCACAATTGAATTGGTGCTGATTGAAGCGGGCACGTTTACCCAAGGGTCGCCCGCCGGCGAGCCGAATCGCAGTGACGACGAAACACAGCGGCAGGTGACCATCAGCCAGCCGTTCTATTTGGCAAAAACGCCCATCACGCGCGGGCAATTTGCGAAGTTCGTCGCGGCCACCGGGTACAAAACGGAGTCCGAAAAAGGAACTTCGGGAGGCTTCGGACTCGAAAACGGCCAGCTCGTCCAAAAGGCGGCATACAACTGGCGCCATCCCGGATTCGTTCAGACCGACGACCATCCCGTCGTTCTCGTCACGTGGGACGACGCCCAGGCGTTTGCCAAATGGCTCTCGGGTAAAACCAACCAGAACTTTCAGCTTCCGACCGAGGCGGAATGGGAATACGCGGTGCGGGCCGGCAGCACGACCGCGTTCTACAACGGCGACGGCGATCAGGCGGCCGACCAGATTGCCTGGCATAAGGGGAATTCCGGCGACGGCACGCGACCTGTCGGCCAAAAAGACCGTAATGGCTGGGGGCTCGTCGACATGGCCGGCAACGTCTGGGAATGGTGCCGCGACTGGTACGGGCCGTACCCCAGCGGGGCGGTCACCAACCCGCTGGAATCACAATCGAATCTGTCAGACAAGCCACGCCGCGTGTTGCGCGGAGGATCGTTTCTCAAGGACGCGAAGAACGGCCGATCCGCGGCCCGCTTTCGCAGCACTCCCGGCAGCCGGAATGCCGACATTGGATTTCGCGTGATGTTCCGACCTGCGGCAGCGGCTCACGTAACGCCAGCAGGCCCCGCGAAAGAAATGGCGCAACCGGTGGAATCGGTGGAGCAGCCTCCGCAGAAGGCGGCGCCGCCGGAAACAATCCACATGCCGCCGCAACCACCGCTGCCAAATCAATCGCCACCGTTCGCGCCACAGCCGGCCCCTGTTCCCGCCCTCGGCAAGGGCCTCCTGGCAGGATTGCTGTGTCCTTGTGTGCTCGTGCTGGTGGGCGGCATCACGCTCATTGTGCTGATTACCATTTGGCGCGGTAATCGGGGATCGCAGCATGACGACTTCCCTGCCGGAGTGCAGCCCGACGTAGCTTCGCAATCCGGCAGTCCGAAGCCACCTCCCAGGCCGCGCCGTGCATCGCGAATCGTCGACGACGGATTCTGGCTGGAGGATCCGATTTACAGCCCCGGCAGCATCGTGCGTTATTCGTGCCGAGTGGGGCATACCCCCACGAGTGGCGAATTCACCGTGGGGCTCGGGCATCAAGGGCATTTCGTCTACACTGGCGGGACACCCTCCGACGTTCAGATCCTGGACGTATCGCCGGTGGCAGGAATTATGCCGGGCACTGAACCGTATGATACGACGCACTCGATGGGAATGCCGTTCATCATCGGTTCGACAAATCCAGCTCCCCCGCCGCGCACGCCACCGCCTCCACCGCGGCCGGCTGTACATCGCTCGGGATTCCCCCCGGCGTATTGATGCTGTTCATGAGCGCCGATCAGTGCCGATTCGCGTCGCTTTCAGTTCGTCATTGTGGCCTTTGTGGCCGAATCGTGTTTGAATTTGGCCACGGAGCTCACGAATGCCACGAAAACTATACTTTTTGCTATGACCACGCCTGAAAGTCTCACCGGATTGAAGACTGTCGTATTTGGAGACGGTCCCCCAGCGCAGCGGTTGGCCGGGCGCACCGTTCGGTCCGCGCGCGCGGTGGGATGCACCGTGCAGGACGCGACATTCCGATCGCGGGCGGAATTGGCGGACTTCCTCGCGGAAGCGAGTGGGCCTATCTGGATGCTGCGCGCGGGAACCTGGCTTGTGGCAACACGACCGGTTACCGCGCCGCCGTCGAGCGCGAGCGGAATGCCGTTGTGTGCGCTGGGCTGGCCGGCGAAGGCATTGGCCGCAGACGATGCGACGTCGCAGCCAGAGAAGGCCGGCCAGAGAAGGCCCCTTGGCGACGATTCGCGGCCGTCGGCAAAAGTTGATGAGGATTATGATCCCGCCTTCTGGCGGCAGTTGTACATCGACCATGGCGGCGATTTGTTGAAGGCGGCAGAGGCTCGAGTTCCTTTTCCGCCGCCGCTGTCGGTGCTGGTTGAGGCGGCACTTGCTCAGGCCATTGCCCTCCGATTGCAACTGGGTGCCATGGTCGACCAGGCGCTGAATGACGAATTGCACACCGGCCGGTACCGGCTCGTCCGCTACTCGCCGCTCGACGTTCATTATGACGCCGGTTTGCGAGTCGCCCAGGTCGTCACCAGTCTGCAGCGCGGGGGGGCCGAACGGGTGACGATCGATCTGGCGCAAAAATTAATCGAAACCGGCACGCACTGCCGGGTCATCACGATTGGGTCGCCGACGCGGAGTCCTTTCCCTGCGCCGCACGGCACGTGCGATCTGTCGCAATTGCCGCGCGATCGCGCCACGCGTGTTGCGACAGCCATCCGAGTCGCCCGCGCTGACGGTGCAGACGTCGTGCACGCGCATCTTCTCGACGGAGTTGACCTCGCGCAGATTTCCGCGGCAGGAATTCCGGTCGTGGCGACCGTGCACAACACGCGCCCCGGCTGGCAGTCCGGCCAGGGCGAACTAAGGGCCGGCGATTGCGAACTGCTCGCCGCCTGCGCGCAAGCCGTTGAACACGAGCTTGAGCAGGCCCAGGTGCCCGTTCCGCTGCGCACGGCCTGGAACGGAATCGACGCCACAGACATCTCGCGAAGGGCCCGCGATCCCGAGTTGCGCCGCCGAGTCCGTCACGAGCACAAAATCGGCGACCACGAACTGGTGCTCCTGACGCTTGCCAATCCACGTCCACAGAAGCGATTTCCGTTGCTGCCGGCGATCATCGCCGCGCTGCAAGACAGGCTGCGACGTGATGGGACTTCGGTCAAAGTTCGTCTGCTGCTGGCGGGCGAGGCGGCGCTGGTGCATCCGGCATCCCGTCAGACGGTCGATGAGACGAACGCGGCCATTGCCCGATTCGGACTGCAAGAGTCCATCGTTTGGCTCGGTGCTGTCGCAGACGTTTCAGGCGTGCTCGCCGCGGCCGACGTTCTGATTTCCGCCAGCGAGCACGAAGGCTTGAGCCTGGCCTATGTCGAAGCCCTGTCGGCGGGCCTGCCGGTTGTCGCCACGGATGTCGGCGGGACGCGCGAGCTCGCTGCCGGGGGGGTGCCGTTGCGCCTCGTGCCGGTTGACGCTCAGCCCGAGACGTTTGCCACAGCAATCGCGGAAACGTCCGGTTTGCGAGATCGAGCGGCCCCGCCGCTGAAGGACTTTTCGCTGGAGCGAATGGCCGAACGGTATGCGTGGCTCTACCCGCGGGCCATCGCGGCCGGCCGCCGTCGGCATCAGGCGTCTGCACCCCGCGACGGCTTGTGGCTGATTACCAATAACTTCTCGACCGGCGGCGCGCAATCAAGTGCACGGCGGTTGCTGACGGCGCTCGCTTGCGATGGTGTGCGCGTCCGCGCAGCCGTTTTGCAGGAAGACTCGAATCGTCGCACGCCGGGAGTCAAATCGCTGATCGACGCTGGCATTCACGTCACCATTCTCCCGCCGGCAGGAACAATCGACACAGCCGCGGCAGCAGGGCGGTTGCTGGCTGAGATTGATGCCGATCCGCCGCAGAGCGTCCTGTTGTGGAACGCCATCCCTGAATACAAGGTCCTGCTCGCCGATGGATTTCTCGACATCCCCGTGTTCGACGTCAGCCCCGGAGAAATGTATTTTGCGTCGCTCGATCGCTACTTCTCGCGGCCGCGTCCCGGCTGGCCCTATCGTACTCCGGCCGATTACGGCCGCCGTCTGCGAGGGGTGATCGTGAAATATCAGGGGGAACGGGAAACGGCCGCATCACTGCTTGGTGCGCCGGTACACGTCATTCCCAACGGTGTTCCCGTCGTCGACCGGCCGACGCACCGGCCAGCCAACGGCCATCTCGTGATCGGCACGGCTGCAAGGATCAGCCCGCAGAAGCGCCTCGAAGACCTGATCGAAGCGTTCTCGCGCGCCCATTCACGATTGCCGCCGTACACGTTGCAAGTTGCCGGTGCAGCAGAAACGGGAGCCGAAGCGTACTCCGATCGATTGCGACATGCGGCGCGCGACCTGCCAGTGGAATGGCTCGGTGACGTCCCCGACATCGGCGGATTCTTGAACAAGCTCGATCTGTTCGCCCAGGTCTCGGAGCCCGCGGGCTGTCCGAATGCGTCGCTGGAGGCGCTGGCCGCCGGCCTCGCGATCGTGGCGACCGACGTCGGCGGAGCAGGCGAACAAGTGCTCGACGGCGTCACCGGCCGCCTCGTCCCCCGCCGAAATCCAGCGGCTCTCGCCGAAGCACTCGTGGAACTCGCGAAGAACGCCGCCCTGCGCGACCAGTTTGCGAATGCCGGCCACGAACACGCCCTGCGTCATTTCAGCCTCGACCGCATGGTCGCCGATTACCGCCGCGTGTGCTTGGATAGTGTGTAGGACAAAAGACGTCATTTACAATTTGGCGTGGCGAGCGTTGGCTGGGACACCAACCTGTTTTAGGTTGGTCCGCTCCTGATGACACTGAACGTCGCACAATCCACATTTGCGATGTATCATGACGTTCGTAATCGAATTCGCGACTTTCAAGCGAATGGGTCGAGACGGGGACGGCTTGGGATGGCCTTGGACACGAGAAAGACCCGTCCAATGTGTGGTGAGACCGTCGAAGCTGTCGCCACAAGGTGCTTCGCTTGTGGCGAGACGTGCTCGCCCGTCCCGCGTACGTATGTTGGTAAAGCGTACACACCGCAGCGGGCTTATCGAACTTCTGTGCTCCCTTTCGCTGCACTCCTCTTGTTGAACGGAGTGGTGATTCTGGCCGTGTGCTCTGTTTTCCCCCTTTTGCCGATTGCGTACTTTCCGCTTGTCTGTGATCCTGCGGGGCAGCGAATAGGAATGGGAATTCTTGCCGTAACTCACATTGTGTTCGGCATAGGATTTTTGCGCCGCTCGCGACTCCTCTGGAGAACATTCTTTGGATATCTCGGAATTGCAACCTGCCTGGCGGCTGTCGCCCAGATCGTTGATCGTCCAAAATTTTTGGATTCGCGCGACGCCGTAATCACTGCGGCATTCGTCTGCGTCGCAAACACGCTCGTTGCTGTGGGTCTCTACTTTGCAACGAGGCCGGCTTTTGCAGCCGCCTCGGAAAATCGCACGAGTTAAGAGAGCGTTAATTCTCCAACCGCGCGGCAATTCCCACGCCCCGCACCCGCGGGACGTACGTCCCGGGCTCGCCAGTATCGAAAACAAATATCGGCCGAGCCCTGTAAGGGCGAAATTCCGGCGTGTGAATCGCTCTCCACATCTGGAATCTCGCCCCGTTGGGGCTTTTGCAACACTGACGGCATTTTCCCAGGGCTAGCGCCCTGGGCTATCGAATTTCGCCCCGTTTGGGGCTGGTTTGTCCATTATAACCTCGGCGCACCAGGCTTGCTCGGCGGCTGCCATCCAAAAGCCCCCTGCACTTTGAGCTTGCGTGCAAAAACCTTGTCGCCGCACATCGCGTACAGCGTGTCGAATTTCTCTCCGCCGAAGCACAGGTTCGAGAGTTTGCCGTTCGGCGTCGGGATGATGCAATTGACGCGGCCGGCCTGATCGCAGACCTGGATCCCGAGGCGCGTGGCGACGTACAGCCGGCCGTCGCGATCGACGCGCAGGCCGTCGGCGCCGCTGTCGTCTGCCGTGTCGGGTACGTGCAGGTGAAAATACTTCTGCTTGCTCGCCAGGCTGCCGTCCGGTTGAACTTGGTAGCTGTAAACCCAGTGCGTGCGGCTGTCGGCCACGTAGAGGAGCGATTGATCGGGCGAAAGCGTCAGCCCATTCGAGAAGCGTAATCCTTTATCGACGACCTTCTTTTCTCCGTGGGGGCTGATGTACCAGACTTGGCTGGGGTCAGTGCCGTTCCAACCGGGATGAGTCACATAGATCCCGCCGTCGTGCCGAACGACCAGGTCGTTGCCGCGGAAGCCGTCGGCAATCACCGTCGATTTGCCTTCGGTATCCCAGGCGAGAATCTGGTCGACGCCGCCGGCGACGGAATAGAGCCGGCCGTCGGGACCGAACGCCTGGCCATCCCCTTTCTTCGTGTTATTGAGAAATACGGCGACTTTGCCGTCGAGACCGACTTTGAACGTCTTGCTTTCGGGAACGTCGTTGTAGAACACTTCGCCGCGCGCATTGACGGCCGGGCCTTCGGTGAATTTGTAGCCTTCTGCAATCAGCTTCCAGCCTTCACCCGGCACGAGAATCTCGCGAAGCTGCGACGATCCAGCGCCCACTTTTACGGGCGTCGGCCAGTCTTTCCACAGCCAGCGTATGGCGTCAGGAAAGATTTCCGTGGCATGCTTGCCGTCGTGTCCCCCTTCGCCCCAAGCATGATTGACTTCATACCCGGCGAAGACCAGCGACCGCTCCATTTCCAGGTTGGCCATCCACCAGTCGCCGCCGTAGATATTTTGATCTTTGCTCCCATCCTGCAAAAAGATGCGAATCGGCTTGGGCTCGTATTTGCGGATCAGCGTAGGATAGACATTCCCGCCGCGCAGGCCGACGTACGTGCCGATGGCGCTGAACACTCGTGTGAATGCATCGGGACGTTCCCAGGCGGCGGTGAATGCACAAATGGCGCCGCTCGAAGCGCCGCCGATGCAGCGATCGCTGCCCTCTTTCGACAATCGAATCGCACGACCGTCGCCGGCAGTTTTCTTTTCGACTTCGGGAAGCAATTCGTCCAGCAGGAAGCGGGCGTAATTGTCGCCCAGTCCGTCATATTCGTAACTGCGATTGAAACGATCGAGCGACTGATCGTTCGGCGCTTTCACGCGTCCGTGCATGATGAACACACCGATCGTCACCGGCATTTCTTTCTTGTGGATCAAGTCATCGAAAACGGCCGGGGCGTTGTATTGGACCCCGTCCTGATTGACGTAGACGCAGGCTGGTTTGGCCGGGTCGTATTGCTTTGGCACGTACACCCAGTATTCGCGAAATGTGCCGGGAAAGATCTTGCTCTGCTCGAACGTGTATCTGGTAACTTCCCCTTGGGGGGCCGGCTCGTCGGCCGCGGAGGCTGGGGGCGCCAGACATGAAAAGGCGGCGATAGCGACGAAAAACAACTGGAGCAAGTTGCGCGGCATTTTGATTCCTCTGATTCGACAAGCAGGGTTGGGTTTCAGGATGCGACCGGCTATCATACGTCGCGAACAGCGGCCTTGGCAGGCGCCCGCTGGTCATTCTCTATTGGAAATTGTGAGCTGGAAATGGGATGGCGGGAGGTCGTTAATCAGGCAACCGGGCCGGGGATCACACTCGGGATTACCACGGGAGACTGGCTGAGGCTGTTGGCCGAAAACCAATTCAAGATTCCGCCGCGATTCTGGCCCCGCACCGCTTTTTCCACCTTGATCTCGCTCATCAACACGGCCTGGTGGGCGACGGCTGAGGCGACGGTCTACCGCAGCGTAGCCCGGCAAACGGTGCAGCCGCCGCTGTTCATTCTCGGCCATTGGCGCTCGGGGACGACCCATCTGCACAACTTGTTGTCGCTCGACGAACGATTCGCCTATCCGCGATTTGCCCAGGTGATGATCCCCAACACGTTTCTCACGGGGGAAAACGTGATGTGGGCCGCCAGTTTCCTCCTCTTGCCGCGCGACCGGATGGGAGTCGACGGCGTCAAGATGAGCGCCGAGGTGCCATGGGAAGAGGAATTCGCGATCAACATCACGACGCGGAAGTCGCCCTATACGGCGTGGTCGTTTCCGCACCGGGTCAGCCACTACGAGCGGTACATTACCTTTCGCGGCGTGCCGCAGGCGGAAATCGATGAATGGAAAGCGGCGTTCGTCTGGTTTCTGAAAAAACTGACGTGGAAATTTCAGCGCCCGCTGATCATGAAATCGCCCCCGAACACGGGACGGATCAAGCTGATCCTGGAAATGTTTCCCGATGCCCGCTTCGTGCACATTCACCGCGATCCCTACGTCGTCTACCAATCGACGAAGCATTTGCAATTGAAAAGCTGGGAATACTGCGCCATGCAGGCCCCGGACAAGTCTGCTCTGCACAGCCAGGTGATCCGCCAGTACCGGCTGATGATGGATGCGTTTTTCGAAGAGCGACACCTCATCCCGAAAAACCGGTACTGCGACGTATCGTTCGCAGAGCTGGAAAAAGACCCGCTGGGGCTGCTGAAAGGAGTCTACAAGAATTTGAGCCTGCCGGAATTTGCCGTCGCGCAACCGAAAATCGAGGCGTATCTCAAATCGTTGTCCGACTACAAAAAAAACGTGCACACCGACCTGCCTCCCGACGTGCGCGACGAAATCAGCACCGCCTGGCGCCGTTCGTTCGAAGAATGGAACTATCCCATTCGCACCGGTTAGAGCCTCATCATCCGCTGTTTCCTGTGTAACACATCCAGGACTGGCGCATTGATCAGGGTGTGATGAATGACGAACCGACCGAATGCGAACGACCGGCAGTGGAAGACGATCTCGTCGTCCGAGCGAAAACCGATCGCAGCGCCTTCAGCCTGCTGTACGACCGCTACTATCCGCAGGTCGCACGCTATTGCTTGAGGCGACTGTTCGATCGGACGCTGGCGGAAGACGTCGTGTCCGAAGTGTTTCTCAACGTGGCCTCGCATCTCCGCAGGTTCACCGGACAAACCGAGACCGATTTCCGCCGCTGGTTGTTCCGCATTGCCACCAATGCCGTCAATGCCTATTTGCGCCAAACCCGGCGCAGGCAGGAATTGTGGGAAGCTGCCGCACGCAGCCGGCATTGGGACCATGTGGGCAGTTCGCCCCCGTCACCGGCGGATCGAGACCTTCTCGACTGGCCCGCGGTCTATCAGGCTCTGCTCGAGCTGGATGAACGCGACCAGGCGATCGTCATGCTCCGCTACTTCGCAGATTGTTCCTGCGAAGAAATCGCTGCTGTTGTGGATGCCACTCCGGGGGCCGTGCGAACCGCCCTCAGCCGAACCCTCAATCGGCTGCGAGACAGGTTCCATCCGGCGGAGTATTCCACAAAGGCTCTTGGCCAATCTGAGACAGGTTAATGCCATGTCAGATCTCGAAAATCAAGAATCCGAATTCACACGGCTGCTGCAACGCGCGCCGTTTGACGACCAGCCCGCTCTCGAACATCGGCAGGCCCTCCATGCCAGGGTCATGGCCGAGTTCGACAGAGAGGTTGGGCCGCCAATGACGCGCCCTGCGTGGCAGCTTGCCTTTATGAAAGGACAGGAAATCATGCGACGCCCCGCTTCCCGGTTACTCGTTTCAGCCGCGTCCCTCGCTATCGCAGCCGTCTGGCTGTTCGTTCCCGGCGGCCAGACGACTGCTCAGGCATTCAATCGGTTCGCTGCTGCGGTCGTAGCAGCGAAGACGGCGCATTTCCAGATGGAGGTTCGGGTGGGTGGGCTGCCGATCCAGCAATTCCAGACCTGGTATCTGGCGCCCGGCAGATATCGGCAGGAGACGGGGACAACGATCAACATCAGTGACATGTCGGCGGGGAAGATCGTGAGCATCATTCCGGCCGAGAAAAAGGTCGTCGTCATGACATTCAAAGGAGCGCCAAAGGATAAAATCTCGGCGAATTATTTCGAACGCCTGCGCGAGCTGCTGGCCGATAACCGCAAGGCGAAAGAGGCGCAGTACGAACTACTGGGTGAAAAAGAGATTGAAGGCAAACCGGTGGTCGGCTTCCGTTACGATTCGTCGGCCGAGATGGTGACGATGTGGGGCGACCCCGCGACTGGACAACCCGTCCGCATCGAAAGTGTATTCAAGGGTGTTCCGCGAACCGAAGTGGCCATGGCCGATTTCGAGTTCAACGTCGAGCTGAAGGAATCGATGTTCGATGTGAGCCCTCCAGCAGAGTACAAGATCCAGTCATTTGACGTGGATACCTCTGAATCGCGCGAGCAGGACCTGGTCAAGGCATTCCAGTCCTGCAGCGAGATCGGCGGCGGAGAGTTTCCAGCGACCCTCGACATGGCCGGCGTGACGCAATTGATAACGAAGTTCGCCATGAGGCGCGTGAAAGACGGAACAGAGTTCTCTGACGACGATTTTCAGGGATTAATGAAGCAGTCGATCGCGATCGGCCGCGGGTTTCAATTTACCCTGACGCTTCCCGAGTCGGCCGACGCGCATTACGCAGGAAAAGGCGTCAAACGCGACGAAAAAAATCGTGCGATCTTCTGGTATCGGCCGCAGGATTTGAAGACGTACCGTGTGATCCATGCGGACCTGACGGTAAATGATTCCGAAACCGCGCCTCAGATCGAGGGGGCGAAGCGGATTCAAAAGGCCGGCCCGTCGAACAAGGCGTCTGATAAGTAGCCGCTGGAGTACAGCCTTCAGGCTGATGTCAGTCTCGGAAACATGCACCAGCAAACCGGCATGCCCATTACGTCTTCCGTCGTCCCGATCCATGTGCGATTCTCGTACATCAGCCTGAAGGCTGTACTCCAACCTTTGGAGGAATTGAATGCCCGCTCCTTGCGGAGGTGGTGCGTCATCGAATCAATGACTCAGCGCTAAGATGGCATAGGCGGTCGCGGCGTCGGACATAAAACGGCCAGTGTGGCTGGCAGGGTCGCGCTCTTTATTGACCGACGCCGCGCGCCATTCCCCCGTCGGGCTCTGATTCGTCCGCAGCCACGTGAGGCCACCGGCGATTTTTTCGCTCTCTTTTGAGACACCTGCCATCTGCAGCACGTGGAGCACCAGTCCCGTGGCATAGCCGTCGGAGCCCAGGGCCTGGGGCGTGCCGTCGCGACGGGTGAAAGCACCGAGCGACGCGAGTCGCCAACCGCCATCGGGTTGTTGCGCCTCCAGCAGATCACCGATCGCGGCCGTGCGTTCATCGGCTGTCAAAAGTCCGTCGATCCCGCACGCGGCCCACAGCAGCCAGATGCGATTGAACAGGTTCTGCTCGGTACGATGGTCTTTAAGATAATTTCGCAGCAGGACCAGACTGCGATCGAC
>DASYAR010000312.1:0-20903 GCA_036501235.1 Planctomycetaceae bacterium
CGCAGCCTGACGGAGAGCCATTGGAAATACATCCGCACGGCGCGGCCGGAATTGTACGACCTGGAGGCCGATCCCCACGAAGAGCGCAACCTGGCTGAGGCCAATCCTGACAAATTGCGGGACATGGAATCGCGGCTGGCCGACTTCGAGTCGCGACTGGTGCGCCGCGCCGAGGTCCAAGTGCAAATCTCCGCCGCCGAGCGCCGGACGCTCGCCAGCTTGGGATACGTCGCGGGTTCGGCCAAACCCACCGTCGGCCCAATCCCGGCTAACCTCCCGGACGTCAAAGACATGCTGCCATTCGACGTCGCCGTCGAAGAGTGCGAAGAACTGATCAAAAACGGTTCGCGGGACGCGGCCATCGAACGGCTGCGCATGATCGTCCGCGATGCGCCAGGACACACGAAGGCGCATTCGACTCTCGCCTGGGCGCATTGGGACAAGTCGGAATTTGCGGACGCCATCGAAGTTTTTCAGTCGCTGCTGGACCACAAGCCGGATAACCGCGACGGTCATCTTGGCCTCGCGTCGATGCTGCTGCTGCGAGACCGTTTCGAGGCCGCGATTGGCGAGCTCCAGAAAGCGCTCGAGATTGATCCCGAACACGCCGGAGCGCACTACGACCTCGCGAAAGCGTACTTGCAATTGGGAAAGCCCGACGAAGCGCTGGCCCATCTGGACGAGGTTGTGGAGCTCGACCCCCGGCACGCCGGCGCCTACCAGTGGCGGGCGCGCCTCTTGACTGGATTGGGGCAGATTGATGCCGCGATCGCCGACTTTCGGAAGGCCCTGGCGTGCGCTCCCGAGTCCTCCGAAGCGCATTACAACCTGGCCGCAATACTGGCCCGATTTGGCGACGCCCAAGAGGCACGCGAGCATTACTTCCGTGCCGTCGAGCTCAACCCGCAATCGGCAGAGTTTCAATTTGCCCTGGGAGACTTTCTGGTGCAGATTCACCGCATCCACGAAGCCATCTCACCGCTGACAAAAGCCGTTGAGCTCAAGCCCGACTACGCCGAGGCACAGCAACGTCTCAAACAGGCGCGCCGGGCATTGCAGGGCGGATCTCCGAAGTCCGAATGACGCTCCGGCTTTTCAGCGCACAGGAACCGATGCATAGCGGCTTTCGGTCAAAATGAGATCGGCATCGGCAGACAGATCGGTAAATGTCTGCTCGATCCCCGAGGGCCAGTGGACCTCGAGCTTCTCGACCCGGGTGGAGTCCCCCAGTCCGCACACGAGCCGCCGCTGGTTGCTGGCCTGAAATCCGTCGCCGCGGTTCAGGTACACTCGATCGGGGGTGGCGGGAAAGCCCGTGGAGCCCAGTCAACAATGTGCAAATTAGAGGCGCACTCCAGTCATTCGATGTAACCCAAACCCTGTAGGCGCTTGCGGACTTCGTCTTTGTCCTGCGCGCGGTCGGCGTCGGCTGTGGCTTTTTCCAACAAGTGGACGACGAATTCGTCGACTGATGAATAACCGGCTCGCTCGGCCGTCCGTTTGACGCGATCGTAGAGCTCGCGGTCGAGTTTGATCCGGGGTTCGAACATCGGAATTGCCTCGGGAGAATTCGGGTTACAGCAAGTTCTTTCCGGTCATCTCGACTGGTATGGGGACTTGGAACTGGGCGAGAATCGTGGGGGCGAGGTCTTCGAGTGCCGGTTGCTCTGCGCGGAGTCGGCGATTGCAAAGCAAGACGCCGGGAACGAATGCCGAATCGACACAATGGTCTCCGCTCCAGGCGTCTGTGTTGTCGGACAGCAATTCCCGCGGAAAGGCCCCCAGGATCGTGTCCCACGAGGCACGATAATTATCATTGTACGCGACGATCAAGTCGGGACCCTCGTCGGCGTACGGACCGGAATAGACGTCGCGGGCGCGCAGCACGCGTGCGATCACCGGCTCACCCGTCTGCGGATCGCGAATGTCGGCGAGCTGCCGTTTCAACGTCTCGCACAACTCGTCGGCTTCAGTTCCGGGCGCGACAATTCCCTGGCGCTCGCGCCCTTTGATGTTGAGATACAGGCCGTTGATCCCCAGCCCGTAGGCGCGAGTGCGGCTCCAATCGACGTCGGCAAAATAAGAATTGATCGACTGCGCCCGCGAAACCTTGGGGCGAACGTAGCGATTGTCCATCAACCACGAATTGAGGTTGAATTGCCGACGAAACGAAGTGAACCCGTGGTCGGACATCACGAACAGCAGCGTCCGCTCGTCGACTTTCTGCAGCGTTTGGCCGATCGCCTCGTCGACCTGCTGATACAATTTCGGAATGAAGTCACCATGTTCGGCGGCGAGCGCAGCGCTATACAGCGGATGCCGCTTGTCGAGCGTGCGCCAAAAGACGTGCGAGCTGAGATCGAGCGTCGAGAAGTAATGGAAGAAAAAGCCGCGTTCGAAGCGGTTCAATTCGTGCTCGAAAAACCGCATCCGTTCATTGAGGACGAACGTGGCCTGCTGCCGGTATTCCGAAGACGACAGCACTCCCGCCGACAGCGCCTTTGTATCTTCAGCCATCCCCTGCGTATAGAAATATCCCAGTTCGCGCACCAGCCGCCGTGAATAATCGGGCGGCGTAGAAATCGGAAGAGCGGGGTGAGCCGGGTCGATGTTGATCGGAGTGACGTACAGCGCGAACCCTGCTCGCACCCGCTTCAGGTAGAATCGGCAGATGCCGGCGACGTCAACGACGTGCGGCAGCAGATCGAACCGCACGGCGACCCACTCGCTCCACTCCCCTTCATTCAGGACGATCGCCTGGTCCTGGATGGCGATCTTCGCCACCAGACGCTCAGGATCGAGAAACACCTGGAAGGGAACTTCGGTCGACGACTCGTCGGCCTGGAAGCTGTTCCTCGGTCCTTGGAGCACGCAGTTTGCAATCTGGTCGCGGACTGCGACTTTGGCGATCCGCCCGCCAGGCACGTCGCGGGTGCGTTCGGCACGGTCATCGGTGAAATAGCTGAACGAGCCGTATCCCCCCGAGAGGTCGGGAGTCCCCATGCCGGACAGGGTGACGGCCTCGGTCTCGCTGGGGGGGAAATTAGCCGGCACACGCAGCACGGTGCACGGGATGCCGTGCGCTTCGAGGTTTGTCCAGAACGTCGGCCCTTTGCGCAGATTGATGAGCCGCCCGGCCGACAGGGGCACCATCCATTTGCCGAGTTTGATCGGGGCTCCGGCCTGCTCGGTGCGGGCCATCCCGAGAGTAGGAAGAATCGTCTCCGCACGGGGATCGCGGGCGACGAAGTCAAACATCCCGTGGCCGCCCGGGTTCGTTCCCGAAATGAAGTTCGACCAGGCGACCGGACTTTGGGGCGGATCACTGGTCTTCAGCCGATGGAACGCGCCGTTCTCGATCAATCGGCGACAATTCGGCATCTGGCCCTGTGCGAGATACTGGTCGAGCAACTTCGGGTCGAATCCGTCGACCCCCAGCACGATGATCCGATCGAAGGACGTTCCACTCGGGAGGTGACGCGAGTCACTTCCGCATCCCGCTGCGAAAGCCGCCGCGGCGCTCAGGGACCCCAGAAACTTCCGACGGCTGATCGACCGACTTGCGTCGCCTGTTTCGGATTTCGATTTTCGAATTTTCTTAGACATTGGATTTTCGAAATTTGTCATTCTCGGCGTTTCGAGCTTCGTCGTTTTGAAACGGAAGTACCTTCCCGTCCATGTAGGCGGGTGCGGCCACGCCGAACAGATCGAGAATCGTTGGCGCCAGGTCGACAATCGAACATTCATTATGCCGTAGCCGGCGATTGCAGAACAGGACTCCGGGCACCGCGGACGGATCGACGCAATGGTCGCCGCTCCAGCGCCTGGTATTGTCGGAAAGCGTTTCGCCCGCGCTGCGCCCCACCGCCGTATCCCAACTGGCGCGATACCCGGGATGATAGCCGACCACCAGATCGGGGCCGTTCTCGGCGTATGGTCCCTGATAACAGTTTCGCGAATCATACACCTCGCGGATTGCCGGCTTGTGGGAACGATCCGGGTCGGTGAGATGGCGGAGTTTAACGGCGATTTCGGCGCGCACGTTGGCGGCTTCGTCTCCAGCGGCAACGATCCCCTGCGATTCGCGCCCGACCTGGTTGATGTAGATCCCCGCCAGGCCGAACGCGTATGCGCGAGTGCGGCTCCAGTCGACGCCATCCAGATATTCGCCGCCCGAACTTTCCGGTTCAAGCACTAAATAGCCTTCGGCTCGCAGCCAGGCGTTTAAATGCACGGCCCGCGAGAAATCGCAGAAGCCGTGATCCGAGAGCACCAGCAGCAACGTGTCTGGTCCAATCGCTTTCCCCACACGCCCCACAAGATCGTCCATGCGTTCGTACATCTCGTCGATGACGGCGGCGTGGCGGGTTTCTTCGGGAGTCGGCCGGCAGGGATGGTCGGGGGTCGTGAACCGATAAAACATGTGCTGGATGCGGTCCGACGCGTCGAATACGCAGGCGCACAATCCCGTTCGCGTCCGACGCAGCGCCTCGAAGAACATGGCTTCCCGCTCGGCGTGAATCGAGTACGCCTGTTCGAGAAAGGCGTCTTCGCCGATGGCGCCCGTGTTCAATCCCCACGTGTCTTCCGCCAGCCCCAACGTCGCAAACGCATCGTGCAGCTTGGCCAGATAGATCGAGTAATACAGCGGATGCGAAATTGGCAGCGCCGGCCGTTCGGGGTCGATGTTGACAGGGGTGACGTAGATCCGCACGTGCGGCGTCAATTGTTCGATGCGAAACCGGCACAGCCCTCGCACACTCTGAAACAGCCCGGCCCGAAATGTGAGCCGTACCCAATCCGAATATTCCGCCAGTTTCAACGGGACCGTTTGTCCGCAGATGCGCAGCTGGCCTCGCTGTTGCGAAGGATTGATGTCGAGCGTGAAGGGCACGTCCAGGTCCGACGGAGATTTGCCCGGTAGGTTCGGCGGTCCGGTCAGCCGCGAGCTGATCCGATTGGCCGTGCAGGTGACATGGACACGCAGGCCTCCGAGGGAGCTTTCACATTCGGTCGCGTCGGTCGAAAACAGCGTGTACGACCCCTGCGTGCCTCGCAGATCGGGCGTGCACATCGCCGACAGCGACAGTCCAAAAAAACGCTCCGGAGGAAAGGTAATTGGCACGCGTAAGATCGTGCTGAAGACGCCGTGGTCCCCCAGGATTTTCCAGAATGGCTGGCTTTTGCGCAGCAAGCGGACCGGCCCCGAACCCAATCCCAGTGCCGCCAGCATGTTCCAGCGGTTGCCTGTCGTCACCCGCGCGCTGGAAAGTTCCGGACAATAAGTCCGCAAATCGCGGTTCAGAAAATCGAAGATGTTGTGTTTGCCCGGATTGACTCCCGTCATGAACGTCGACCAGGCGACAGGCGAGATGGGAGGCAGCGTCGTGCCCAACTCAGTGAAAGTTCCCTCTTCGCCAAGTTTCTGAAAGTTTGGCAACCGGCCCGCCTGCATCAGCGTTCGCACGCGCCCCGGATCGAGACCATCCAGCCCGACGACCACCACGCGCTGCACCTTGGCCTGCACTCCCCGCCTTAGTCGCTTGACCCACAGCGCGATACAGCGAAAAGGCCAGGTGAGCAGCGACAGCAGCGCAAGCCCCAAGGCCACGGCGAGGATCAAGAATGAGCCTAGAAAGGCCATCCCAGCGCCGGGCCCGATGTAAGCCAGGGACAAATAAAGTGAATTATCGGCGGAAAGCAGCTCGACGGTGCCAGGCAGTGTCATTGGCAACAGTATGAGGTTTCTGCTGTCAAAGAATCAAGGTTCGGCAACCTGAGCAGCTCGCTCCTGGACCCCGGCCCAGCGAATCCTGGCCACTGAGCCGTGGAGAGTCAGAAGGTCAGATATCGAGGTCTTCGACCAGATTTGCTTCGGACATGATCACCTCATACCGCTGCGACGCGTCTTTGCCCAGCAGTTGCTGAAAAGTCTTGTCCGCCTCTAGTTGGGCCTCGATGTCGACTCGCAGCAGGATTCGGGCGTCGGGACTCAGCGTCGTTTCCTTGAGGTCTTTCGGATTCATTTCTCCCAGACCTTTGAAACGCATGACGTCGTATTTTCGATTTGCCGGGAGTTTCGCGAGAAATTCTTCTTTGATCGTATCGGTCAGCGCGTAGTGCGTTTCCTTTCCGACCACAATCCGATACAGCGGCGGTTGCGCCAAAAAAATGTGTCCGCCGCGGATCAGCTCGCGCATGTGACGAAAGAAAAAAGCGAGCAGCAAGGTACTGATGTGGTTACCGTCGCTGTCGGCGTCCATCAACAGAATGACGCGATGATACCGCAAGCCACGGATATCGAAATTCGGCCCGACTCCCGTTCCCAGCGTTTCGACGAGGTCTTTGAGCTCCTGATTGTCGAGCGCCCTGGCGGTGGCCAATGATTCTGTATTGAGAATTTTCCCCCGGAGCGGCAGCACCGCCTGCGTGCGACTGTCGCGCCCCTGGACTGCACTGCCCCCTGCCGAATCTCCTTCGACGATGAACAGTTCTGATTCATCCGGTTTCGAAGTGCGGCAATCGATCAGTTTTCCGGGGAGGGCGTTGCGGCGTGTGGAAGGAGTTTTGCGGCGGACCTCACCGGCCGCGTCGCGGCTGGCCAGTCGGGCGCGGGCCGCCAGCACGATGCGTCCGATGACGGCGTCGGCTAGCGTGGGATTGGAATTGAACCAGTTCTCGAGCGCGGGGCGCACCAGTGAATCGACATGGCCCGCCGTATCGGGATTGTTGAGCCGCTCTTTGGTTTGTCCTTGAAACATCGGATCGCTGAGAAATACCGAGAGGATGGCGACGACCCCTTCGCGAATGTCTTCGGCGGTGATCGCGACGCCTTTGGGGCTGATGTCGTGGACCTCCATATGATTTTTGACCGACTTGACGATCGCCGATTTCAGGCCGTTTTCGTGCGTTCCGCCGGCATGGGTGCGGATGCCGTTGACGTAGCTGCGGATTTCTTCATCGGTCGATTCGGTCCATTTCAGAACGACCTCGATTTTGAGGTTGTTTTCGTCCTTCGAGATCGCAAACACCTGTTCGGTAACCGGCTTTTTGTTCCCCTCGGCCGTCAGCTTTGTGAGGTATCCGGCGATGCCGTCGGGGTGCGAATATTCGACCGTTTCGTTCTTGGATTCGTCGTGAAACGTGATCGCCAGGCCGCCATGCACATACGAAATGTCTTCGAGGTGCTCTTTGATGACGCTGCTGTCGAAATGCACTTTGCGGAAGATCGAGTCGTCCGGCCGGAAATAAATCGTCGTCCCGTGTCCCCGGAAGGGGCGGACTTTCTTGAGCGGCCCGACAGGTTTCCCGGCTTTGAATTTCTGCGTCCATTCGTGACCGTCACGATGGACCGTGGCGATCATTTCCGACGACAGGGCATTGACGACAGACGAGCCCACGCCGTGCAATCCGCCGCTGCGAGCGTAATTCTTATTAGAGAATTTTCCACCGGAGTGGAGCGTCGTGAGGATCACTTCCAGTGCAGGGCGCTTGATCTTGGGATGGATGTCGACGGGAATGCCGCGGCCGTTATCGGTGACGGTCGCCGAGCAACCGTCTTTGTGCAGCGTGACGACGATTTTGTCGGCCTCGCCGGCGAGATATTCGTCGACCGAATTGTCGAGAATTTCCCAGAGCAGGTGATGCAGCCCGCGAGAATCGACCCCGCCGATGTACATCGACGGGCGTTTGCGGACCGGTTCGAGTCCTTCCAGGACTTCGATATCGCGGGCGGTATAAGCGCTTTTTGCTGCGGTCGACATGAATGACGGATTTCCGATGACGAATGACTAATGCTTCCCGTTTGTTCCTTCAAACTTCGTCCAGTCCACCAGCTCGATCGGTTGGCGAATAATCTTCGAAAACCCGCTACGGTGGCTGGTCCGCACTCCTTTGCCGCCGCGTGAAGTGACTTCGTACTTCACCTGTCCGAACACCATGTCCTTCTCGGCGGTCGTCTCGACGTGCAAACAGTCGCGCGGATTCGTGAGCAGCGCCGCCCCGAGCACCTGATCGTCGGTGGCCACTTTGATACCGCGAACGCCTTTGCCGGCGCCCGACAGTACGGGCACGTCGGTGACGGCAAAATGGATGATGCGGGCGTTTGCGGAGGCCAGAAACATCGTCGTCGCGTCGCGCACGAGGTCGACAAAAACAACTTTATCTCCTGCCGCCAGGCGGCAGTATTTGCGTCCCACCTTCGTCGAGGCCGCCCGGAAGGGCGCCAAGGGGATCCGTAACACCTGACCGCGGGCGGTCGCCACCATCAGGTACGGCGTCGGGCTGTCTTCTCCTTTGATTTTCTTATCAGCCGGCGTGAAGCGCACGTCGGTCGAGAGGGCGGCGACGACTGCGGCGCCGTCCCCCAGTCGAAAGTGCTTCGTCAGCGGTTCGCCGTACCCGCTCGATGCGGGAACCTGGTCGATCCGCTGGGTGTAGGCGACTCCCTCGCTCGAAAACACGATCACATGGTCGAGCGTGCTGCCGGGGACGACCGCCAGCACTTCGTCCCCCTCGCGGATGCGGGTGCTTTCGACGCTGGCGATTCGGCCGACACGTTTAATCCACCCCTCGCGCGAAACGACGACGTTTGTGTTTTCGCGGACGATGTAGGCCTCGGGGTCGAACTCGGCGATTTCTTCGGTCGAGCCGATCGTCGTGCGGCGTTTGTCGCCGAATTTCTCCGACAGTTCTTTGAGTTCCGTTTCGACGATCTTCCAGAGCCGGCGGTTCGACGCCAGAATCGTCGTGATTTCGGCCGCTTCCTGCTTCTTTTCGCGCAGCTCATTGAGGATGTCGTCGATCTCGAGCTGCGAGATCTTGTACAACTGCATTTCGAGGATGGCCGTCGTCTGCTCTTCGTCGAGTGGGAAGGCCTTCATCAGTTTGACGGCGGCGTCCTGTTTCCCGTCGCTGCCGCGGATGATCTTGAGGGCCCGGTCGAGCCCGTCGAAGATAATCTTGAATCCCTGGAGGATATGAATCCGTTTCTTGAGTTGCGCCAGCAGGAATTCGAATCGCCGTCGCACCGTGTCGAAACGGAAATCCAGAAAATGAAGCAGCATCTCCGCCAGGCTGCAGCGTTTGGGAACCAGGCTCCCTTTTTCGTCGGGAACCAGGCACGTGTTGTTGATCGCGAAATTCTGCTCCAGCGCGGTGTGCTTATACAGATACGCCATGACGGCCTCGGTGTCCGAGCCGTTCTTGAGCGTCAGGATCAGACGCAGGCCGTGTTCTTCATCGGAGTGGTCGGCCACGTCGATGAGTTGCGGCAGCTTCTTCGAGGCGACGATATCGCCGATTGCAGCCAGCAGGGGGCCTGTTTCGACGCCGTAGGGAATCGAATAAATGGCGATTCGATCGGGAACTTCCTTGCGTTTCTCGCGGTCGATTTTCCATTCGGCCCGCACTTTGATGGATCCGCGCCCTTCTTCGTAAATCTGTCGCAGTTCACGCCGCTCGCCGATAATCCGGCCCCCCAGCGGGAAGTCGGGGCCTTTGACGTACTTCATGAGTTGGGCGACACTGGCGTCGCGGTCTTGAATCAGATGTACGCACGCTTCGATCACTTCTTTCAGGTTGTGCGGCGGAATACTGGTCGCCATACCGACGGCGATTCCCTGTGCGCCGTTCACGAGCAGATTGGGAAATCGCGCGGGCAATACGACGGGTTCGCGCCTGGAATTGTCATAATTCGGGCGGAAAGGGACGGTGTCAAACCGCAGCTCGCTCATGAGCTGCTCAGCGAGCCCCGCGAGCCGTGCTTCGGTGTACCGGGCCGCCGCGGCCGGCAATCCGATGATCGATCCAAAATTCCCCGAGCCGTGAACAAGCGGATACCGCAGCGAAAAATTCTGCGCCATGCGCACGAGTGCCTCATAGCACGCCATGTCGCCGTGCGGATGATAGTTGCCAATCGTTTCGCCGCAGATTTTCATGCATTTGACGAACCGGCCGTCAGCCGTCAAATGCAGGCCGTCGTACATGGCGAACAGAATGCGTCGTTGCACCGGCTTGAGGCCGTCGCGGACGTCGGGAAGCGCCCGCGACGTGATCACCGACATCGCGTAATTCAGATAGCGTTTGCGGGTCTCCTGGCTGATCGAGACGTACTCGATGCGGTCGTTGCCGGGAATCCGCGGGGCGTGAGTCGCTTCGCCGTTGGCTTGTTCTAGGTCTTCGGGCACGGGTTCTCAGATTTGTTTCGCATCGGAAAAATCAATATTCGATGTGCACGCTGCAGCGCGCGAAACTGTAGCGATTCTGCGGGGCTTTCTCAAGACGGAGACTCTGTCGGCCGTATCGCATCTATCGAAGACGCCGAGCCAGGTTCCGATCGTAACACCTGTAGCGAGCGAGCATTCGGAAAATCGCACTGCCTGGGCATCACCCCCCGCGAATGACTCATCCTTGTGTTCGTTAACGGTCGAATTTTGAAATTGACCGGCACAAGGAGTCGCCGGGAGGTTGGGTTCAGAACTCATGGAACTGTCGCCGCACGCCGGCGGCCGGGGAACTGTCCCGGCGAACTACTACCCGCGATCCCAGGGAGGGAATCCTATGACTCGCATGTTTTTCAGGACGATGGTTGTCGCCCTGTGCCTCATGGCGGTAACGGCCAGCGCGGCACGGGCCGACGAATGGCCTGCCCCGCAGATTCAAAGCTCGCTCTACCCGAGCCCAGTCCCCTACGTCCCGCGTGAAGTGGGCTGGACGGTCATTACCAACCAGGCTTTTGCGCCGCATGAGATGTTGTATGCGCACAAGTATCGCGCGCTATATCCCCCCTATTACTACAAGAAGTCGTTCTGCGCGTGCCTGCCCTTCCTGCCGCAGCCGTGCGTGAAGGGCACGATGGTCAAAGTGAAATACAAGACGTGCCTGCCGTGGGGCTTCCACCCACCTTCGGCATCGACCAGAACGTGCTTTTCGAATACCCAATTCCGTTAACCGTTTCCCGCCCCGGGTCCCGACCTCAGGAACAGTCAGATGCAAACTCAATCGTCGTTGATGAAATGCGGAACGCTGTGCTTCTTGACGCTGATGGTCTCGGGGTTGGGCTCGTCGGCCTTTGCCGGCGGAAATTGCAATTGCTTTCGCGGGAGCGGCGGCTGGGGACGCGGTTCCGGCAGCCTGTACGTCAATAACAGCTACTACTACGACGCTCGCGACACTCGGCTTTATTCGGCCCAAAAATATAACGTCCCCGTGACGGTCCCGGTGGCGCCCGTCGTGCGAACCTACAACTACGGCTGGGGCATCCCGTCGGCCCGTCTCTCGCCGATCGGCGGATATATGGCGTGGTATCCCGAAACGCCGTACACGCAGTATGGCGGTCATCTCCCCGGCGGCCTCTTTCCGACGGCGTATCAGCCAACCGACACGACCCAGGCCGGCTATTACTACAGCTATGTTCCCACCTGGCAGCCTCGCTGACCGACGCACCGTCAGCGTTTATCCGGAATGCCGGTTTTTAATAACAACCCAGAGTCGGGCCCATGCCTGACTCTGGGTTGGCGTTTTTTAATGGAGGAGTCGTGGGATTCGAATGTTGGAATCTGTACCATTTTTTCTGTGGCGTAGGTACGATGATGTTCAGCATTTCCGCTCCATTGCCTATTCAGCGCCTGAGCCATGTCGCGCAAGTTCATCGCATTTGACATCGAGACCGCGGCCGATATTCCGGGGACCGATTTCAACTGGCGGCCGCATCGTCCGATCGGAATCACCTGTGCTGCCGTCCTGGCCTCCGACGCTGCCGAGCCGGTCGTCTGGCACGCACGAACGACCGACGGAAAGCCAGGCCCGCGGATGAATCGCGAAGAGGCCCGCACCTTGGTCAAGTATCTGACGGAACAGGTCGCCGCGGGCTATACGATTGCCACCTGGAACGGCCTGGGATTCGATTTCGACGTGCTGGCCGAAGAATCGGGGGCGGCGGAGACTTGTCGGGAACTCGCGCTGGGCCACGTCGACATGATGTTTCACGTGTTCTGCGAAAAGGGATTTCCGGTATCTCTCGAAAAGGCGGCGTCGGCCCTCGGCATCGCCGGCAAGCTCGAAGGTGTTTCGGGCTGGCACGCGCCCAAACTGTGGGCTCGCGGGGAACATCAGAAGGTGCTCGATTACGTCGCGCAGGATGTGCGGCTCGCTTTGCAGATCGCCATCCAGGCTGAATTGAAGAAATCGTTCGCCTGGCATACCCAAAAAGGAACGGTCAGCTCGCAGCCTTTAAAGCGCGGGTGGCTGTCGGTGCGAGAATCGCTGAAACTCCCGGAGCCGGATACTTCCTGGATGGACAAACCGATTCCACGTAAAAGTTTTGCCGCGTGGCTGACAGTCTGAATCGCCTTCCTTCAGGTCCATCGATCATGGCCAAACGCAAAACCTGGCGCGAGAAGCTGGCGGACGACAAAGACCTCCCCAAGGTCGCCCGGATTACAGGCAAAATGTCCGCCCGGTGGGGGAAAGGAACGGTCGCCATTCCCGCGCCCCGCGAGGTCGACGCCATCATGCGGAAAGTCCCCGACGGGAAGCTGATCACAGTCAACGAAATCCGCCAATTGGTCGCGCGCCGGCACAAAGCCACGATCGGCTGCCCGATCACTTCGGGAATCTTCGCCTGGATCGCCGCACATGCCGCTGCCGAAGCGGCTGCCGCCGGCGAGATCGACATTACTCCCTACTGGCGGACCCTCAAGGTCGGCGGAGAACTCAATCCGAAATATCCCGGCGGCATCCCGCGCATCAAATCGCTGCTGGAAGCCGAGGGACACACCGTAATCGCCAAAGGCCAGCGGTATTTCGTCGCGGATCACGAAGCCCGGCTCGTCAAAGTGCCCAAGCCGCGCGGCCAGCGACCAAAATGACCGAAGACGAGCCACGAACGCTATTCGCTGTCAGGCAGAGCCGACAAATTCGTGCGACACTTGGGCTTCTTCGAGCTCAAATTGGGCGCGGCTGCGCGTCACCAGTTCTTCCCACGACATGCCCTGGCGGGCGCAAATGTGCATGACGTCGGCAATGATGTCAGTCAGGGCTTCGGGAAGCGGCGCCCCTCCTAAGCCTTCACCGAGCCAGGTGTAATGCTGTGAACGAATCACCTGATCGATGTGACGCTCCCAGTCGACGCGATTTTGGTTGGACATGATGCGACCCTCCAATGGAGTTGGACCCGCAAACCAGAACTCAGATGCTTGCACAGAACGTGCCAGGCAGAGATGCTGATTTGATTATACCCCGCGCCGTCGAAAAGCAAACCCTTCAGCGGGGTCGGGAAAAACCTGATCGCTTGCATGCCGCTCTCGTTCAAACGAACATCGACGCCGTAGATTCTGGTTCGTCCTGCCACCCAGAGATGCGTTCCATGAAGAAGTTGCGGTATGCGTTCTTTCGAAAACCGGCCATCGAATTGGCGCAAGATCTGGTCGGTACAATTCTCGTGCACAGATGGCGCGGCCGCGAACGGCGTGCACGAATCGTAGAGACGGAGGCCTACGTCGGGGCGCACGACAAGGCGTGCCATGCCTTCAAAGGACGCACGCAGCGGACGGAAATCATGTTCGGTCCGGCGGGGCGCGCCTACGTGTATCTCATTTATGGGATGTACAACATGCTCAACATCGTCGCCGGCGATCTCGACGATCCGCAGGCGGTGTTGATTCGGGGCGCCATGCCGCTCGATGATTGGCAAGCCGACCTGTCGGGCCCTGGAAAACTCGCACGGGCATTGCAGATCACCCGTGCGCACAATGGGCTGGACCTCACAGGCAGCACGCTCTTTCTGCAAAGTGACGCCGCCGGCCGGCCTACGATCGCGGCAACGCCCAGGATCGGCATCGACTATGCCGAAGAATGGAAGGACGTCCCGTTGCGATTCGTCGATACGGCGTTCGCCAGCGCCTGAACGCCACGCCATTGAGAAACGCAATGGGCGACCGTAAAATCAGTTTCTCAAGCATGATCCGTCCGTGTTCGTACCGCCGACTGGCCGAACTTTCATGTCGCACCGCTCGACGCCCGGCAATCCTGTATCCGGAAACCTGATCCCTCCACCCGATTTGGCCCCCGGCCCACCGGCCGGCACGACGCGCGAGCAACGCATTGCCATGTGGTTCGACCTGGTGGATGCGACCGACGAAATCCAATTAGCCATGTTGCGCACCAGATACCACACCGAGGACGAGGTGCTGGCGGCCTACCGCGAAGCTTATGTCCGGCGCGTCGCAGAACATGATCGGACTGCCGAGCGCATGATCAGCAAATTGAACTACCGAAGCCACTCCCATGGCGGGTGAATTGCTGCTCTCCGCACTGCGTTACCTGTGGGCAACCTTGGCTGCGCTGCAAGTCGACGCGGCATTGATGGGAGGAATCGCCGTCGCCGCGTGGAATCACATTCGAAACACGCGGGATGTCGATCTGCTTGTCGGCGTCCGGCAGTCAGATGAAGATCAATTCCTCGTCCAGCTCAAGAATGCCGGATTCAAACAGCTTCGTGATCCGGCACTCCTGACGATCGATAACTCGCGGATTCTGCAATTGCAATACGAGCCGCCAGGAAAATTTCTCGGCATTCGTGTCGATCTGTTTTTCGCCGATTCCGAGTATCAGGTGACGGCACTGTCACGGCGCGTGAAGACCATCATACCGGGCATCGACCTGCCTGTCTTCATGCTGAGCTGAATTGCCTGGCACCTACAGGCGGGTGGAACTGAAACATAAAGGAGCACACGATGAGCCACGGCGACCCGCTTGCGAAACAGGCCATGGGGAAGGCTTTTTCCCTGCTGGATGAATTCAAGGCGTTTGCCCTCAAAGGCAACGTGGTGGACCTGGCCATCGGCGTGATCATCGGCGGTGCGTTCGGCAAGATCGTGGCATCGCTGGTTTCCAACGTGCTGATGCCGATCGCCTTGTGGCCGTTGCAGGAAGCCGGCGACGCCAAAGACCTGACCAAAGGGCTCGTCTGGCACCTCGGCAATCCAGAAAATAAATTGGATCTGGGGGCGTTCATCAACGAAGTCGTCAGCTTCTTGATCGTCAGTGCGGCCCTCTTTTTGTTCATCGTCAAATTTCTGGGTTGGATTTTGAAGAATAAAAAGGAAGAAGTGGCAGCGCCGCCGCCCCCCACGCGGGACCAGGAATTGCTGATGGAGATTCGCGACCTGCTCAAGCAGCGCAGCGTGTAGACATGAACAGCAGCATATGAAAAACGACCTCTTTAATCTCACTGGACAAACCGCCGTCGTGGTCGGCGGCACCGGCGTCCTGGGTGGCGGAATGGCCGAGGCCCTGGCCGGCTGCGGAGCCAAAGTCGCCATCGTCGGACGGCATGCTGAACGCGGCGCTGCGAGGGTTCGCCTCATCGAAAGCGCCGGCGGCACGGCCCACTTTCAATCGGCCGACGCGCTCGATCGCCAATCGCTCGAGGTGGCTCGGCACGCTATTCAGGACCGCCTGGGAACAGTCGGTATTCTGGTGAATGCCGCCGGCGGAAACCGGCCTGATGCCACCCTGCCGCCCGGCAGCGATTTTTGCAAATTGCCGCTCGAAGCCTGGCGCAGCGTGTTCGACCTGAATCTCGTCGGGGGCGTGTTGCTCCCGTCGCAGGTATTTGGCGAAGCGATGCTCGAGGCCGGACGCGGAAGCATGATCAATATCGCCTCGCTCTCGGGCATTAATCCGTTATCTCGCGTGGTCGCCTATTCGGCGGCGAAAGCCGCCGTCATCAACCTCACGAAATTTCTGGCGCGAGAGTGGGCCACGTGCGGCATTCGCGTCAATTCGATCAGCCCCGGTTTCTTTCCCGCCGACCAGAACCGGGCCCTGCTATTCAATGCCGACGGCACCCCCACCGAACGCGGCCGACAGATTCTCGGGCACACACCGATGGCGCGCTTCGGTGACCCGCACGAGCTGGCCGGAGCCGTCGTCTGGCTGGCATCGCATCAGGCGTCGTCATTCGTCACAGGGCAAAATATCGTCGTGGACGGTGGCTTTACGTCGGCGACGATCTGATACCGGGGGCTTACTTGTCCTTAAGGCTGTGCTTCAGGAACCAGGTGTAGAGCTCCGGGTTATCGTACGTCTCAGTCCATGAGTCGTGCCCGGCTTCGGGATAGACCGTGAATTCGACCGACTTGGAACCAGCCTCCTTCAGCGCTTCCACCATGTCGGCGGATCGCTTCAGTGGAACAGTGTTGTCTTTGGCGCCGTGGAATACCCAGATCGGCAAGTCCTTGATTTTCGCCGCATCGTCGGTGTTGCCCCCGCCGCAAATCGGAGCGATGGCCGCAAACTTGGCGGGGTAAGCCGCTGCCAGCGACCAGGTTCCAAAACCTCCCATACTGAGACCGGTGACGTAAATTCGGTTTTTGTCCACCTGATATTTCGACGTGACATCGTCCACCAGGCCGTTCAGAGACGACGGATCCCAACCTCGGCCCGACGATTGTGGAGAAACCACGATGAACGGGAAGTCTTTTCCTTCGGCAATCAGTTTCGGCGGCCCATGCGCCTTGACCTTGTTCAGATCCCTTCCCGATTCTCCCGAGCCGTGCAGGAAGACCAACAGCGGCCATGTTTTCGCCTCGCTGCTGTACTCCTTGGGCAAGTACAGCAGATAGTTGAGCCTGACTGTGACGACGACTTCTTTCTCGAACGTCTTCGCCTGCTGCGTGCCTGCCGGCTGCGTTTCATCGCCAGCCGCACCGCGCAGTGTGCCCGCCATGGTGATTACCACAGCCAGCCATAAACACGAGTGCCGAGTTGAGTGACTCATGCGCAGTCTCCTGAGGTAACTCGATGAAAATCAAATTCAACAACGAGCGTCGGATTGAAGATCCGGCTTGGCTCCATGGCCCGGTCGCCCATTTCAGAGAGCGGTATCGATTTGCCGGAACGCTCCGCAAACCGCTACCGATTCTACTGCGGATCGGAAATAAGGGGAATGACCCCTCGTCGGACGCCAAAGAAGTCGACCAGGAAGACGGCATGTGATTTGCTATAATACTCGTCTGATGGGGGTCTTCTGTACGATTCTGGCTGCGGAACAGCCGCCGATTGAACTTTCCAGGAGCGCAACTATGGAAATCGGGATGATCGGGTTGGGTCGCATGGGAACCAACATGGTGCGGCGGATGCTTCACAGCGGCCATCGTTGTATCGTTTATGACGTCCATCCGGAACCGATTCAGGCGCTCGAAAAAGAGGGGGCCGTGGGGGCTGCGTCGCTTGAAACTTTCGTAAAGCAATTTGGCAAGCCCCGCGTGATTTGGATGATGGTGCCGGCCGGCGTGGTCGACGCCACGTTGGACAAGCTCGTCCCGCTGTTGCAGAAGGACGACGTGATCATTGACGGCGGCAATTCTTACTATCACGACGACATTAAACGCGCCGCAGAACTGAAGGCACGGGGAATTGCCTACGTCGACGTGGGAACCAGCGGCGGAGTGATGGGGCTGAAACGGGGTTATTGCCTGATGATCGGCGGAGAGGAAGAGATCGTCAGCCGCCTCGATCCCATATTCGCATCGCTGGCGCCTGGGATCGAAATGGCGCCGCGCACGCCCGGGCGCGAAGAGATCGGCGGCACGGCAGAGCGCGGCTACCTGCACTGCGGGCCCAGCGGGGCGGGGCATTTCGTCAAGATGGTCCATAACGGTATCGAATACGGCATCATGGCCGCCTATGCCGAGGGCCTCAACATTCTGCATCACGCGAATATCGGCAAACAGCAGCAGACCACGGATGCCGAGACGACCCCGCTGCGCAATCCCGAGCACTATCAATACGACTTGAATCTGGCCGACATCACCGAAGTCTGGCGGCGGGGAAGCGTCATCTCCTCGTGGCTTCTGGACCTGGCCGCGGCGGCCTTGCTGGACAGCCCCGACATGGAGAAATTCGCCGGCCGCGTTTCCGACTCGGGCGAAGGGCGCTGGACCGTGACGGCGGCGATCGACGAGTCGGTACCGGCCCCCGTGCTGAGCGCCGCGCTGTACGAGCGCTTCGGCTCGCGCGGCGAAGCCGACTTTGCCGACAAAGTCCTTTCGGCATTGCGGTTTCAATTTGGGGGCCACGTGGAAAAGGCCGCCTCGCCGAACGGAGCGGCGCCATGACGACCGCACGCTCCGACGCACTGGTGTTCTTCGGGGCCACGGGGGACTTGGCGTACAAGATGATTTTCCCCACTCTGCAGGCGATGGTTCGCCACGGTCACTTGAACATGCCGGTAATCGGAGTGGCCAATTCGCAGTGGAGTCTCGATCAACTTCAGGCGCGGGCCCGGGAGAGCGTCGAAAAGCATGGTGGCCTTGATGAGGCTGCATTCAAAAAGCTCTGCGGCCTGCTGCGGTACATCCCCGGGGACTACCAGGACCAGGCAACCTTTGCCCGGCTGCGAGAGAGCCTGGGCGCGGCGCAGCGTCCGCTCCATTACCTGGCGATTCCACCGATCTTGTTCGCCGCTGTCGCGGAAGGGCTGGCGAAATCGGGCTGCGCCAAGGACGCGCGGGTCGTTGTCGAGAAGCCGTTCGGCCGCGATCTGGCCAGCGCCCAATCGCTGAATCGCACGCTCCTGCAATACTTTCCTGAAGACGCCATCTTCCGCATCGATCATTACCTGGGGAAGGAGCCGGTTCAGAATCTCATTTATTTCCGGTTCGCGAATCCGTGGATTGAGGCCGGCTGGAGCAAAAGCCACATCGAGAACGTGCAGATCACGATGGCGGAGAATTTCGGCGTGGCCGGTCGCGGCAAATTCTACGAAGAGGCGGGTGCGATTCGCGATGTGGTGCAAAATCACATGCTCCAACTGATCGCCTGTCTGGCGATGGAACGCCCGGCCGGCACCGGCCACCAGGCCGTGCGAGACGAGCGTGGGCGTGTGCTTGAAAATGTCCGCACACTCAGTCCGTCGGACGTCGTGCGGGGCCAGTTTCGCGGCTACAGGCAGGAACCGAATGTGGCTGCCGATTCACAAGTCGAAACATTTGCGGCCATTCGGTTCTGGATCGATAATGACCGCTGGGCCGGTGTCCCGTTTTTTGTGCGGGTTGGGAAGTGCCTGCCGGTGACCGCCACTGAAGTCCTGGTCCGATTCAAGTCGCCTGTCGAACCGGAGTTCGATGAGCCTCGATTGCCGGCGGAGAATTATTACCGATTTCGCGTCAGCCCCGAGGTCGTCCTGGCACTCGGGACGAACGTCAAGAAACCTGGGGAGCGAATTGAAGGGAAATCGATCGAGCTCATCGCGCATTATCAACCCCCCGACGAAATGGGCCCGTACGAGCGGCTCCTGGGAGACGCCATCAACGGGGATGCGATGCTCTTCGCGCGTGAAGACTCGGTCGAGGCCGCCTGGCGGGTGGTTGACCCGGTCCTCGAGAATGCGACGCCGCTGTTCGAATACGATCCTCATACGTGGGGACCGCGCGAAGTGGATCAATCATTTGCCCCCGCAGGGGGCTGGCATTGTCCCGAGCCCGACGGCGCGCCCGATTGAAGCAACGGCTGATGCAATCTCTGGAGATGAAACCCATGAGAAGCGAAAGGGCACAGCCTTGAAGAAGGTCCGTACGTGAAAACCGACACAAGAGAACGAGCGGTGAAACGCGCGCCTCTTCCGTCGGTCATTCTGACGATCGGGCATTCCAACCGCTCGCTTCACGACTTTTTGCAACTGTTGCAGGCACATCATGCGACCCTGCTCGTCGACGTGCGGAAGATGCCCGGCTCGGCGAAAAATCCGCAGTTCAATCGAGACGAGCTGTCGCGAGCTTTGCACGACGCTGGAATCGAGTATGTTCATCTGCCGGGCCTGGGCGGCTTGCGCCGCCGCACGCCCGACTCCCCCAATACGGGCTGGAGAAACGCCTCGTTCCAAGGCTATGCCGACTACATGCAGACCCATGAATTCGAATCGAGCCTGAACGACTTGATTCAGCGTGCGACCGGACAGCGGGCCGTCCTGATGTGCGCCGAGGCCGTTCCGTGGCGCTGCCACCGTTCGTTGATTGCGGATGCGTTGGTCGTGCGCGGTATTCCCGTGGAGGACATCTTTACGACGCGCCGCACCGAGCCTCACGCTCTGCGATCATTCGCTCACGTCAAGGGGACCCGAATCACGTACCCCTCGCCGTTGTGACGCATCAGGCTGAAACGCCTGGCCTACTTGATGATTTCGGGCTTATATTCGTGATCCCGCTTTTGTTTGACGGTCGCTTTTTCGATGACGTCGCCTTGTTTCAACTTGTCGACGACGTCCATTCCCTTGATCACATGTCCGAAGACGGTGTGCTTGCCGTCCAGGTGGGGGGTCTTATCGAACGTGATGAAGAACTGTGAGCCGCCCGTGTCAGGACCGGCGTGGGCCATGCTGATGACGCCGCGGTCGTGATTGCGATGGTCCTTGCGAACGCATTCGCACTTGATGTGGTAGCCCGGTCCGCCGCTGCCGATTCCCTTGGGGTCGCCCCCCTGAGCCATGAAGCCGGCGATCACGCGATGGAATTTCAACCCGTCGTAAAAGCCCTTTTCGACGAGACTGATGTAATTGGCCACCGTATTGGGAGCCTCGTCTTCGTAAAGCTCGAGCAGAATTTCTCCCTTATTCGTCTTCAGCAAAACCTGGGGCAGCTTCTTATTGTCGATTGTGGCCCCGCCTTTGTCTTTGGCGCCTTTGCTCTCGGCAGGTTTGTCATCCGCAAACGCCGAGCTGCCTGCGGCGAAAGTCATGATCGTTCCGAGAAAGACTGCGGATTTGAGAATCGTGCTGCGTTTCATCATGGTCTCCTTGTCGCGAATCGGTCGTCTGCAATTGCCAGAAATTGAATCATCCGTCAACGAATGCCGGCACTTTGAACTTCGCCGCTCAAACGAGCCTCCGTGGGGGTCGATCG
>DASYAR010000313.1:0-5494 GCA_036501235.1 Planctomycetaceae bacterium
CCTCTCGAGCAATGAATAACCCGACGCGTCGGGCAATGACAGATCGAGCACCATGCAGTCGAACGTCTCGTTTTTGAGCCGGCCGAGGCACTCGGCCGCGCTCGCTACGCCGATCGTTTCCACCTGCTGCGAGCCGAGCAGCTTGCACAGGCTGTCGCGCTGCAGAGGATCGTCCTCGACGACGAGCACGCGCTGCATTGTTTGCGTCATTCGCGCTTCGATCTGTCGCAGCGCATTAACCACCTCTTCGCGCTTCACCGGTTTCAACATGTAGCCGACGGCCCCCAGCGCGAGCGCCGTTTGCGAGTAATCGCCGGCCGAGATGACGTGCACCGGGATGTGCCGGGTGCGGGCGTCGTGCTTGAGACGATCGAGAACCGACAGCCCCGAATGATCAGGCAGGCCGACGTCCAGCAAGACGGCGCTGGGCAGGTAATGTACGACCGTCGCCAATCCGTCCTCGGCCGTCGTGGCGATGAGGCACTCGAAATCAAGCTCGTGCACCAAGTCATAAAGGATGCGCGCAAACGGTTCATCATCCTCAATCACCAGAATGACGCGCCCGCGATCCCCCAGGCGCTCGCGGTCATCTTCGATCCAGCGCGTGCGCTCGGGCGGGGAGGATGCCGACTGCCGCGCGGCCTCGACTGCGGTGTGGCCATGACTCGCCCGCGATTCGCCAGATGAGGCGCCGGGCGGAGGCGTTTGTCTGTCGGCAATGGCTGTCGTTCGCGGCAGGGGGGCCGGGGCGAAAACAACCGGAATGGTCACGGTGAACGTGCTGCCACGGCCGGCTTCGCTTTCCACATCGATTTTTCCTCCCAGCAGGCGGGTCAGTTCGTGAGAAATGGAAAGCCCCAGCCCCGTGCCGCCGTATTTACGGTTCGTCGAACCGTCTGCCTGGCGAAACGCTTCGAAGACCAGCGCTTGCTGATCCCGGGGAATTCCGATTCCCGTATCGGCGACGGCAAATCCGATATGGCCGTCGGGCGTGGGACGCACCGACAGCTCGACCTGGCCATTCTCCGTGAATTTCAGCGCGTTCGACAGCAGGTTCTTCAGCACCTGCTGCAGCCGCTGCCCGTCCGTCTCGAGCGTTTGCGGGCACTCCGCAGCAATTCGCGTCAAGAGCGCAATTCCCTTCTCGGCGGCGACAGGTTGAAACAAGCGGCCGAGATCTTCGACAAGCTGTGGCAGCTGCACGGTTTCGGGCCGCACTTCCATGCGCCCCGCTTCGATCTTCGAGAGATCGAGAATATCGTTGATGAGGTTGAGCAGATCGTTGCCGGCCGACTGAATACTCTCGGCAAAACGAACCTGTTCCGTCGTCAGGTTGCCCTGGGGATTGTCAGCCAGGAGCTTGGCGAGAATGAGCGACGAATTCAGCGGAGTTCGCAACTCGTGGGACATATTGGCGAGAAAGTTCGACTTATACTGACTCGCCTGTTCCAGTTCCTGGGCCTGGCGCTGCAAAGCGGATTGCGTTCGTGCCAGGTCGTCGCGCTGGCCTTCGAGGAGCTGCGTGTGGGATTCGAGCTGGGCGTTCGTCTGCTCGAGCTCGGCCTGCTGGAGCTCGAGCCGGCCTTGCGATTCTTTCAGCGCCCGGCTCTGTTCTTCCAGCTCTTCGTTGGAGACCCGCAGCTCCTCGCCTTGGGCCTGGAGCTCCTCGGACTGCCGTTGCGTTTCTTCCAGCAGGTTGTGCAGATGGGCGCGATAGTTGGCCGAGCGGACCGCCACGCCGATCGACTCCGACACATTCTCGAGCAACTCGGTGGGCGATTCACCCAGCGGATGGAGAAAACCCAGTTCGAGCACGGCGTTGACGTCGACGTCGAACTTGAAAGGCGCGATGACGAGATGTCGCGGTTTCCCCTGCCCGAAGGCGGAGGCCACGGAAAGATAGCCCTCGGGCACGTCGCGGACCAGAAAGGCGCGGCCATCTTTGGCGGCTTGG
This sequence comes from Planctomycetaceae bacterium, assembly GCA_036501235.1. Taxonomy (GTDB): domain Bacteria; phylum Planctomycetota; class Planctomycetia; order Planctomycetales; family Planctomycetaceae; genus JACQFH01. The sequence goes on from DASYAR010000313.1 coordinate 1,955, forward strand.
CCCAGCAGTCCGTCCCCCAACTCGAATCCCGCGGGCGCTCCCCCCGCAGCGGTAACGCCGTACGTCGCCACCCGCCGGAAGCTCTCAGCCTCTCTGGCAAAGAAAGCGCCGGCATGCGCGTCGAGGTACTCCGCGAAGAATTTCAGTACGCGCTCTCCCAGCTGATCCAGAGGCGGATCTCCGATCATTGCCTGACTCAATCCGCTCTGGCCCGACAGGAGCCACGTCTGTCGCCGGCGGGCCCCGATCGTCCGCTGCACAAGATAGGCGACGGCCCCCGAGAGAATGACCCCCAGAACGGCTGTCAAAAAGCCGCTGCCCACCGCGACGCCATAGGCTTCCTCCATCTCGGCCATCCGCTGGGCGCGAATGAGCCGTTCATCGTTCTGCATGGCATCGATCCGGGTTCGAATCGCATCCATCGCCGCTTTGCCTCGATCCGTCACGATCGCTTCCCGCGCCGCATCGAAACCTTGTGTGCGCCGCAGAATGATGGTGTCGTCCAACTCCTTAAGTTTGACGTCGATTTGACCTTTCATCTGCATGATTTGAGCCTGATGGCTGGGATTATTGCTCGCCAGGCGCTCGAGATCGGCCAGCCGCTGCTCGATCCGCGCCACAGCGGCGGTATGCGGGGCCAAGTAGCGATCGTCTCCCGTAATGACGTAACCGCGCTGCCCGGTCTCGGCGTCTTTCATCAGCGACAGGACCTCGTCGAGCGCCAGGATGACTTCCTGCGTGTGAGAAACGTGCCCCGCATTGCGACGGAGAATATTGGTGTTGGCATACGAGACGACGGCACTGGCCACGAAAAACAGCACCACGGCGGTCAAACCGAACGAGAGAGTGATATCGGCCCCGGACTGCGGGCGCGGTGTGGGGCGAAGAGAGCTATCGGTCATCGAGAGTGTCCGTTGGCTGAGGTTAATGCCGAATCGATGCGAAACTTGGGCCAGAGCGGCCGATGATAGCAAATGCCGCGCGGCCCGCGAATCGCCTGACCTGCGCTTCGCGGCAATCTGGAAGGCTGCAAATCACACTGGCTCTCGTATGACCATCGGCAAACGGGCCGTCCCTCGAAGGGTCCCGCGCGAAGATTGCTTTTTATTTGCATATGCTCCCATTCATCTCATTTTCCCAGCACCGCGGAGAATCTGGTCTGCGATTTGCATGAACGCGAGTTTCCCTGAGCATGTGAATAGTACGGCGAAGAAACCTCTGACAATCATCAAGGGAGTGAACGATCATGGCACTGACCGGTGGCGATATTCTGATCGAGACACTGATCAAGTGGGGTGTCCAGGTCGTGTTTGGGTTTCCCGGCGATGGCATCAACGGGATCATCGAGTCGCTGCGCATGAAGCAGGACAAAATTCGCTTTGTGCAGGTGCGGCACGAAGAGGCCGCCGCCTTCATGGCGTGCGCTTATTCGAAGTATACGGGCAAACTGGGAGTATGCCTGGCGACGTCGGGCCCGGGCGGGATTCACCTGCTCAACGGCTTGTATGACGCTAAATTGGACGGCCAGGCCGTTCTGGCGATCGCCGGTGAACACTTTCACGACTTGCTTAATACCCATGCGCAGCAGGATGTCGATCTCGAGCGCATTTACCAGGACGTCTCGGTGTATTGCGCCCGGATCATGGGGCCCGAACACGTGCAAAGCGTGGTGGACCTCGCCTGTCGCAAAGCGATCACGGGCCCAGGCGTCAGTTGCCTGACGTTTCCGGTCGACTTTCAATCGCAAAGTCCTGCGCGGCGCAGTGAACGCAATCTGTCAAACCATACTTCGGAAGTCTATACCCATCGCGTCACCGTCCCGGCGGATGACGACCTGCGCCGCGCCGCCGAAATCCTGAATGCGGGCCAGCGCGTGGCAATCCTCGCCGGCCGCGGTGCTTTGGGGGCGGGTGATGAGCTCGAGCAACTGGCCGACACGTTGGCCGGTCCGATCATCAAGCCGTTGCTCGGTAAGGCGGCGGTGCCCGACGACAGCCCCTTCACGACCGGCGGGATCGGACTGTTGGGAACCCGGCCTTCACAGGAAGCGATCGAGGCGTGTGATACGATCCTGATGGTCGGCACGTCGTTTCCGTACATGGAATTCCTGCCCAAGCCGGGGACGGCCCGCGGCGTGCAAATCGACAGCGATCCGGCGCGGATCGGCCTGCGCTATGCCGTTGAGGTCGGTCTCGTGGGCGACAGCCGCATGACCTTGCAAAAGTTGCTGCCGCTGCTGGAGAAAAAGGGGGACCGCAGCTTTCTCGAAACGGCCCAGAAGGGGATGCGCGAATGGCTGTCGCTCATGGAGGAGCGCGCCACGCGCAACGACAGTCCTCTCAAGCCGCAGGTGGTGGCGCACGAGTTGGGCAAGCGATTGCCCGACAATGCCATTGTCTCCTGCGACTCGGGCACGATCACCACCTGGTGGGCTCGCCACATCCGCTCGAAACGGGGACAGCTCCATTCCGTTTCCGGCACCCTCGCCACCATGGCGTGCGGCATGCCATATACGATTGCGGCCCAGATCGCCTATCCCGACAGGCCCTGTATCGCCTTTGTCGGTGACGGGGGATTCTCGATGCTGATGTGCGAGTTCTTGACGGCCGTGAAATATGGACTGCCGATCAAGATCGTGATCATCAAGAACAATGTACTCGGCCAGATCAAGTGGGAACAAATGGTATTTCTCGGTAATCCGGAATTCGCCTGCGAGCTGGAGCCGATGGACTTCGTCAAGTTTGCCGAAGCGTGCGGCGGGCGTGGTTTCCGCATCAGCGACGCAGAAAGTTGCGGTCGAGTGTTCGACGAAGCGCTGGCGGTCAAAGGGCCGACGATCATCGAAGCGATCGTCGACCCCAATGAACCGCCGATGCCTCCGATGGCGACAGCCAAGCAGACCCTGCATTTTGCCGAGTCATTGGCACGCGGCACTCCAGGCCGCGGCCGCATTATTGAAACGGTGCTGAAAGACACGATCCGCGAGATGGTGTGAACGACAAGGGTCTCCGCAGAGGGGCGACCGCAATGGCCGACGTGCCACAGTCAAGGATTTCACCGTGACGACCACCATGCATGCGGAGATCGGGGCCGCGGTCATCGACGAGGTCGAGGTGTCCGCGTATCGCATTCCGACCGATCTGCCGGAGTCCGACGGTACGCTGGAATGGGGGGCGACAACCCTGGTGGTCGTCGAGCTGCAGGCGGGCGACCAGTGGGGGATCGGCCTGGGTTATGCCGACGCGTCGACCGCATGCCTGATCAGAAACAAATTGGCCGACGTCGTGCGGGGATCGAATCCGCTGGAAATTCCTGCCGTCGGCTGCCGGCTCGGACACGCGGTGCGAAATCTCGGGCGGCCGGGCGTCGCGGCGATGGCGGTGTCGATCGTCGATATTGCGCTGTGGGACCTCAAGGCGCGGCTGGTCGGGTTGTCGCTCGTCGACCTTTTGGGAGCAGCGCGTTCTGAGGTGCCCATTTACGGGAGCGGCGGCTTCACCAGTTACACCGACGAGCAGTTATGCGGCCAGTTGGCAGGCT
>DASYAR010000314.1:0-19366 GCA_036501235.1 Planctomycetaceae bacterium
AGTTACCTGTTCGTCGAGGGCCGCGAGCAGCCGCACTGATGACCCTCCCCATCGACCCATCGCAGCATCCACCGCCGGGGCCCGTTTCGGACGCCGCAGCGCAGACCGTGGCGAAGGACCTCCCATCTCAGCCGGTCGTGCGGCGCCTGTCGTTCCGGCGGAAGTGGTGTTTCCGACTGCTGGCGATGAGCCTCCCGCTGGCCGGGCTGGTCCTGATCGAATTGGGTTTGCGCTGGGCGAGTGTGGGGATGGATCTGGGGCTGGTCGAATCCGTGGGCGACGGAGCTCCGGCACAAACATTTCGTTTCAATCCCTGGACGGATCAAGCCTACTACGGCGCGACGGACCTGAGCGGCCCCGAACCACGTCCGTTCATGCTCCCCAAACCGGAAGGCACATTTCGAATCGTCGTGGTCGGCGGTTCGACCGTCGTCGGTTTCCCTTATCCGTCCGATCTGGCGTTTCCTCGCTTCCTGGAAATCTTGCTCTCGCAGCAGGGGCTGAATCGCAAATTCGAAGTGCTCAACGCGGGCATCACCGCCATCAACAGCTTCAGCGAGGCGGACCTCGTCGAGCAGGCAGTCGCCTGTGAGCCCGACCTGATCCTGGTCTACACGGGACACAACGAATTCGTCGGACCGGGAGGCGTCGGCTCGAAATTCGGAGGGGTTTCTCCACGGTGGTCGGCGGCGTTATTTGCCGCGCGACGAACGCGATTGTACCAGATCCTGCTCGGCGGTCGTGGAACCCCCGACAACCGGCCGCTCGACGAGCAGTTGCCGGGCGATCTGAAGATTCCGCTGGGCAGCGCCAAGTTCCACGCCGCCGAAGCCTGCCTGCGGAGCAACCTCAACCGGATGGTTGACGTCGCGATTCGTGCACGGACGCCGCTCTTATTGACGACACCCATCACAAATCTGCGGCATCAATATCCCCTGCAGTCGCTTTCGCGGGAGGGACTGACGAACCGGGAACTCTCCGGCTTTCAAGACGAATTGCGTCGCGGCGAAGAATTGCTGGTTGCGGAAAAATACGACGCGGCGCTCCGGGCGTTCGACCGCGCGCGAGCCATTGACGACGGTTTCGCCTTGCTGGCATTTCGTCGGGGCCAATGCCTGGAAAGCCTGGAACGATGGGACGAGGCATTGGTTGAATATCAATCGGCATGCGACCTCGATGCCTGCCGGTTTCGCGCGCCCAGCTCCTTCGCGAGAATCTTCGCAGATTGCGCCGCCGGGGCGCGAACCGCCATCGTGCATTTCCTCGACACGGCTGCCCAGTTCGCCCGAGAAACCCCGCACGGCATCCCCGGACGTGAATCATTTCTGGAACACGTGCATTTCACTTACGCGGGAAACTGGCATCTGGCCGAAATTCTGGCGGAAGATATCACCCGTCAGATTTTGAAGGAGTCGTGGCGTGCGGATCGAGTTCCGGCAGAGGCAGTCCGCGACGATCTGTGCGGGGTGTTGCCTCAGGATCACCTCATGGCCGAGACCATGATTCTGATGATGTTCGAGCGTCTACCGCTTAACCAGGCAGACGATGCCGCCTTGCAACAGGAGCAGAGGCGTTCGCGTCTGCAACAGCGTTTCTTCCGACTTTCTCCACATGAACGCGAGGTGTTCGGCGATCTCTCGACGGAAATGATGCAGGCCGACATGCTCGGATCTTTATTCGCACGCTATGCGGCAGCTGGCATGAACGCGGAAGAAGGCGATCTCCTGCGCCGCGCCGCCGTGCGGCAACCGTGGCGTTTCGAACTGGTGTTCCCGCTGGCGCAGTGGGAATTTCAGCAGGGCAACATCGAGCGGGCCCAAACCGCTCTCGGACAGGCGCTGAAGTGGAAGCCCGATGCGCCGGCTGCCTGCCAGCTTCGCGAGCGATTACAGCAACTCAGGACGGCGCCGGATCGATGACGAACATGACCGATAATATCCCGTCCGCTGCGCCCGCCGTCACCCCGGCTGACTCCGAGCCCATGCGGAGTCAGCACACGTCGACATTCCCGCAGATCCTGGCACATTTCGGGATGTCGGTGCTGGTGACCACTTACCAGGCCGGGCGGCTCGTCATTCTGCGCAACGACGACGGCGTGCTCAACACGCATTTTCGACTGTTTCCCAAGCCGATGGGATTGGCCCTGGCCCCCCATCGCCTGGCCCTGGGGGCCGAAATGGAGATCCGTGAGTTCCATTCGGTCCCGGCGGTCGCCCCCAAGCTGGAACCGAAAGGCAAGCACGACGCGGCCTTTTTGCCGCGCACGGCGCATGCCACAGGGGACGTGCAGATCCATGAAATGGCCTGGATCGACGGCGAAGTGTGGTTCGTCAATACGCTGTTCTCGTGCCTGTGCACGCGGAGCGAGATTTACAGTTTCAAGCCGCGGTGGCGCCCTGCGTTCGTCACGCAACTGGCTGCAGAAGACCGCTGCCACTTGAACGGCCTGTGCGTGATCGACGGCCGGCCCCGCTACGTCACAGCGCTGGGAGAAACCGACACGGCGGGGGGCTGGCGGAAGAACAAACGCGACGGAGGGATCCTGATCGACGTCGACCGCCAGGAAATCATCGCCCGCGGCCTGTCGATGCCTCACTCGCCGCGCTGGCATCAGGGCAAATTGTGGGTCTTGCATTCGGGAACCGGAGGGATCGGGTACGTTGATCCGTCCAGCGGCCGGTACGAGTCGGTCGCCGAGCTGCCGGGCTTTACGCGCGGATTGAGTTTTGCCGGGCAGTTCGCTTTTGTCGGGCTGTCGCAGGTGCGCGAAACGGCCGTGTTCAGCGGCATCCCGATCGCCGAGCGCCCCGAATCGGATCGATCGTGCGGCGTGTGGGTCGTGAACATCGAAACGGGCGAGACCGTGGCGTGGGTGAAGTTCCAGGATGCGGTCCAGGAGATTTTTGCGGTCGAAGTCTTGCCGCAAGCAAAATTTCCCGACGTCGTCATCGACAATCGGGAGGTCCTGGCCGGTTCGTTCGTGCTCCCCGATGACGCCCTGGCGGACGTCGCACAGCCGCGTGCGGCAGATGACTCGCCCCCCCAGGCGTGACAAAGCTCAGGAACTCGTCTCGGGCACGAGCAATTCACCAACTCGTTTGACGCCCGACGAAGACCACCGGTATCCTGAAACGACCTGGAAATTGCGAGACTGGACTGGAGCGCCGTACGTCATGCTGTTGCGGAGTGGGAGAAGTTGGGCCGTCGATCTGTTTCTCCGCCGCGGCTGGCTCATCAAACGCCGCAAACTCAGGCGCCGCCCGAGCAATTGGCAGCCCCTCTCGACGATTCCCGCCGAGTGTCTGGAAGAGCGGATTCTGCTGTCGACCATCACCGTCACGTCGCTGGCTGACAATCTGACGTCTGACGGCCAGGTGACGCTGCGCGAGGCGATCAAGGCGGCCAATACCGACACAAGCGTGGATGGCTCGACAGCCGGCCAGGCCGGTGTGCAGAACCTGATCGTGTTTCAGTCGGGACTGACGGGAACGATTTCTCTCAACGCCGCGCTCGGTCAAATGACGATTACGACGTCACTGGAAATCCAAGGCCTGGGCACGGCGAGCACGATCATCGACGCTCAGCACAACTCGCGCATCTTCAACATCACGAGCGCGGCCGGTGACGTGACGCTGGACGGCCTGACGATGAAAAATGGTACGACGACCGCCGACAACGATGCGGGGGGCGCCGTTCAATCGAATGCGACAGGAATGCTCACGCTCCAGAACTGCACGCTGGCTGGAAACTCCACTGCGGGAGCCGATTCTTACGGGGGAGCAGTATTCGTCTATGGCCTGTCGACCGTGACGAATTGCAACCTGACAGGGAATTCGACGACCGGCACCGACGCCGTCGGTGGCGCGCTCAGAGGCGATCACGACATCACCGTGACCGACAGTACGCTGTCCGGCAATTTTACAGCGGGCATGCACGCCTACGGCGGGGCGATCGCCACACCTGCCGCGTTGACCGTAACGAACAGCACGCTGTCGGGGAACTCCACGATCGGAACCTCCACAACGGGATTCGCAGCCTCCGGCGGCGCGATCCGTTGCAACGGCCCGCTGAATATCACGAACAGCACCGTCGTCGGAAACTTCACCACAGGAGCCGGTGCGACTGGCGGAGGGATTGCCGCCGTTGGCAACACCGTCATTACGAACAGCACCATCGTGCAGAATCAGGCGGTGAATGCCGCAGACGGAGGCATCTATCACGATCTGGTCGATGGCACGACGATCACGCTGATCAATACGATCCTGGCCCAGAATACCGACAACGGAACTGCTCCCGATGGAGACCTGGCCGCCGTCACGGCGCCCGTGACCGTCGAATACAGCCTGATCGGCAATAACACCGGCACGAGTCTCGCCGCCGCTCCGCTGGAGGCGCCCGACGGCAACGGAAACTTCATCGGAACCACTGGCGCACTGATCAATCCGGTGCTGGGCGCTCTGGGATACAACGGCGGTCCGACGCAAACGATGGCTTTGCTCTCCGACAGCCCGGCCATCAACTCCGGCAACAACCTTCTGGCCGTCGACCCGACCACGAGCGCCCCGCTGGCAACCGACCAACGGGGCGCACCCTTCGCCCGCATCGCCCATGGCACGGTCGATATGGGGGCCTACGAGGACCAGACACTGGCTCTGAACCTCGTCGTCACCAGCGCCGACGACACACTCGACGCCGGTTACAACCCGGCCCATCTCACTTTGCGCGACGCGGTCGGATTGGCCAACGGCAATGCCGGCCCCGATACGATTACGTTTGCCGCGGCGCTCGACGGCACCCCTATCGATCTGACGTTGGGGCAACTGTCGATCACCGACTCGGTCACGATTATCGGCAACGGCCCTGCTGAGACGATTATCAATGCGCAGCAGAATTCGCGAGTGTTCAACGTCGCCGCAGGCAGCGAAGACGCCGCCTTCGAAGACTTGACGATCACCGGCGGAAAAACGACTGGAAGTTCCGATTCGGGTGGAGGCATCCAGTTCCTCTCTTCCGGTCAGCTCCTGGTCGAGAATAGCGTGCTCTCTGGAAATACGAGCATGGCCGCGACAGGTGGCGGGATTTATACGAATGTCGGCACCGTAACCATTTTGAACAGCACGATTTCCGGGAATTCGGTTGTTGCCGACCATAAAGACGGCGGCGGAATTTTCGCACAGAACGGCAATGTCAGCGTGACAAACAGCACGCTGACGGGTAACACGACTGCCGGAGTCAATGGATTCGGCGGTGCCATCTACGCGGTCAACGGCAACGTCGTCGTGACGAATTCCACTATCACCAGGAACGCCACGTTGGGAGTAAACTCCGAAGGCGCCGGAATCAAGACTCTTCGCGGTTCGCTGACGTTGCTCAACTCCATCGTGTCTGGAAACACGATTCATCCTGGTTCATTGACACCTGCTGACGTCAAGTTCGTCAATTATGTCGGCACAGCCACATTTGTGGCTCAGCACAGTCTGATCGGCGTCAACAGCGGCACGCCGCTGAACCCGGCGGCGGTTGGTGCGCCTGATGCCAACGGAAATCTGGTTGGCACATTTGCCAACCCGCTCGATGCGAAGCTCGGTCCCCTGGCAGACAACGGCGGTCCGACGCAGACGATAGCGCTGCTCCTGGGAAGCCCGGCGATCAACGCGGGAAGCAATACCCTCGCCGTGGCTCCTGACAACTCACCTTTAACGACCGACCAGCGTGGAACGGGGTATCCCCGCGTCAACGCCGCGACCGTCGATATGGGGAGTTATGAGTATCAGGCGCCTGCCATTCCGCTGATCGTCACGACGGCCACCGACGTTCTCGACACGGGCGGCATCGATCCCGCCCATCTCAGCCTGCGCGATGCGGTGGCTCTGGCGAATGCGTCCGCCGGGCCGAATCAGATCACGTTTTCCAATTCCCTGGCGGGAGTGCCGATCGACCTGACTCTGGGAGAATTGTTGATCACCGATCCCGTCACGATCACCGGCCTGGGCGCCAAGAGCACGATCATCAGTGCGCAGGGAAATTCGCGGGTCTTCGACGTGGCGGCCGCAGCGGGCGACTTCACGTTGAACGCCTTGACCGTGACCGGCGGAAAAACGACGGTCAACTATGGCGATGGGGCCGGCATTCAATTCCTCTCGTCGGGCCAATTGACGATTACCAATAGCGCCATTTCCGGCAATATGACGACAGGAACGATGGGTCAGGGCGCCGGCATCTTCACCAGGTCGGGGGCCGTGCTCGTCGTCAACAGCACGATTTCCGGAAATACGACAAGCGGGACTCATGGCGACGGCGCCGGGATTTTTTCTCAGCACGGGACGGTCTCGCTGTTCAATTCGACCGTCTCCGGCAATTACGCATCAGGCTATCACGCGGGCACCGTGGCCATCGGTACGTATTATGCCGAGGCGACCATCACGCTCACCGACAGCACCGTCGCGGACAACATCGACTACGGCGGAAATTCAATCAGCGCTGCCGTGGGCTCGGCCAGGGCCTCCATCATACTCACCAACAGCATCATCGCGGGAAACATTTGCAGCAAGGGGACGGCTCCGGACGTCGGTATCGGAAATCTGAGCGGGACCGCCACGTTCGTTGCCAAGAACAGTTTGATAGGCATCGATAACGGCACGCCGTTGAATCCGGCCCCGATCGGTTCGCCGGATGCCAACGGGAATTTTTCGGGCACGTTCGCCAACCCGCTCAACGCGGACCTGGGGCCCCTGGCAGACAACGGGGGACCGACGCAGACGATGGCGCTGCTCCTGGGAAGTCCGGCGATCAATGGGGGCAATAACGCGCTCGCCGTGGCCCCAGACAATTCGCCGCTGACGACCGACCAGCGCGGGGCGGGTTTCCCCCGAGTCGACGGGGGGACCGTCGATATGGGGAGTTATGAGTATCATCTGCCCACCATTCCGCTGATCGTCACGACGGCCGCCGACGTCCTCGACACCGGCAGCATCGATCCCGCCCATCTCAGCCTGCGCGATGCCGTGGCTATCGCGAATGCGTCCTCCGGACCGGACCAGATCACATTTTCCAATTCCCTGGCGGGAGTGCCGATCGACCTGACGCTGGGAGAATTGTTGATCACCGGTCCCGTCACGATCACCGGCCTGGGCGCCAAGAGCACGATCATCGATGCACAGGGAAATTCGCGCGTCTTCGATGTGACGCCCGGGGCGGGTGACGTCGCGTTGAATGGCTTGACCGTCACCGGCGGAAAAACGACGGCTGACAACGGTTACGGCGCCGGGATTCAGTTCCTGTCGTCGGGTCACCTGACGATTACGAGCAGCGCGATCACGGGGAATCAGACGGGCGGCTTCCTGGCACGGGGCGCCGGCGTCTTCACCAACACGGGGGCCGTCACGATCGTCGACAGTACTCTGTCCGGAAACAAGTCGACCGGCACAGGTGACGATGGGACCGCGATCTTCTCGCAGCACGGCGCCGTGACGCTGATCAACTCGACGATCTCCGGAAATTACACGTCAGGCTATCACGCCGACGGAGTCGCCATTTATACGAATTACTCCGACGCGGCCGTCACGCTCACGGACAGCACCGTCTCGGCGAACACCAATTTCGGCGGGAATACGAATGGCGCTGCGGTGAGCGCCGTCAGGGCCTCCATCACACTCTCCAACAGCATCATCGCTGGAAACATTATTGGCACGGGTACGTCCCCTGACCTCGGATTCGAAAATCTGAGCCATACTGCCACGTTTGTCGCCAAGAACAGTCTGATCGGTGTTAACAGTGGTACGCCGTTGAGTCCGGCTCCAGCTGGTTCACCCGACGCCAACGGCAACCTGGTCGGCACATTCGCCAGCCCGCTCTCTCCGAAGCTCGGTCCCCTGGCAGATAATGGAGGACCGACGCAGACGATGGCCCTGCTGGCCGGGAGCCCGGCTCTCGGTACCGGCGCCATATTCCATGTCGCCGGCGACAACCCGATCCCGACCGACCAGCGGGGCGAGCCGCGAATTGCCGGAGCGGTCGATATGGGCGCCTACCAGAGCCCCACAATCGCCGGCATCAATCGCTCGAATCCAGCCGCGAGCCCCACGACCGCCAGCAGCGTGACCTTCGTCGTCACGTTCAACGAGCCGGCCCTGAATGTCACCACCGGTGATTTCACCGTGAATGCCGGGAGCGTCAACACCGTCACACCGATCGGCTCCACGATCTTCGACGTCACCGTCAGCGGCCTCAATTCGTTCACCGGGACGTTGACGCTCGGCCTCTCGGCCGGTCAAACGATCACCGATGCCGGTGGAGGGAGGCTGCTCAACACGACGCCGACAGGCGCCGACGTCAACACCTACTTTATCGACCATACTCCCCCGGTGTTCACCAGTCTTGCGAATGCGACATTCACCGTGGGGACGCCCGGCACGTTCACTGTGACGGCCAGCGGCTTCTTTGCCGCGGCCCTGTCCGAGAGCAATACCGACGTCCTGCCCAGCGGCGTCAAGTTCAACGCGGCGACGGGCGTTCTCAGCGGCACACCGGCCGCGGGGACCGCCGGTCTCTACACACTGCACTTCACCGCCAACGACGGCCTGTTCCCCGGCGTGAATCAGACGTTCACGTTGACGGTCAATCAGCCCCTGGATCTCAGCGGCGTCTGGCTTGTCACCTCTCCCGCCGGAGTCGCGCAGGGTTTGGGACATATCTCGTCTTCGGGCGCCACTCTGACGATCGTCAATTCCACCGGCGCCAGTACGACGGGGAGTCTTTCGAACGCGAACCGTATCACAGCGGCCAGTCTCGACGGGAACGCCAACGTGCTGGGGACCGTCGATACGTCGACCGCCGATAATGGCCGCATTACCTGGTCCGACGGTTTCGTCTGGGCACGCGTCTCGCTGGGGGGCCAATGGGCCGTCACCAGTGGCAGCACGACGACCCTGGCTTCGATCACGCAGAGCGGCAACCAGGCGACTCTCACCAACGGAGCCACCACGACCGTCACGACGATCGTATACAATAGCGCCCAAAGCCAGTTGCAATTGCAGTTGGCCAATAATTCGACGATCGCTCTGGTCAACGAATCGTTCACCTTGAACGGTCAGGTCTGGAACAAACTCGATCTGCCGACCAATTACATGACGTCGTTCGGCGGTGGCGCTGTCAGCGTCGTCCAGAACGGAACGACCAGTCTCATGTTCGTGAACAGCCAGGGGCAAAAGTCTCCCGGTTTCTGGTTGAGTCCCACGCAGGTCGTGGCGACGGCCTTCGGAAACGAAGTCGGAAATCTCGCCAATGGCGCCATCACCTGGTCGACGGGCGAGATCTGGACCGAAAATGTCGTGTTGAATGGAACCAGGAACGGCGCTTCCGGCGCTACCAGCGTTGTCGCGGCGCCGTCGATCGCCGTCCTCCCCAATCAATACACGATCCTCAGTTACGTCAACTCGGCCAACGCCAGTCTGAAACAGTACCTGATTCAAAACGGGACGAACACGGCGCTGTTCATTAACGACGCCGGCCAGATGGCGACGGGGACGTTCATCAATTCGACGCAGTACAACATTGCGGCCTGGGGGGTGACGGCTAAGATCGCCGCCGGGGAGATCACGTTCTCGAGCGGCTTATCCTGGACCCAGACGGTCCTGGCCTCCACGGCGCCAGTCGTCATCACCAGTTACGTCAACGTGGGAGATGCGGGGCGGCGCTACCTGGTTCAGAACGGCACGAGCCAGGTGGCCCTGCTCAATACCACGGTCAACCTGGGGACGTTCACCACCGCCACGACATTCACCGTTCCGGCCGTGGGCCTCACGGCCACCTTCAGTTCCGGCAAGATCAGTTTCACCAACGGTTCGTCGTGGATGCAGACGGACTTCGGTTCGTCGCTGCCGGTGACTGTTGCCAGTTACGTCAGTTCGGTCAACAGCAGTCTCCAGGAGTTCTTCATCCAGAACGGAACGAGCAACGCGCTGTTCATCAACGACGCAGGCCAGATGGCGCTGGGGACCTACATCAATCCCACGCAAATCAACATCGCGGCGTGGAGCCTGACGGCCACGATCGGGGCCGGGCAGATTACCTTCTCCAACGGCACAGCCTGGACCTTGTCGTTCCTCAGCTCGTCGCCAGTCACCATCACCAGTTACGCCAATCAAAGCGACTCGGGCGCGCGATACCTGGTGCAGAACGGCACCAGTCAGTTGGCCATCCTGAATGCGAACATGGTGCTGGGGACGTTCACCAGCGCCACGCAGTTCAATGTTCCGGCCGCAGGCATTACGGGCACGATCGGCACCGGCCAGATCAGTTTCTCGAACAACTCGTCCTGGTTGCAGACGTCGCCGGTGGCCAGCTCGGTAACCGCCGACTACTACGTCTCTCCGACCAACGGCAACCAGGGAGAAGTGTACACGAACGGCACGACGGTGTTGTTCATCAAGTCCGACGGCGCTCGGGCCTTTGCCACCCTGATCAGCGGGACGACCTACAACATTGCGGCCTGGAGCCTGCAGGCCACGTTCAGCCCCGGCAAGGTGACGTTCAACAACGGATCGTCCTGGACCCAGACCAATGCCCCACTCCCGACCGTGACCTTCACCGATACGAACGGCGCCACGTTCAAGATTCAAATGCTCACCCGCACGACGTTCATCGCCCTCAGTGGAAGCCTGACGGGAATGACGGGAACGCGGCAGGACGACAGACTCACGTGGCCGAACGGTACCGTCTGGAACAATTTCGACTTCAACGCCGTGAATGCGCTGTTCCAGATGGGGACCGGTTATCCTTGATCCTGTTTCCAGGGTCGTTTCCTGCCCGCTGCCAGATGGAATTCAACTGGTGCGGCGATCATCCGACCGTCGTTTCCAGTCTTGTTCACATCAGCAAGCCGACTCATTTGGCTCGTGTACCGCGCAGTGCTATCCTGTGTTCCGAACAGGGCCCGAGACAGGCATGGCGCGCGAGCTGCTCTTGCAACCGATATTGAAATTGACCGGAATTCGAAAGGCGTTCGGCGGCGTACAGGCCCTGAGCGACGTTGCGTTCGAATTGCTCACTGGAGAGGTTCATGCGCTGGTCGGCGAGAACGGAGCGGGGAAATCGACGCTAGTGAAGATCATCACCGGAGCGCATCAGCCCGATGCCGGGACGATCGAATTCGCAGGGCGCGTTGTGGCCGATCTCGATCCGCTCAAATCGCGGAGTTTAGGGATCGCCGCCATCTATCAGCAGCCGGCCCTGTTTCCGGATCTTTCGGTTGCCGAGAATATCGCATTCGGCCTGGAAACGCCTCATTTCTGGCGGCGCGTTCGCTGGGGGGCACGCCGCCAACGGGCCGCGCAAATTCTGGAGGAAGTCGGCGCGGACATCGATCCCGACGTCGAAGCCGGGCGGCTCACGATGCCGCAGCAGCAACTGGTCGAGATCGCCAAGGCCGTGTCGGCCGAGGCCCGCGTGCTCATTCTTGACGAGCCGACCGCCTCTCTCAGCGACAGCGAGACCGAGCATCTGTTTTCTCTAATCCGCCGGCTCAAGTCCAACGGCGCAGGAATGATCTATATCTCGCATCGCCTGGACGAATTGCCGCAGATCGCCGATCGTGTCACCGCCTTTCGTGACGGCCGGCTCGTCGGAACGGCGCGCGTGGCCGAAACGAGCCGCGGCGAGTTGATCCGCATGATGGTGGGACGCGAGCTGTCATCCGTATTTCCCAAGACGAGCGTTCCGACGGGAGAACCGCTGCTGGAAGTCCGCGGGCTGTCGTGCGAGGCCGAAGGAGTTCACGACGTCGACCTGACGGTCCGGGCCGGCGAAATCGTCGGATTGGCAGGGTTGGTCGGAGCGGGGCGAACCGAATTGTCCCGCGTGCTGTTTGGGCTCTCACCCGCCGACGGCGGAGAAATCCGGTTCCGCGGCCGGCCTGTCGCGATCGACTCACCGCAACAGGCCACGAAATTGGGAATCGCCTGCGTTCCCGAAGACCGCCGCCGGCATGGCGTGATACTCGACTTGTCTGTCGCGGCCAATACGTCATTGGCCCGGCTTCCGGGTCTGTCACGCTGGGGACTGTTGGATTTTCCTGCCGAGCGCCGGCTGGCAACTGATTTTGCCGAGCGGCTGGGAATCAAGGCGTCTTCGATCGAAGCGCCCGTGGCACAACTCTCAGGTGGGAATCAGCAGAAAGTCGCATTGGCGCGCTGGCTGGCGACGAGCCCGTCCCTCCTGATCCTCGACGAACCGACGCAAGGCATCGACGTCGGCTCGAAGGCCGAGATTCATCGACTCATGTGCGAGCTGGCCTCTCGCGGTCTGGGAATTCTGATGATTTCATCCGACCTTCCCGAAGTGCTGGGAATGAGCGATCGGATCGCCGTGATGCACGCGGGAACGATCGTAGCCGAGTTGAACCGGACGGACGCGACGCAGGAACGGTTGCTCGAACTGGCGCTCGGACACATCGCCGCCGAGGGCCCCGCCTAATGCAGCGTTACCGGCGCGAACTGTCGGTCTGTGGCGCATGGCTGGTGATGCTGGGTGTGCTGGCCGTGTGCGCTCCGTCGTTCTACAGCGGCGAGCAGTTGCGTGCCGTCCTGGTGAATGCGGCGCCAGTCGTGGTGGCCGCCGTGGGCATGACGCTGGTCATGCTGGCGGGACAGATCGACATTTCGATCGGGTCGTTGTTTTCGTTGTGCGGCATGGTGGCGGGGCTGGCGGTGCAGGCGGGGTTTCCGATGCCGGCGGCGGCCGCCCTGGCGCTGGCCTGCGGAACGCTGCTGGGCGCGGTCAACGGCACCCTGGTGGCGGGGCTGCGTCTGCCGGCCATCGTCGTGACCCTCAGCACGCTG
The DNA here is from genome assembly GCA_036501235.1 of Planctomycetaceae bacterium. Lineage (GTDB taxonomy): Bacteria > Planctomycetota > Planctomycetia > Planctomycetales > Planctomycetaceae > JACQFH01. The sequence continues at coordinate 12,837 of DASYAR010000314.1, forward strand.
GTTGCCGTGCGCGAAACTCTGCGTTACGTCCGGGAAGGGGAATTCGTCCGCAACCTGCCACTCGGATTTCAGTGGTTTGGATTGTCACAGACGGCTGGTCAGTGGCTCGTGGTCGGAATCGCGGGCGCGGTGGCACTGGCGGCGGCAGGGGGGCTCGCCAATCTGGGAGGCGGACGGGCCATTTACGCCACGGGGAGCGATCCCGAAGCGGCGCGCCTCGTGGGAATTCGTCCGCAACGGGTGGTGGGCGGCGTGTTCGTGGCATCAGGAGCGCTGTCGGCCCTGGCGGCGCTGCTGAATGACGTGCGATTCGCCGACGTCGACCCGAATGCCGGAAACGGTCTGGAAATGCAGGCGATTGCCGCCGTCGTTGTGGGAGGGACCGCCGTCACGGGGGGGCGCGGGACGATTCTGGGAACGGTGCTGGGGGTGCTGTTGCTGGCGACGATCGGCCCGGCGCTCGTCTTCCTTCGAGTCCAGCCGCAATGGGAGCGGGCCATCCAGGGACTCGTGATCCTGGCCGCCGTTTCGTTTGTCGGGCATCCGTTGCGCCGTTCTACGACAGGGCTCAAAATTCCAAGTGACGGTGCGGTGGCAAAGTCATCGGATCCCCGCAGTCGCGAGATTTGATTCGAGATCGACTGTGTCCATCTGTGGCGTAACTATCGTAACGAACAATGTTGCCTGGCATTAACATCCCTGACATTAACCCCAGCCGAAAAGCGCATCAGTCCAGCGGACTGGCGGTGTTGCTGCTGGTCGAGATCGCCGTGTTCGCCGTCCTGGGAACGAATTTTTTTACGCGTGGAAACGCCTTCGAGATCGGCCGCCTGTGCGTCGAGATCGGCCTGTTGGCCCTGGCCCTCACGCCCGTCATCATCACCGGCGGAATCGACCTGTCGGTCGGGTCGCTGCTGGGGCTGTGCGCCGTTGTCCTCGGCAAGCTGTGGCGCGACGCCGGCTGGCCGATCGGTGCGGCGGCGGCTGGCGCAGTCTGTGCCGGCGGACTGGGGGGCGCGCTCAACGCACTCGTCATCACCCGTCTCAAGGCGCCGCCCTTGGTCGTCACGCTCGGTTCGTACTCCTTGTTTCGCGGCCTGGCAGAAGGGTTGACCGGCGGCGTCGATAACTTCACGCGGTTCCCCGAGTCATTCTTATTTGTCGGACAGGGATACTGGTTCGATTTTCTGCCCACCCAGTTGCCGTTGTTTGCCGCGTGGGCGATCGGACTGTGGCTGCTCGTGCACGCCACGACGCTGGGCCGGGCCTGGTCGGCGATCGGCTATTCGGGGGCCGGAGCGCGCTATGCCGGCATTCGAGTCGAGCGGTGCACGGCCATTGCCTACGTGATTTCGGGACTGGCGGCGGGGACGGCGGCCGTGATTTACGTCTCGCATGTCGGGCAGGCCAAGGCCGACGCGGGGACCAACTACGAATTGGCGGCCATCACGGCGGTCGTCCTGGGGGGCACGTCGATCTTCGGCGGCCGTGGGACGATCTTGGGGACGCTGCTCGGGCTACTGGCCATCGCCGTGTTGCAAAACGGAATTCGGCTGGCCGATCAGCCGGCCGAAGCGGCCGGGGCGCTCATCGCAGTGCTGCTGCTGGCGGCGATTATCATCGACACGCACCGTGGGTCTGTCCTGCGTCGGCGCCAATCAATTCACCAACAGGATTCGACAAATAGAGAAGAGGAGTTTTCGATGCGGAACACGCAACTGGCGGCATTGTGCGCGGTCATCCTGGCGGCCGCGGGGCTCATCGCGGCGAGCAACTGGCAACTCGCCAAATCGGTGCGGGATGCGACCGCCGCCGGCCCACGATCTGCTGTTGCGCCGGCCGCCGAGGGGAGTTCGCCGCGAACCAAAAAGATCACGGTGGCCATGATGCCCAAAAGCAAGGGGAACGCCTACTTTATTGCCTGCAAGAAAGGGGCCGACGAAGCGGCGGCCGAACTGGGCATCAACCTGATCTGGGACGGGCCGACCGATACCGACCCTGCCAAGCAGAACGAAGTGGTCGAAACGTGGATCACCCGGCAAGTCGACGTGATCGCCGTCGCCGTCGAGAACCGGGAAGGGCTCGCAAGCGTCCTGCGGAAAGCGCGGCAGCGAGGTATCATCGTCGTCACCTGGGACGCCGATACTGAACCTGACGCGCGAGACTTCTTCGTTAATCAGGCCACTCCCGAGGGGATCGGCAACGCCTTGATGGACGAAGCGGCCCGCGTCCTCGGGGGTGCCGGCGAATTCGCCGTGATTACGGCTTCGCTGACGGCGGGAAACCAGAACGAATGGCGCAAGCACATCGAGTCGCGCTTGAGCGAAAAGTATCCCGACATCAAATTGGCGGTCGTGCGTCCCTGCGACGATCAGCAGAAAAAAGCGTTCGAGGCGACGCAGGCGATCCTCAACGCGCATCCGGCAGTCAAATTGATCATGGCCATCTGTTCCCCTGCCGTGCCGGGTGCGGCCGAAGCGGTGAAGCAATCGGGACGGCAGGACGTCAAGGTGATCGGCCTGGGCCTGCCGAATGACAACAAGCGATTCGTGCACGAAGGCATCACCGAGACGGTGATCCTGTGGAACACGATGGACCTCGGCTATCTGACAATCTATGCGGCCTGTGCGCTGAAGAATGGCACGCTGCACCAGGGCGCGACCGAATTCACCGCCGGCCGCCTGGGCACGCTGCAGATTGCCGACGACAACATCCTGCTCGGTCAGCCGTTCAAATTCGACAAGTCGAACATCGACCGCTTCGACTTTTGACCCTGCCACACAGAAGCGAATGGAGCTACAATTGAGACTATGGAATCCGAACCCGATCACCCGACAGCCTTGTTGATCAGCCGCGATTTGTTCTTCACGAGCAAAGTGACGGGGACTGCGGCCGCACTGGGCATCAATTTGCAGGTCGTCGGTGATGCGGAAACCGCCGCGCGGCTGGCCGACGACGAGCATTGCCAGTGCGTGTTCATCGATCTGGCCGATGCGGGATTGGATGTGTCGTCGTTTTTGCGGAATTTCAAATCCGAACGGACGCTGCCGGTGGTGGCGTTCGGATCGCACGTGGCGACGGCGCGCCTGCAAGAGGCGCGCGAGGCTGGTTGTACCGAAGTGATGCCGCGGAGCCGGTTTTCGGCCAGCCTGCCCGAATTGCTCAAGCAATACTGCGGGCCATAATCCAACGATCCGCCCTGTGAGGACCGCACGATGCGACGAGTTGCCATCCGATTCTGCTGCTGGATGGCCATCATGCTGGCGATGACTCGCTGGCTCGCAGTCACCGTGTCGCTCGCTGAGGATGCTCCCAAAGGCAGATTGCTGATCATTGGCGGCGGGACGCGGCGGACAAGTGTCGACATTTACTCGAGGTTGATCGACGGCGCGGGGGGACTCGAACGCGCCCGCATCGGCATCCTGCCCACAGCCAGCCGTTCTCTGGATCCTGCGCGCAGAATCGCCGAGATGCTCGTCCGCTGCGGGATGTCTGCCGACCGCATCGATATCTTGGATCTCACGCCGTTCAATGCGGGCCAGAAAGCATTCGACCCGCAGCTTGTGGAACAAGTGCGGCACTGCACAGGGCTCTTCGTCGCCGGGGGGGACCAGCGGCGCGTGACGACTGCGCTCATTGCCCCCGATGGGACTGAGCGTCCGGTCTTGACGGCCATGCGGGACGTTTTTCGCCGCGGCGGAATCATTGCCGGTTCGAGCGCCGGGGCGGCCGTGCAAAGCGAGTTGATGCTGGCCGTTTCGGGCTTGCCGGCCGATTCGCTCGATGAAGGATTCGACGCGCTCGACTACGGTCTGTCGGGCCACGAAGCACGTCGCGGCCTGCACGTTTCCAGCGGGCTCGGGTTCTTTCGAGGCGGCATGGTCGACCAGCACTTCAACCAGTACCGGGGAAGGCTGGGACGTCTGGCTCGCGCGGCGATCGAGCGGCGCTGCCGCTTTGGTTTTGGGATCGACGAAAACACGGCCATCGACGTGGACCCCGACGGTTCGTTCGAAGTGGTGGGAGCCGGGTCCGTGACGATCATCGACACCGACCAGGCAAAGTGCACGGATGGTCCGCTCGGCTGCCGGCTGGCAAATGTCATCGTCTCGGCTCTCGAACAAGGCGATCGGTTCGACCCGCGCACCGGACAAGCCGTAATCGACCGCGCCAAGCAACAGATTCTCGCCGGCCAGGAAGACCTCAACGGCAATCATCTCATTCCCGACATCGCCGGCGAAGGAGCCGTGGCTTACGCCCTGTTCATGGGTCTGGCGGAAAATACCCGCCGCAAGCAGGTTGGCGTGACGCTCAAGCACGTCCACCATTTTGCGCATGGGTATCGATTCACATTCACCAAGACAGACCAGACTCGTTGTTATGGAGGATACGTCCGGGGTGAGTACAGCAATGCGATCGTCTCGGTGCGACTCGACGTCGAACCGATTGTTACCGGACTGCGGCCTTCAGTCGATGCCGTTCCCATCGACCTGCCCGACGACGAATCCCGAACGGCATGCCAGGCAGTCTGGTTTCGCGGACTGCTGCTCGCCGATGACAAGAACCATTTGCGACCCGGTGCGGCGATCACGCGCGGCGAACTGGCCGGCGCCCTGGCGCGGTTCATTCACATCGAACCCTCGCGTGCACCGCCGCCGCGCATCGCCAATCTCGACGACGCTTCGCCGCATTATGACGAGCTGGAAACAGTGATCGGGGCCGGCCTGTTCGCCCTCGATCGGCAAAATGCCTTCGACGGCGAGGCCGTGCTGAGCCGCCGCGAGGCGGCCGCCATTCTGGCCCGTGCGTACGAACTTTACCGCGGCGAGCGACTGCCGGCCGAGGCTTTGGAAATCGACGATCTGGTTGATGAAACGCCGGCGACGCGCTCCGCCATCTATGCCACAGTGCGTGCCAGGTTGTTGCCCCTGGCCGAAGGGCGGTTCGGTCCGGCAGCGCAAGTCACACGCCGGGATATCGCCGCGGCACTGTGTCGCATCATCGAATTTAATTGGTGAAGTCCACAGCGATAAGTGGTTCGCACGATCTCCTGGATTATGTCGGTTTCTCGCGGTAATTGTTAAACTGAGCTAGGAGCCACAAGCAGTTGCCGCCCGCAATAATCAAATCCGTATGACCCCGATGCAGACCGAGAGAGGCGTCTCATGAAAACATTGACGATGCGTACCACGATCGCTGCTGATGGTACAATCGACCTGCACATTCCCTGTGACTTGCCGCCGGGTGACGCTGAAGTCGTGATCATCGTGCAGCCGAGCGGGTTGTCCCCCGCACGCACTGCAGTCAGTTTATCGGGCCGATTTCCCTCTCCTACAACCGAGTCTGAAGACGTCATGGACTCTATCCGCCGAATTCGCCGGGAATCGACGCAAGCCAGTTGGGAACTGGCAGAATGAACGTGTACTTGCTGGACGCTCATGTCCTTTATTGGCATCTCTCCGTCCCCGGAAAGTTATCACCTGCGGCCAAGAAAGCGATCGAGGATGGTGAAACGGGCCAAGCGCTGTTGGTGATTTCACACATCGTATTGGCCGAGTTGTACTTCCTTCTTAAGAAACTCGGACAGGATGAGCAGTTCCCCGCGATCGTCGCCGCAATTCGAGCTGACTCAGCGTATCGAATCGAACCGGTCGTTCTTGACGGTATCGAGAATCTGGCGGGCTTTGCCGAGATTCCGGAAATGCACGATCGCTTGATCGCCCTCGCTGCTAAGCGCCTGAGCGCGACGCTGTTGACCAAAGATCCGTTAATTCAGGCGTCCCCACAGATCAGTTGGATCTGGTAGTCGGCTTAATGGCGACTTACTGCACGGCCCGGGATGCAGCGGTAAAATGGGCTATTCGCGTTTTCCCCGAATGTGCTAGATTCCGCTGCTCTGGAATCACTATGCTTTCATTCGCGCTGAAAACGCTTGCATCAGACCGGGGCAAACTGCTCACCGGCGTCGCCGGGGTGGTCTTTGCGCTCGTCCTCATGAACATCCAGGGAGGGCTGTATCTGGGACTGATGCGGAAAGCCAGCCTGCTCGTCGATCACTGTGACGCCGATTTGTGGATCGGCCAGAAGCACGTGGACAACGTCGACCTGGCCCGCGACATTCCCGAAATCTGGATGAATCGCGTCCGGGCGCTGCCAGGCATCGACCGCGTCGAAGCGTATATCGTCGGCAAAGGGACGGCGACCTTGGCCGGCGGCCGCATGGAAGACGTCTGGCTGGTGGGTTCGCATCCCCGCAGCATGTTGGGCGCAGCCTGGCGGTTCGCGGCGGGGTCCACTGCCGATTTGACGCGTCCGGACGCAGTGAGTTTCGACGAAGTCGACCTGAAAAAACTCGGGAACCCGAAAATCGGCGACTGGGTGGAAGTCAACGGCCATCACGCCCGGCTGGCGGCGCAGACTCGCGGAATCACCGGCTTCATCACGATGCCTTATCTGTTCACGACTTTGGAAACGGCGCGCCGCCTGTCGAATATCCGGCCGGGGTACTGTTCGTTCTTTCTCGTGCGTGC
>DASYAR010000315.1:0-1534 GCA_036501235.1 Planctomycetaceae bacterium
GCTCAGGGATGACGGCCGAATCGCGGGCGCTGTTGGATGCGACAATGAACGGCAAGACCCCGCCGACCGGTTGGGTCGCCAAGGTCTGCGCGTACCTGCTCGACCAGGTGGATGAGCAGAATCTGCTCGACGCTGCGGCGAGTGCCACGACGCCCCGCGATAAGGCCCGCCAAGGTTGCGAAGCCCACTATTTCGCCGGGCAAAAGCAGCTTTTGCGAGACGACGCGGCCAAAGCGGCCGAGTCGTTCCGGCAGTGCGTTGCGTCGAAAGAATACACGCTCTCGGCCTACCGCGGGGCGTGTTTCGAGCTCGGGCAGTTTGCAAACTAAAGCAGTTTGCAAACTAAAGTAGATCAGGCGGGAAAGTCCGACCTATCTTACGCGCCGGCGATGACGACGGCGCTGGCTTGGCCCATGCGCGTCACGTTGATCTTCAGGAACGTCTTATTCGTGACTTTGAGCGGTTCGCCGGCCACGATCGACAGGGCGCATTCGGGGTCCGGATGGCGGTAATTGAGGGTCTGCGGAACCAGGCCATGCGCGAGGCCGGCCAACGAACCGGCCAGTTCGAGCGCCCCGCACCCGGCGGCACAGTTTCCGAAATAACTCTTGAGGGCAGTGACCGGGACTTTCGTCGCCATGTCGCCGAAGACGTCGTGAATTGCCTGTGCCTCGTGCTTGTCGGATTCGACCGTCGACAGCCCGTGGGCGTTGATGTGGCCGATTTCCGAGGGTTTCAGACCGGCGTCCTGAAGCGCCAGCCGCATGGCCTGGGCGAGCGCCCGCCGTGTGTCTCCTTGACCCGACAGCGACGAAACGCAGGCACACCCGGCCCCCAGGATTCGCCCGTAAATCTTCGCGCCGCGCCGGCGGGCGTGGCCGTCGTCTTCGACGATCAGCACTCCCGCCCCTTCGCCGACGACCTGCCCCGTCCGGGTGCGGTCGAAAGGCCGGCAGGCGGTTGCCGGATCATCTTCGAAATTAGCCAGTTTGTCCCACATCATGGCGTGAATCGACTTGACCGAATGCACGCGAGTGCCGGTCGAGCCGGTGATCATCACGTCGGCATGGCCGCGGGCGATGACCCGCAGTGATTCTCCCATCACCAGGTTGGCCGAAGCTTCGTCGATGGTGATCGAATTATTGGGGCCGCGGGCGTCGGCGGCGATCCCGATGTGGCAGGCGGGCATATTGGGCAGGAATTTGAGCAGCCACAGCGGGAACATCTGCCCCAGTCCTACGTCTCCCCAACGATCATAGTTGAAGTCATGTGTCGCCGGATCTGAGCAAGCCGCCTCGGCTTCCGCCAGATCTGCGGGCGGACTGAGCATCAGATTGGCCCCGAATTCGACTCCCAGGCGTTCCGGCGCGATATCGCCTTCCTTGATGCCCGCGTCGTCCAGGGCCAGCGATGCAGCGGCAAAACCGAGCTGGATCTCGCGGCACATCACCCGCAGGGCCTTTTTTTGCTCGCGGGTCTTGGTGAATTGCGAGGGGACGAAATTCTGCACTTCGGCGGCAACCCGGCATTGCGG
>DASYAR010000316.1:0-14853 GCA_036501235.1 Planctomycetaceae bacterium
CGGCGTCATCGGCCGATCCGGGAGCGAGTTGCACAATCCACGCCGCCAGCAGGATGGCAAGAGAAGCCCCCGTTGCTTTCAGTGATCGAGACATGGCAGATTCTCCAGAAAGACCTGTGATTCAAGGGGTTCGCGCGCACGGGACTGTGAGGATTAGACTGCCCATCTTCCTGGAAGTTCCCCAGATTGTTCATTTTCCTGACGCTGCCACTTTGACGAGCTTGCTACTACCGAACCTGAGCGGGGTCAGCGAAACGGTGCGTGGGGGTCGGACGCCCCGGCCGGAAGCACTGCGTCTGGCGGAAATCGGCGGTCGCCCCGGCTGCCGAACACGCCTCCTGCACGACCGAGCGCACCGCGGTCTCCAGCACTTCGGGCGCGGTTGCCACGCGGGCGTTCACGATCAGATCGAATTCGCGAACCCGGCAGTTCGACGGCAGCGACAGTTCGGGAACCTGGTCGCGACTGATCAGGTTCGCCACGCCGAAAAAGCCTTCCCACAAGCCGATTGTCTTGAGATGGGCCGTCTCGGCCCCGCTTCGGTCGAGGTCGCGGGCCAGCCGCCGCACCACGTCGAGCAGCAAATCGTCCATCGCGAACTCTTCGGCTGCGGCAACGCGGATGCTCGAGTTCAACCAGCCCAGCTCCGCCTCGCCATCGGCGTAGATGTCATAGTCGATGTCGAGCACGCGGCGGCCGAAATCCCCTTGCTGATCGAGCAAGGCCCACAGCGCCTCGAACCCCGCGCCGGTGCGGGCCGAAAGTTTCAGGATCGGCCGTCCGGGATATTGCTTGTCGACGAGTTCGACCAGTTCTTCGACCTGCTGCGGATCGAGCTCATCGATTCGATTGATGAGAATGGCATCGGCCTCTTCGAGTTGCTTTTTCAGGATATAAGCGGCCTTGGGCGAGAACCCGGCGCCCGCTTCATTGCGCAGAATCTTCGCCCCGTGACTCGGTTTCAGGATCACGCTGTATGGTGCAATGCTGAACTCGGCCTCGAACAAGCCCTTCAGCGGCTGTACGACCGTGGCGACGAGGTCGGTGCAGCTGCCGACCGGCTCGGCGAGGATCACGTCGGGCCGGCGGTCGTGACCGAGTTTCTCGATCGTGCCCATCAAGCCGTCGAAGTTGCAACAGAAACACGACCCGGCGACTTCGCCGACGTCGAACCCCTGCGCACGCAGCGTATTGGTGTCGACCAGGTCGGTTGCCTGGTCGTTGGTGACCACTCCGACGTTCAGGCCGCGCTGCTGGTAGTGCCGCGCGAGGCGCGCGAGAGTCGTCGTCTTCCCCGCGCCGAGGAATCCGCCGACCATGATGAACCGGATCTGGTGCGTCATGAAATGTCGATCTCAAGGTCGATTGTGCTGAAACGCGGGACGTGCCTGCGTGGAATGCTTACAATCATAAACTTCGCTCAGTCCGGATGACAGCGAGACGATTCCGGTCGTTGATTCAGATTCAGGCCGGCGCAGATCACAAATGCACGGGAACCTTCTCCGATGTCCTCTGGCACCGACAAACCCGCGATTCTGGGTGGAACAGCCGTACGGCCGGGGGGGCCGCCCGATTGGCCGCTACGAGGTCCCGCCGTGGAAACCGCGGTGCAGCAGGCGCTGGCCGATGGGTCGTGGGGCCGGTATCACGGGCCGCACGTCGCCGCGTTGACCGAGGTGCTGGCGGAATTCCATGCCGCCCGTCATGTGATCCTCTGTTCGAGTGGAACGGCGGCCGTCGAATTGGCGTTGCGGGGAGTGGGGATCAAAGCCGGCGATGAAGTGATCCTGGCCGCCTATGACTTCAAAGGCAATTTTCAGGACGTGTTGGCGGTCGGGGGCGCGCCGGTGCTGGTCGACGTGCGGCTGGAGAACTGGAATCTGGACGCCGATTGTCTCGCCGCGGCGATCGGTCCGAAAACGAAAGCGATCGTGGTCTCGCATCTGCACGGCGGAGTGGTCGACATGCCGGTCGTGATGCGCCTGGCGGGCGTGCATCAGTTGCCGGTCATCGAAGACGCGGCGCAAATGCCCGGCGCTCGGATTCACGGCCGGCTGGCCGGCGCGTGGGGCGACGCGGGAGTGCTGAGCTTCGGGGGGAGTAAGCTGATTTCGGCAGGGCGGGGGGGCGCTCTGATCACCTCACGGGACGATGTGGCGCAGCGCGTCCGGCTGTACACGCAGCGTGGCAACGACGCCTATCCCCTTTCGGAGTTGCAAGCGGCTGTCGTGCTTCCGCAGTGGGCCGCACTCGTCGCTGCGAATGCCCGGCGGGCCGCCGCCGTCGCGCGGCTCATGAGGTTCATCGCCGGCGCTGCTGGATTGTCGATGTTTCGAAATCCCCCCTCCGATTCGCAGCCTGGGTTTTACAAAGTCGGGTTCCAGTATGATCCGACGGCGTTTGCCGGTTTGTCGCGAGACACGTTTGCCGCGGCCGTCCGTGCGGAGGGGATCGCCCTCGATCCAGGCTTTCGCGCGCTGCACAAGACGCATTCGTCGCGGCGCTTCCGATCGTCGGGTGACATGCCCCACGCCACGCAGGCCGACGAGAGAGTGCTGACGCTGCATCATCCGGTGCTGCTGGGGTCGGACGAAGAGCTGCAGCAGATTGTGACGGCGATCGAGAAGGTCCGACAATATGCCGCAGAGATCCTGGTGGCGTCTGGACGAGAGGAAACAAATACATCCGGCATCGCCGCGGGGCCACGCGAATAATGCATGGGAATCGCGGTTCACGCGTTCATCGCTGAAATGATTCCTGGTCGATTTTTCGGCTACCGCAACGGACAAAAACCGGTCGATTATTCGGAGTCGCCGTGCCGAATGTGAAGCACGAGAAACTGCGATGCCTGCGGCGTATGCACCAATAGCAGCACGCCGTTGGCTGTCGAATGACGGCCGATCGCGTCGCGGAACTCGGCGACGTTGCCGACGTGCCGTTGCCCGACTCTGTCGATGACCATTCCAGGCCGGATTCCAGCCTCGGCGGCCGGGCTGCCGTTCTTATCCGCAATGACGACCACGCCCGATAAGTTGTGGTAACCCAATTGCTTGGCTACATCGGGAGTCAGGTCGGCGATCTCGATGCCCAGATCCTCCGACTTCCAGGCCGCTGATTCTTCGGCGCCAACCGGTTTCTCTTCCTGGGCAACGACGTTACCGACCGCCAGCTCCTTCGCTTCGAAGACAACTTCCTGCTCCTTGCCGTTGCGCAGGATCGTGAGACTGTATTTGTGTCCGATCGTCAGCTTCTCGACGAGCCCCATAAACTCGCGCGGGCTATGCGCCGCCGTGCCCTCCAGACGAACGATGACGTCGCCCGGTTCGAGGTGGGCCGCTGCCGCGGGCGAGTGCGGAGCCACCTGGGTCACGGCGACTCCGTGTCCGACGGCGATGTGAAGCTGTCGCGCCAGATCCTGGTCGACCGCTTGCACTGCCACCCCCAGGTAAGCCCGCTTCACGGCCCCCCGGCTGGCCAATTGATCGCCCACCCAGCGGGCCAGATTGATCGGAACGGCAAAACCAATTCCTTCATAGCCTCCGCTGCGGGTGACGATCGCCGAATTCATGCCGATCACTTCACCTCGCAGGTTCACCAAGGGGCCGCCGCTATTGCCGGGATTGATGGCGGCGTCGGTTTGCAGAAAGTCTTCACGAGCGGTGATCCCCGGACCCCGGCCCTTGGCGCTGATGATTCCGGCCGTGACCGTCAAATCGAACCCCAGCGGGCTCCCCACCGCCAAGACCCAGTCGCCGATATCGATGGCATCGCTGTTGCCCAGCCGCAGTGCATGCAGTTCTCCCTCGGGCTTGATCCGTACGATGGCGACGTCGGTGCGCGGGTCTCCTTTGGCTTCGGTGGCGAGAAACTCGCGGCCGTCGGCCAGTTTAATTTTGATTCGCTCCGCGTTGGCGATCACGTGATTGCTGGTCATGATCAGGCCGGAGCGGTCGATCACGAATCCGGAAGCGTGGCCCTGTCCTCTTAAAGACGATTCGCGATCGCGGGGTTGCTCCAATCCGGGGAATGGAATTTGTTCCGAGAGGCCGTTGGCTCCGCCGTTTGTCTGTTCCGGCGCCCGAATGACCGTTTCAATAGAGACGATGCCTGGCAACGCGCTGCGGGCCGCCTGCCGAAACTCCGCGGCCAGATCCTCCCCCCGCGAGGCGCGGCGATCCGCATCCCCTTTTTTTCCCACATCGGCAGTTCCCAGCGCCGTCGCTTCCCCGTGGCTGACCCAAGCCAGGCCGAGGCCACTCAAGAGAGCGATCGCGAACATCCCGACGACGACTTGATTCCGAAATCTCGAATTGCCCATCATTGCCGGGCTCCTTGAAATCCACACCGAACCGAAACGGTTCAATCCTGGAATCGGACGCAACGATCCTGCCTTCAATGCCTTCACAACTGTGCATTTCCTGTACCGGTCCGAGATCGACGAACTGGGCCCTTCGCCTGGTCATGGCTCCGCGCTCTGCCGCAACATCTCGTTCGACGCAGCACGTCCGTTTCTGGAGTCGCGAGCGGTGTTTCAACGGCCAATCGGGTGCCTGATCGGCCACCCGGCAGTGTCGTTAGCCATCTGGACAGGAGCGTACATTTGCGGAAGACACGGCGCCTCGATCATCGAACGTCGGTTTGGTCCATTCCGATGACAGTGGCTGGCCGTGCTGCTCTGGTGTGTGGGCTACTACGACCCAGTGGTAGCTTTATTGCGCGAGCCGCCGCACACCCTGGCTTATCTCGTTCCCACGCTCCGCGTGGGGAACGCACGTAGCGACGCTCTGCTTCCACCTCATTCCGCGTTCCGGCAGGCGCTCCGCCAACTCGCCGAACGACGACGGACGGAGGTAACCGCAGTGGTCGCAGACGAGCGCAGAGACAAAAAGGGGGAGACTGAGCGCGTTTCGTGTTCCCCACTCGGAGAACATGACGTCCAGCTTGTGGGAGACTGCTGATCCGTGCCATTTTCTCCCGTTTTCTTCAATCGTGAGGGGCTCTCTCCAATCGTGAGGGGCTGGCCCCTCAATCGTGAGGGGGTCGCGCGCACCCCTCACGATTGGAAAACTCCCACGTTTCTTCCAATCGTGAGGCCCTCGCTCCAATCGTGAGGGGCTCCGGCACGCATCCGTCCATCTCCCAGTCGTCGGTTCCCCTGTCCTCGGCGAGTTCCCTGTCCTCAGCGAGCTGCGGTTCAAATTTCGGCATTTTCTGCGCCTGTTCGCCTAAGAATTCAACTTCCAAAATTTTTTTCCGGCGCACACCCAGGCTTTGCGGACTGTGCCCCGTCAATTCTTGCGAAATGCGCGCCGGCGGAAAGTCCCCAAGTCACAGAAACCCAGAACCCCGCGTGCCGCCCCTTGGCAGTCGGCCAAATCGAACGGGAACAGGGCCGACGACGAAACGCGGATTGCGATCGATTCGTTAAACCCGGAGCCCACAGCGACGGCGTTTTCTCGTTCCCACGCTCCGCGTGGGAACGCACGTACCGATGCTCTGCGTCGCTCTCGGGCCGAAGCTTTTCGCAGGCGGCCATCCCGGCCCTCCCCCTCTGCCAGCCCCCCGCAAACCGCCGGCCATCTCATCGGCATTCTTTTTTGCGACGTCTCATAAACTACATTGTACCACGTCTATGTACAATGTAAAGATATATTATTATTAAATAAAAAGAAACAGCGGAAAATATGATCAGCACATAGAACCGCAGAGAATCAGGGACACGGACGGAAGAGGCCTCCCGTCCTTTCCGTGTTTCGTGCTGCTAACCGTTTTTTTCTTTGCGCCGCGAAGCTTGTCCATCATGCAGCAGGCACAGGGCATGCACAGAGAGTTTCTGATGTCAGTTACAGCAGTTCCAGTCCCAGGCGGAGCAGTTGTGCGTAGCAGGACACCCCTTTCGGCGGCCGGAAAGGCCGTTGACTCCGACGTTGCAGGTGATGCGTGAGACGTTCGAGAACGAAATGGTTGATGTGCCGGAAAGCCGTGCGAGGGTAGGCCCGAACCATCCCCCGGAGAACAACATGCACCTCGGCTCCCCGATCCGCGTCGACGCCACGAAGATCCTCTCCCGCCGCGAACTGGCCGCCGTGTTGGCCGACCTGGCGGGGAAGGCCCCGCGATCCGCGAACACCTGGCTCAACCTGATCCTGGTCCGCCTGTCGTGCTGCTGCGGCCTGCGGGTCTCCGAGATCGCCGGCCTGCGGTTGTCGGATGTCCGTCTCGACCCCTCGCGCCCCCATCTGCGAATTCGGCAAGGTGCGTCGAAAGGCGGTCGGCCCCCGCATGGTCCCGCTGTGGTGGGACTCCGGAACGCTGGCCGATCTGAAGCGGTGGAAGGAAGAGCGGCTTCGTCAGGGCGCCACGCCTGACGAGTCCTTCGTCGGCTCGCTCATCGAGAAGCGCCGCGGCTCTCGACTCTCCCGCCACACGCTCCCTCGCCGGTTCCGCACGGCGTGCAAGGTCCTCGGCCGCGACCGCCTGGATACGCTGACGATCCACCACGGGCGGCATACATTCATCTCGCACGCGCTCGCTGGCGACAGAAAACTCGCCGAGGCGCGGGACGCCGCAGGGCATGCCAACGTGTCGAGCACGTCGGCGTATTTGCATATCGCGGTGGAGGATGATGCGGTCGGGGAGTTATTCGCGTTTTGATCGGATATCGCCGGGATGAATCAGTCGAATGCTTACCGAAGCCGATCGCACAGATAATGGATTCTGTTTCTCGCTCATTTCGGCATTCTAGCCGGCTTGGCGCTGGGACCGGAAGATCGAACAGCGGAGGCCCGCCGCCAGCGCCCACGCATCGACCACCGTTCCCGCCGATTCTCGATCCGGCAGCCGCCACCGCTGGGGAGCGGCTTGGAGGCCGCGATGCTGATTGTCGCAGCAGTCGAATTGAGATTCGTCTTACGGATCTACCGCCAGCTCGTGGCGATTCGGGAGCTTCGGACAGCAAAAGGCGAGGTTTTCACACGTGAACGTGGGCCGTCCTGGCTTCGACGATGTTAGAGTGAAGTGCTAGAATCGCTGGAGACGACAACGGAATTCACCGCGTGGCGATGACGCCCGAGACGCAATGGTACGAATGCCGACGAACTTCGGGCTGCCACTATTGTCGAAGGAGCTGATCGAGCAGGCCGCCAGAAAGCGGACCTATGTGATCCGCGTCGTCTACGCAACGCTGTTGTTCCTGTCCGCATTCGTGTTGTTTTTCGACATTCTGCAAGTGGGGTCGGCCAGCCCGCTCGCCGTCTTGGGCAAAGGCCGCGAGATGTTCGAGGCGGTGGTCCGGTTGCAATTCGCCGGGGTCTACCTGTTCATGCCGGCAATCACCTGTAGCGTCCTGACGCTGGAAAAAGAACGGGGCAGTTTGCCGCTTCTATTCCTCACGCGGTTAGGGCCCGGGACAATCGTCATGGAGAAACTGTTGAGTCGGGTGATTCCGATGCTCGGCTTCCTATTACTGTCGTTCCCTTTGATGGCGTTCGCTTACAGCCTGGGGGGGATCACAATTCCACAGCTTTTCGGTGCGACATGGATGCTGTTTCTGACAGTGTTTCAGATGGGGACGCTGGCCTTATTGTGCTCGGCGTTTTTTCGCACGACGGTCGGGGCGTTCGTTGGGTCGTATTTACTGAGTCTCGTGTTGCTGGGAGGCCCGTTACTGCTATGGCTTAGCGCGCAGTTCCTGGGGATAAAAGTCGACGCGTTTATGAATTCGTTCCAGCGCGGGCTGGGTATCGCCTTTGTCCCCGTGATCATTCTGCCGTTTTGCGGCTTTGCAATGTGGATCGATGGACCAACAGCTTTCCGCTCTGTGAGCCACTTCTGGCCGCTGTCGGTCCAGTCGGGGGTCATCATGACGGCCAGTGCACTATGCCTCGCTCTGGCCCGACACTTCCTCGTAAGTCGCGCCTTTTTGCCCCCTCGGAACAGTTTGCTCGGCACGTTCAAGACCATCGATCGGATCTTTCATCGACTGAACGACAACCGTTTCACTCGCGGAATCGTGCTGGGAATTGATGAAGCGTCGGTTCCTGAAGGACAGCCCATCGCTTGGCGCGAGACGCACAAACGATCGCTGGGACGGCCTCGCTATCTCGTGCGCGTTTTTCTGGCCCTTGAGATCCCGGTCGCCGCGCTGTGCTTCATCATCGCCTTTCCGGGAGGGACCTACCGCTCCAACCCGGACGCTCTGGCGGTGATGCTGTTTGTGCTTTGGGGGATCGCCGCACTGATGGTGGCCGTCCACGCCGCCAGTCTGATCGCGGGGGAAAAGTCGCATCAGACGCTTGATGTGCTGTGCACGACGCCGCTGACAGGACGGGAGATCGTCGAGCAGAAGTACTGCGCCGTCCGGCGGTTGATGTTCGTTCTGCTGGCGCCGTTCGGCACGATCTTCTACTTTCATTGCGCCACGAAATGGAATATGGATATGCCGTACCGCAATTCATACCACGAATTCAGGCTGCCGTTGTACTTGGCGAGTTCGGTATTGTCGGTGACGATTTATCTGCCGTTGATCGCGTGGCTGTCGCTAGCGGCCGGAATGACAATTCGCACGCAGGCGAGAGCGATCGTCGGAGCCGCGGGGACATTAGTCGTCTGGTGCGTCGTGCCGCTGCTGTTCGTGGCTATGCCGCTAGCGATCATACTTGGACAGAGCTACAAAACCTTAATTGCCGGTTTGTCGCTTTTCAGCCCGGCCTCGATCATCCCCTTCAATGAGTTCGATAGCCTGCAAGAACTCGGTGAGCCGTGGAGCGCGGTGCTGGCGAATTTCGTGTGCTACGCCGCGCTGCTCGCCAGCATTCGTTACATCTGTCTGCGAAAAGCTGACCGCTGGCTAGGTCGGTTGGACGGGGGAAATGAACAGGAAACCACGCAATGAGACCTTCAGTGGCTTCCACGGAAGCGGGTAGACGGTTGTTCTGGAATTACATGTGTTCCGTCGCCTGCCCGAGTCCGGTCGCCCACGCTGGCACCACGCCGCGACCTGCCTCCCCGGTTCGCCCCGCCCCAACGACAAAACGCCCGCACGTCTCGCACGTGGGGCGTCTGTCCGGCACCGAGCGTCGTCACCCGTTCACCCCGAACAACCCCCGATCCGCCTTCTTGAACCGCGACTCTTTCCCCTTCACCTTGATCTCCCTGAGGATGGCGCTGTACAGAGTCGCGGCCGGGGTCTGTCCGTTCGGGCTCGACCAGAGTCCCTTGGCCGCCATCGCCTCGATCATCGCCTTGGTCGTCATCGGTTCCTTGGCGTCAGCCAGAACCTTGGCGGCCGCGTCGATGCAGCTCAGTTTGCCGTCGGCCTTGGCCTTCGCGGGCTTGCCGGCCTTCGGGGTCTTCGTCTCGGTCGTCTTCTTCGTCTTCGTGGCACTCTTCGACATGTCGTTCTCCTCTTCATCAAGGGTTTCAAAACCAACGGGCTCGACCACCGTGGTCGGCGCCCAACTCGTCACGTGCGTGCCGCGGCATTGAAATCGCCGCGGTTGTCCTTCCTGGTCGGTGAACTCGACGTCCCGTTCAGGGCGGTCCAACCTGACGACCGCTCGGCATTCGTTCGCCTGGAGCAAGACCCCGGTGATCTCGGGCATCTCGGCCAACCGGAATCTGGTTCCGGCTCGGAGGCGTTGCAGCGTCGGCATGTTCTCGTGCTCCCGTGGTGGCGTCTGGCTTCCGTCCGTTTTGGACAGCAGTCAGTTACCTCGGGTGCGGAGGAACATCCAGCGACATTCGGCTGGAATGCAGGGGTTTTGAAGGGATTTTCGGGGAGACTGGGAATGGGCGGCGGGCACGGCATGGCGCTTGATTGCGCCCGGCTACCGCGTGATCTGGTGCTCTACCTGGCCCGCCACGAGTGCGGGACGAAGATTTGTGGCGAAAAGAGAATGGAATACGCCCGCCGGCTGCTGGGGCACACCAACATCACGACGACGCAGCGCTACATGCATCTGGACGAGGGGGAGTTGGCAGACGCGCAGGACTTGATAGACTGAATGGGCTGAAGGAGTCCTATCTAACCTGACACCCGTCATGAGCCCAGATCACATTGAGCTACGGTTTGAAAACGGCTTTTGGCTGGGAGCCGTCAAATCGCAATTTGGACTCCTTGAGGTCGTTGTGGGAGGAGGACCTACCGCTCCTGATCCCGAGCAACTCGGTGCGTTGCAACGATTCCAGTCGGGGCTGGACGGCAACATTCTGCGACTCCGTCGCCAACTTCGCCCCCGACTCCTTTTCCGTCCGATCCGGATTGCTGTAAACACCGAGAATCGCGTGGGCGTCCAATTCCGCAATAGCGCCACTGGAAATCAAAGCAGCCTGATCCTGGAACAACCCCAGGGAAAAGACGTGCATGCAGTCGCCGGAGCCATTTTGTATTCGATCGACGGCAAGACTGCTTACAGCTTGCTCCCTGATAGCAACGACGAACGCAATCTCGATTCAAGGAGAGCGCTGGCGTCGTTTGCCTGCGTCCTCGTGATTCTGGCCATGATGATCTCATCCCCAGGCGTGCCGTCACGTCGCGAGCCGCAATACCCGGCATTTGACCCGTTCATCGCAGCCGTTGTCGTACTTGCCGGTCTCTCGATCGCGTTTGGCCTGCTTTCTGCGATCAGGAATGAAGCACTCTGGCCACTTGGCGCAGCGTCCGCGTTGCTGTGTTCGACGCCGTTTGTGGTATTCTTTCTGCGTCACGCCGGCAGAATGTTCTGACTCGCACTAAACCCGGCGACCGGTCCGGAATCGCGATCGGCAAGCAAACCCTTCGAGGATAGTGTCTGGCATTCAACCAGTCAGCGTTCGCAGTTAGGATGCAAGCTCCATATCAGTGAAAACGGGCACTCCAGGAAATGTTATGGGGCTCGACGCCGTCGTTTATTGTGATTGTCTTGAAACGGGGCGACTTCGGGAACTGCCACCGCCTGGTTGCGAGCCGATCGTTTCCAGGGATGGTAGCCTGAACTGTAGAAGCAACGAGTTGAACGACCAGCTTGCATTCGATCAATGGCTGCAATCACGCGCTTGCGAACACGAAAATGGAGTTTTGCTGCATCATTTTTTGGGGAATATCGCAACCGTGGCAGCGTTGCGTACAGAATTGCAACGATTGCCAGCGCAATTCCCGATCATGTTAACCAAAGTGATCTACAACGGAGTCCATGCTGGCGATTGTCTCGACGCTTCCCAGATAGCGGGCCTGAAATCGGAGATTCTTGCGCTCTCCGATTTTCATGGCAGTACGCCAGATACGGACCAACTCTTGCGGCATTTCGAGTCGCAGATGGTCGCTCTTGTCGAATGTGCTCAGCGGATTTCTAAACCGATCTCGTTTTAGACACAACGAGTGTCCTTACTGGAACGTCGCGACATCGTGTCAGGCTGTTCGGAAGTTACATCTCCGATCGAATCGAAGATGCCGATCCCCGGCGCGCCTCCGTGCCTGCTTGCGCGCGCCTGACTCATCGCACGGCACTGAGTGCGAGACGGAATCCGCCAATTCTAAACCGCAAGTCGGGCTGGTTCCCACAGCGGAACCCAGACCGACAGAACTCGCCACCGATGTCCCAACCGCCGCCTCGGCCTACCCTTAATAATTCCTGTCGTTTCTCAACCAGTTTCACCTCCGGGTCGCGTCCCCCGATTAGCTTCTCAGTGTAAACGTCGAGGCACCATTCCCAGGCATTTCCGTGCATGTCGAAGAGGCCCCACGGGTTCGCTCTTTTATGGCCTACCTGGTGGGCATATGCTTCACCCGCATTGAATGCGTTCCCCTCAAACCACGCGTAGTCGCCGAGTCTCAATACGGTGTCCCCAAAACTGAACCTTGTTTCGGTCCGCGCCCGACAGGCACGTTCCCACTGGGCTTCCGTAGGGAGCGTGTATATCCAGTCGTTTGACAAGCGACCGGCAACGCGTTCCTGTTCGGTCAATTTTCGGCAGAATTCGATGGCATCGTTCCAGCTGACCCATGTGGCGGGAAAGTCCGCGCCTTCTTTCGTGGAGTCCCGGCCCTTCCACGGCTCGGTCTCCATTACCTGCCTATATTCGGATTGGGTGACCTCGAATTTGCCGAGCCAATAGCCATTGGACAGGAAGACTTTCACTGGCGTGATTTGTACCGTCTGACGCGGCCTGGGCGAGGGCTCATCTTTCGGATCGAAGTCATCATCACTTTGCTCATCAACATTTACGGCGGCAGGCTCAATGACGACTCCGACGTTCTCCATCTTGAAGAACCCCGGCGGGCACCAGACGAGCTTCATCTTCAAGCTGTTGTCGTCACGGAAGTCGCCCGGTTCCTTGCCTCGAAGGGGGGCAGCCGAGGGATGTTGTGCATTACCAGGGTCATCCGATTGAGCTTGGGTCACCACGAGAATGGTGACCGCGACTGCGACAATGCCGGCGCGCCAAGTAGACTTCATGGGGAGGTCCAGAATTGCGGAACAGAGAAAAACCACGAGCATTCTGCCCGAGAATGGCTCGTCAATCAATGCGAATCTGACAGGTTGTTCTGGAATCACTCATCCGCCCAGCACCCAGCCTGGGCATCTGTACGGCGTCGCCACCGTCGTCACACCGCCCGGCGTCACGCCCAGCATGTCGACCATCATCACCACGCTCAAGCCCAGGTTGGCGATGTCGCGGCACATGACGTCGATCGCGGGGGGCTCGAAGGGCTGGTTCGTCGCCTGACGCCGGCGTGGGGCACCTGTCAGGGAGCGTCGGGATGTCGATTTCGCTCTCGCCAATTGCGCGGATCGTCGCGACGATTAAAGTGCCGCACTATGGCCAGGATGCCCAACATCAATACCGCTAAGCCGACGACAGCGCCCACGATTTGAAGAGTCATTTCGACCGCAAGGCGATCCGACGAGGCGCTGCCGAAAATTGAAAGGTCCATGCCCCGATCATACCCCGACGGCCGGAAGTCAGGGAGCGTCGGGAGGCGTTTCACCGTGGCGCGGATCATCGCGGCGATTGAAAAGTGCAACCGCGAACATCACGAACAAAATCCCAGACAGCGATCCAAAGATTCCACCGATGATCGCAAATGTCCATTCTCCGAAGACGACAGCCGCAAAGCGCGTCAATACTGTCGCGACCGCCGTGGCTACGGCACAAATCCTAACTTGGTCGCCAATCTGTTTCGACATAGCGCCCCCGATGATACCCCGCAGTGAGGCGGGAGGGCGAGCGGAGAGCGGTGCGTCAGTTTGATTCAGGCGGGGCTTCCGAATTTGCGGCCGGAGGGATGACTCGTTCTTCATCTTCCTCCAAAGTGCGGTATCGCCCCCAACCCTTTCGGTCGTAGAGAAGTTGCGAGGCTTCATTCCAGCTTCCAGCCTCGACCGTCCATGCAAGTCGGGCTTGCGGTTCATCGAGTTTCAATTGACGAACCTGAGCGTCATGTGCCGCCTCTTCCCCGGCCACTTCAAAGAATGTATGACCGTTTTCATATTCCCACAATTCGTAGCGCATTTCCGCATTCTATCGCTGCGGGAGGCCGGCGGGAATCGCGGTGCTCTGATTCCCCTTCCCGCCCGCGCTCCACGCCGGTTATGATCCGGGCATGGCATGGACGTTGTTGATCCTTGGAGTCGCCTTTGCCGCATTCTGCGTCTGGCTCGTGGTGCGGATCGTGAATCGGCGCGAGCGGTGGGCGATGTGGACGGCCGCGGTCCTGCCGTTCGTCGTGCTGGTGGGATATGCCGGTGCATACGCGGCTATGGCTTGGGGACGCTATTTTTCGAATACGTTTGATGACGATGTTCGACCGTCTGTATGGTACGGAAGCGACGACATTCAGCCCTACCACCGGACGATTTCGCATCGCCAGCACGTGCTCCGGAAGTGCTTCCAGCCGGCACATTGGATCGACCAGCATCTCATTCGGCCCGGATACTGGGCTGATTAGCCTCTCCCGTCCAGCCAATTTGGCGAGAAGCGAGCTCTATGACTATCCTTTTCCCCACCCTGGCCATCGCCTTCGCCGCCTTCTGCGTCTGGCTGACAGTGCGGATCGTCAATCGGCACGAGCGTTGGGCGAAGTGGACGCTGGCGGCAGTCGTTGCGGGGCTGCCTGTGCTGTATGTGTTGAGCTTCGGCGCTGCGTGTTGGTGGGCATCCGGCCATCCGGATGAAATCGGGATACGAACGGTGTCGGCAGCATGGCTCTATTGGCCAATTGGAAGGGCAAAAATGCGATTGCCCCGCGCTGCCGGAAAGACAATCTGCCGATTGGCTACGCTCTATGGCGAACCACTTCCGATTCCGATAACTGCGGACGGAGAGACGCTGACTCCGTGTGATCCACGATTCGACTGACCACTTCCGTCGCCATCCCAGACAGTCCGCCGACTCCGACATGACGCTCCTCCTCCCCTCCCTGGCCGTCGCCTTCGCCGCATCCTGCGTCTGGCTTGGCGTGCGGATCATCAACCGGCGGGAGCGGTGGGCGAAGTGGACGCTTGTCGTAATCGTCGCTCTGGCTTACCCCGCATCCCGCGGACCGTGGTGCTATCTCGCCGGAATGTGCGGCACCAATTCTCCGTTAATCAAGAAAACAATGTGGTTGTATCAGCCGCTGATTTCTGCTGAACACTACCTATTGCCAGAATCCTTCGCGGAACGATATCGAGCATATCTGGGCTGGTGGCGTATGCAAGGAGTGCGAACGAGTTGGCGCGATCCGCCACAGGGCCTAGCAGCCCGTTGAAAAACTCGACTTTCGATCGTCGCGTCGCCAGTCGGGCGGCGGGACGCCGCACGGGTCGGAGGCCCGCCGGCCCACCTGGAACTCTCGTGACGGGCTACTTCTTGATAAATCTTTGAATTCGGTGT
>DASYAR010000317.1:0-7730 GCA_036501235.1 Planctomycetaceae bacterium
GCAGAAACGTCCCCATCGCCAGGAACTTATCGCGAGGCTCCACGTACGTGATGAAGCTGATTGAGTACCAGGGCTCCTCGGCGCCCGCCGTCATCGAAATCAGCGTATCGTCCCGGAAGCACTCGCCGAAATGTCACGACGTAGTGGTACGTGAACGTGTCGCACAGTCTTTCGAGCGACTTCCATCTGAACAACCGACGCCAGAATCTGCGGCGGTCCCAAAATGAGCTGCGACAGAAAATGCCAGCCGATCCCGGCTGCCAGCAAAAGCAGGTCCGAACGATCCCACTGCGATCCACGCGAATCGTCGATGCTTTTGAACGGTCATGCTTCAAGCTCCCGAGAATCCAACGCTACGGTTGTATTCTCGGGAGACGTGGAAGACCAGACAATGTCAGGTCGTATGGACTAAATCCACACGATGAAAACCGAAAAGCCTCGGCGATTAGAACTCGCCGAGGATTTCGCCGCCGGCTTTGGTGATGATCCCCGCGAAGATGTTGAGGCTGACGTTTTGCGTCAGGAACCGGACCGATCCGTCAGCCATCAGGATATTGCATCCGCCGGCGTGGAAGCTGTAACCTTCGCTGTCGTTGCACATGTTGATGGGCCCGATGGGGGCCACGCCGCGGGCGCTGCCATCAGTCTTGCAGCCTTGAACGCCAGTCACTTTACCGTCGTCGGCCCAGGCCGTGCCGCCCGTGTAGGCATATTGGCCCGCGACGACGTTGTAATCGGCGACGTCGGCGCCCAGAGTGCCGACTGCAAAAACCGTTTTGGTCGGGCCGTACGCGAACGGAGCGCCGGCCGATTCAAACACCGTGCTGGTATTCGAGGTGCCGTCGGTAATGTCCCGGTAACGAGTCGGACGAAATTGGGCATAACTGGGATCCGTCGGCGCTCCGGCCTTATTCAGCACGCCTTGTCGAAAAAAGTTTCCCATCGGGTCCGACTTGTTGGTCCAGGTTGTCGAGTATCCGCCGGCGGCGATGTAGAACTTCTGGCTCATATAGGCGGTCGCCGAGTAGTCGCCGGCCGCGGGCTGGGGAGAGTTCGCAGAATTCAAGTCCAGGCGAGAATCGCTGGGCGTGCTGGGGCACACATAGCCGGGGATCACGGTGCCGACAAGCTGGGCATTGCCCGGATCGTTCCATCTCAAGTTGTTATTGTACTGATTGTACAAGTTGACCTGGTCGAGATAGGGCAGCACCATCATCGTCCAGCATTCCCAGCCGTCGTCCCACGAACTGCCCACAAACCGGCCCAGTCGCGCCGGGGGGAAGCAAGTCAGCGAAGCTTCGTAATTGGCCAGAGCCAACCCCAGCTGTTTCAGGTTGTTTTTACATTGCGTGCGGCGCGCCGCCTCGCGCGCCTGCTGCACGGCCGGCAACAACAAGGAGACCAGAACGGCAATAATGGCAATGACCACCAGCAATTCGATCAGTGTGAATCCCCGCACGGCGCGCCGTCGACCGGTTGAAAGCATTTTCCGCCCCCTGAAAAAAGAAAATTGGACAAATCAGGAACCAATCAATTCACGATCTGCAATTCGAGAAAATCATTCTCGCCCTCGCGAATCGTCACCTTCAGTCCCGAGCTCGCCGGATTCTGATATTTCTCCGGCAGCAATTCGGGATATTCGCCGCCCGACCGCTTGGCCTCCCGGTCTTCGCACGAGACGGTCACGAAATACGTCCCTGCCGGCGCGCCGTCTCCGGCGTTGTAAGTCGATAGCTCGAACTCGCCGTCTTCGTCAGTCACGCCGCCTGTCGCCGGCGCCTCCCACTTCGCTCCGGGAGGGAGATCGGCGGGAGTCAGGGTCACGACCGCACGGGGCAAAGGCTTTCCTGCAAATGTGACCTTGCCGGTCACAGGAAAAACGGGAACGTCCCCTTCGATAAGTCCCGAGTTGCCGCACCCGGCTGCAAAAATCACCGCCGTGACGACGTACACGCCGACGGATTTTGCCCGGCGTTTAGAGTCCGTGTCTGTGGAATCGATCAAAAGCCCGCTCCCCTTCAGCCGTTCTGGTCCGTTCGCTCAGATTGCAAGCGGGGGGAGTGTAACCCGGAAAGATGTCTTTGTAATGAATTTGTAATGAAGATCTTGTATTGTTGCGGGGTGCCGATGAGAGCAGCGACAGGCCGTCGTTGCCGGAAAAACTCCCCCGATCACCCGATCACTGCTGACCAGCCACGGAGCCGAGTTCATCGACGACGTTCGGAATCATGACGCGAAACGATGTGCCGCGTCCCGGTTCGCTCGCAGCTTCGATCGTCCCACCGTGCGCCGTGGCGACCCAGCGGCAAATACTGAGTCCCAATCCGGTCCCGTCGGCCGATCGAGATTCATCAACCTGGTAAAAGCGCTCGAAGATCCGGGAGAGATGGTCGGCGGCGATCCCGATTCCCGTGTCTTCGACCGTCAGGCAGGCCGCCGCGTCACGCGCCGCCAGTTTAATGCACACTTTGCCCCCCCGCGGCGTGAACTTGACGGCGTTGTCGACCAGATTCATCGTCAATTGAAGCAGGCGCATGCGATCGCCGAGGCACACGAGGCGATCGGACGCGGG
Source organism: Planctomycetaceae bacterium (assembly GCA_036501235.1). Classification (GTDB taxonomy): domain Bacteria; phylum Planctomycetota; class Planctomycetia; order Planctomycetales; family Planctomycetaceae; genus JACQFH01. The sequence goes on from DASYAR010000317.1 coordinate 2,573, forward strand.
CGTTTCCAGGGAAACGTCTTGTTCCTCGGCGAGCGGCCGATATGTTTCCACGACCTCGGCCACCAGGTCCGCCAGATCGACGGGAGCCCGCTGCAATTCGATCTGGCCGGCGTCCGCCTTGGCCAGGAGCAGCAAGTCGTTGACGAGATCAGCCAGCCGATGGCACTGTTCCCCCATCGTGGCGAGCAAATCCTGGTAGTCCGAGTTCGAGCGCGGTTGCTGCAAAGTGACCTCGATGGCGGCCTGCATGGCCGAGAGCGGCCCGCGCAATTCGTGCGACGCATCGGCCGTGAACTGCACCACTTGCTCGTGATTTCGCGCCACGCGATCGAGCAGATCGTTGACGGTGACCGCCAGCAGGTCCAATTCGTCGCCGGCTTCGGTGCGCGGCAGTCGCGCCGTCAAATCGGCGGGATTCAGCCTTCGCGCCGCCGCGATGCTGTCGGCGACCGGTTGCAAGGCCTGCCGCGTCAGAAATAGTCCACCCAGCACGGCGGCGGCGAGAAACAGTGCACTGCCCGCGGCCAGCCGCGTATTGAAACTGGCCACCGTCTGTTCCGATTCCGTCAGCGGCAGCCCCAGGATGACGGTCCAATTCTTTCCGCCGGTCTTTCCACCGGACTTTTCACTGGACTTTTCACTGGGAACTGCGATTTCGACACAAACCATTCGCACGCCGGCGGCAATACCGGCGACCGCGACGGTGTGCGGGGCAGCGTCCGGCTCCGCCGTTTCTGCCGCCTGCTCAAAACTGCGAACGGCGGCGCCTTCCGGGAAGCCTTCCGTAAGACCGTCGTGTTTGAGCAGCACCAGGAGCCCGGCGTCGACACCGGCCGCGGCCTCGTGGCGCAGCAATTCCAGCGGATCGTCTTGGTGTTCGTGGGAATCACCGCGGCCGTCCGACAATGCGCCGCTGAATTCATCCAATTCGTGCCGCAGAAATGCGTCGTTGCGATCCTGGAGCACCATCCGCAGATTGTAAACGCTCCACAGAAAGGCGGCCGCGAGCGTCACTCCGATCACCGCGCTCGTATACAGGACGATGCGGGTTCGCAGGCCCCGTCTGCGCCCTTTAATCGGCGCGAACGACATAGCCCACTCCCCGCATGGTGTGGATCAAGGGCTTCGCGAAATCTCGATCGATCTTCTTACGCAGCCGGGTGATGTGGACGTCGACGACGTTTGTCATGCCGCCACACGTCATGTTCCAGACGTGCTCGAGGATCATGCTGCGGCTGACGACGTGTCCGGCGTGGCTCAGCAGGAACTGCAATAGCAGGAATTCCTTCGTCGAGAGGTCGATCGGCTTGCCTCCGCGCTCGACCGTCCGCTGCAAAGGGTCGAGACGCAGATCGTCGAGCTGCATGACATTCGTCTGCCTTTCGATTCCGCGGCGAGAGACGACCCGGATGCGGGCCAGTAATTCCGGAAACGAAAAGGGTTTTACGAGATAGTCGTCAGCGCCGGCATCCAGCCCGGCGATGCGGTCCCGGACGTCGCCGCGAGCGGTCAGGAAGATCACGGCCGACTGGATTCCGCGCTCACGGATTCCGGTCAAGAGGTCGAGACCGTCGCCGCCGGGGAGCATGCGATCGACGATCAGCAGGTCGTAGACTCCGGTGGAAGCTTGCGTCAGCGCTGCCGATAAACGGTTCGCTCGATCGACGGAGTAGCCCTGTTCCCGGAGTCCCTTTTGCAGCCGGCTGCCCAGTTCCATGTCGTCTTCCACAACCAAGACTCGCATGACTCAATTGATGACGAATTCGCAAGTCGAACGCAATCTTGAACATGAACGGGTTGTCATGCAAGGCAGTGGCGATTCGGCAGCCTGTCGAATAGGTCGGGCACACGACAATTATTCACGTTTTCTTCACGGTATCATAACAATTCCCGGATAGTTTCTGACAATCTCGACATGTCAATCGTGATTGCGCGACGTGCTCGCGTATCTTTTGTCAGAAACCGGGCCGCCCCATGAATTCGGCTGTAACCGAAACGTCTTCCAGGAATCGACGACCCGCTCCGAGCGGCACCCCCGCGGCGATGCACTTGGCCGGATGGATGTTGTTGGCATTTCTGCTGGCTGGTTGTCGTGAAGACGTCTATCGGGGCGAACCCCCCAGTGAAGAATGCTTTCCGGTGCAAGGCCGCGTCTTTTTTGACGGCAAGCCGTGCAAGAATGCCACCGTCCGACTGCACCCGCTGGACCCGAGCCGGGTGACGAAATCTGCGGTGAAGCTGAGCGGCAAAGAAAGGCCGGCCCAGGCCATCAGCCCGCGGGGCGACGTCGACGAGACGGGGGAATTCCGCCTGACGACCTTCGAAACATACGATGGAGCGCCCGAAGGGAAGTACGCCGTCACCATCTCCTGGAAAGACCCCGAAAACCGTGGCGGCGACGACAGCAATCGTTTTCCGGAGTTGCTGCCGACCCGCTATCAAAACCCGGCGACGTCCGGATTGCTCGTGGAAATCACCCCGGAAGACGAAATCGTCCTGAAGGATTTTCAGCTCGTTCCTTAGATTTTCATTGTTTCGATTTATCCCATTTCTGTTTCCTCGCCTGATTGAAAGGTTGTCCATGTTATCACGTCGACGAAAAGCCCGAGGCTTCACGCTGATCGAATTGCTGGTCGTGATTGCCATTATTGCCGTGCTCGTCAGCCTGCTGTTGCCGGCCGTCCAACAGGCGCGGGAAGCGGCACGCCGCACCCAGTGCAAGAACAATCTGCACCAGATGGGACTGGCGATCATGAACTACGAAAGCGCGACGGGGTGCTTGCCGACGAGCCGGTTCAGTCCGGCCGCCTGCATCCAGTCGCCATACAGCGCCGCGAACCAATCGTGCGCCAACACGACGTCATTCAGCTCGTGGCCGCAATCGGTGCTGTCGTATCTGGATCAAGCGAATCTGGGGAATGCTTACAATTTCAATTTTCCCTGGTGGGCGCCGCAGAATTATGGGGCTGTCAGCATGCAATTGCCGGTTTTCCAGTGCCCTTCGACGCCTGGCATCGGCAACCTCACCGATCCCGTCTGGGGGCCGGCGGCGGACCCGTCGAATTCCGTGGGCGCCAGTTCGTGGTCTGCCTCGGGAGATTACGGATCGACGAACGAAATCAAATCGACGTTCTATACGGGAAACGGGCTGGTCGATATTACTTCCACGAATCCGGCGCTCGTCACAGGCGTCTTGCAGAAAGCCGTGCGGGCGTTGCTGCGAGACGTTCTGGACGGCACGTCGAACACGATCATGGTTTGCGAGAAAGCCGGAATGCCCGGGGTCTACGTCCTTCGCAACCAAATGACGGCCAGTGGATTTGCCGCGTCCAACAAGAAAGCGCAGGGCAAAGTCACCCCGTCCGGTGGACAATTCTACAATCAGGCAGGAACGGGCTGGGCCGATCCCGACGGCGGCTTCAGCCTCGACGGCACGACCCTTTCCACCAAAGATCCGTCAGGATTCACGATCGGCGGTCCGCTGGTCATCAATGCCACCAATGTCAGCGAAGCGTACAGCTTTCACGCGGGGGGCTGTCAGGGCGTCTTCGCCGACGGTTCCGTCAGGTTCCTCAATCAGAACATCAACTTCATGGTGATGGCGGCGATTTTCACGCGTGCCGGCGGCGAGGTCATTGGTGATTTCTAATCCGCTACAGCGGCGGGATTTCTGATCGCGGAAAGTTCCTGCCAGATCGCCGTGAGCAGGGGAGGGAGCCCCTTGCCCGTGACCGCAGAAATGCACAGCACGCGGGAACTCAATTCCTGCTGCAAGCTGTTGGCAAGGTCCTGCGCGCCGGGCAGCTCGGCCTTCGAGACGACGACGATTTCCGGCCGTTCGACGAGCGATGCGTTGTAAAGCCGCAATTCTTCGCGGATCTGGCGGTAGTTTTCGAGCGGATCCGACTGGTCCTGAGGATCTGGTTCGACCAGGTGCACGAGCACTTGGGTGCGCTCCACGTGCTTGAGGAATTCGTGGCCCAATCCCGCTCCCGCGTGCGCCCCTTCGATCAGCCCTGGAATATCGGCCACGACGAACGAAATGTCTTCGCCGGCGCCGACCATTCCCAGGTTCGGGTATTTGGTGGTGAAGGGATAGTTGGCGATCTCGGGATGCGCCCGCGAAATACGGCTGAGCAAGGTCGACTTACCGGCGTTCGGCTTGCCAATCAGGCCGACGTCTGCGATCACCTTGAGCTCGAGCGAAACCATCCGCTGCTCGCCCGGGATTCCACGCTCGAATTCCCGCGGAGCGCGATTGGTGGCCGATTTGTAGTGCGTGTTGCCGTGGCCGCCGCGGCCGCCGGCGGCGATGACGATCGAATCGCCGGGGCTGGTCAGATCGCGAATCACCTCTCCACTTTCGGCATCGCGCAGGATCGTGCCGGGGGGAACGAGGATGACGACGTCGTCGCCATCTTTACCGGTCCAGTTGCTTCCCTGTCCGGGGCTGCCGCCGCCCGCCCGCCAGTGCTTGTGGCCGGCCAGGGCCGCCAGGCTGTCGACATTTTCTTCCGCCCGCACGATGATGCTTCCGCCGCTGCCGCCGTCTCCCCCGTTGGGGCCTCCCTTGGGGACCTTGAACTCGCGACGGAAACTCAGGCAGCCGTCGCCGCCGTCTCCCCCCTTAACGAAAATCGTAACGCGATCGAGGAACATCGAGGGAGGCTTGCCGGCGAAATCGGGGAAAGGGATCGAAGATGCAGAATCGAGGATAGACGATCAGGCACAAAAAAAACAGCTCTCCCGACGGTGGTCGGAAGAGCTGTTCACGGCAATTCTCGTTAGGGAAGACTCGAACTGTTTCGCAGCGCCGGTTTGGCAGCCGCAAAATCATGCCTAATAGTCGCCGGGAATGTCGCTACCGTTTCTCGTCAAGAGCGCGCCCAACGTCGAGATGCCGATCGAATCGCTCAGGAAAGCCACATGGCCGTCTGCAAACAACACCTGCACGCCACCTTGATGGAACGAGTAGAGCTCGCTGTCGGAATTGCAGTTCATGAAGCATAATCCGGGACACGCCCCCGAGGAACATGTGGGGTAATTCGGCGGTGTGGCTTTACTGGCACTATTGGTGACCGATCCGTCAAAGGTCGCCCCGTCGACGGCGCCCGAATTGCCCGTATCGGCCCACCCCCCCCCAACCGCGGTCGTTTTT
>DASYAR010000318.1:0-2140 GCA_036501235.1 Planctomycetaceae bacterium
GTTGCATCCCTGCCAGGTTGACAGATTCCTATGATCTGTTCGAGCGATGCGCAAATTGCGTGCCGGATGCGGATAAATTCCTGAGACATGCAGCGGCGCGGCTACAGCAACTTTTGAGCCGAACGATATTGGGACAGTCCCTTTCGGCAGTATCGGTTTGTTGTGGAGAATCTACTCTTTGGAAAGGGACAGTCCCCTTTTTCAACAGGCTATTAGCCGCGAGGCGCAGCCGAGTGCCGTCGAAATCCAGCGCTCCCCAAAATCTGGCTTGCGTTGAGTAGTGCCAGTCACGAATTCGGCTGCGGCGCCGGCGTCGAAACGGCCGCGCTCGGCTTGGCCGGCGGCGCGGCGTGCGGCGTGAAATACGCGACCAGGGCCGCGCACACGACAATCCCGGCAATACCGACCCACAAGAGCGGATTTACGGTCGTGTGCTCCGATTCTTTCCAGACCGACACGAGAGCCGAAATCGTGACCGCGCTGCCAAAAACGATCGGCATCACGACGTAGGGCTTCCCGCCGCTGAACATCGCCAGCGTCAACGTCAGCGCGCCCCAGGCTCCCAGAGTGCCGGCGGCCAGGCCCCACATGACGCCGGGGCCGGTAAATGAAAAGCTGTCTTTCTTATACCACATGCCGACCATTCCGCCTCCGATGCCCCACACGAGGTAGGCAATTCCGATGGCGACGTAGGGTTTGAACGGGCTCTTCAAAAACGTGCGCGACTCGGCGAGAACGGGACCGTAAGTTCCCCAGAAGAGTCCCGTCAGCATCGCAAACACAATCGGATAGAAGTCTTTCATTGAGGTCCTCATCAGGTCAAACAAGAGTAAGATTCATTCCGTCCGCCTGAGCGTCCGGTGAGTTGTCGATGACGTCAGCATCGTAGCGAAAATAATCCTGAAACGCATCGGTCGGCACGGGAGACTTTCTCTGTCGAGGCACTCATCGTTCTCGAACCGGCGAGCTGCAGAGCTTATCCCGGCTGCTTGCTGAGGTGCTTACTCCGAACGCAGTGTCGCCAGCACGGGAGTGCGCAACGAGGCGCGGACGGCAGCCAGCGCGGCGAGCATCCCGACGATGAACACCGCCCCGATGATGACGGCCACGTCGCGCCACGGCACGTCGGCCCCCGTGCTCAGCAAATGGGGCAGCATCGCCAACAGCGCCGAGGCGGCCCCGGTCGCCAGCCCCCACCCGAGCAGCAGCGCGTTCTCCGAAAGAACAATTGCTGCCAGCAGCGAATCTCGAAATCCGGCGGCCCGGAGCAGGGCTAACTCCGACCGGCGTTCGAGCACGTTCCGCAGCATCACGGTTGCCAGTCCGATCGTGCCCAATAAAAGTCCCAGGCCCCCGAGCGCCTGAAACGTCGACAGGTACGTGTTCTGCACCGCCAGGAAACTAGCCAGCCGATCGACCACGCGCTCGGCGTCGAACCCGGCCAGCTTCGATTCCAAGAGATCAGCCACGGCAGTCGCCGAGGTCGGTGGGACTTCGATCAGAAAATACTGATACCCGACCCGCGACGGAAACAGCTTCTGAAACGGCGCTTCGTCCATCAGCAGCACGCCTTGAAAGATGCTGCTGTCGAGCATGCCGGCGATACGGACTTTCACCAGTTCTCCAAATTCGTTCCGAATCTGCATGATTTGCCCTGGCCCGACGTGCAGGCTGTACTGCAGCGTGTTCATGTCGCCAAACACCGGAATGGCGTCATCCGGGTCCTTTTGCCGCAGTTCTTCCCACGGGTTACGCCGGCCCGCGCCGATGAATTTGAACCCGCCGCGCTCGATCATCCCCGAGGGCACACCCAGAATCTTCGGCTGCGTTGTCTGATAGATATTGAGGCAACTGGCGTTCTCGCCCGGATTGACGCGAAAGGCGACGGCTTGCGTCATGGCAGACAAAGTCGTCGTGCTGGCCTGATCGTCGAGATCGAGTTTGCCGCGCCCCTCGGGGGTGTCCAGATCGTACAGCACGGGAATCGTCGACTCGGCAACGAGCGTGAAGCCGCCGTTTCCCGAAGATTTATCGGGCAAGTCGGAAGCCGGATTGCGGTGCCCGGCGGCGATCGCCACGATCAGGAATGTCGCCGAAGCAATCAGCCCGGTCGACAAGACGCTCCGCGAGCGATGCCGCG
>DASYAR010000319.1:0-17052 GCA_036501235.1 Planctomycetaceae bacterium
CAAGTCCCGCTCCGGTCGCCACGCGACGAGTGCCATTTTGGCTCGTTACACAATTCCGGCAGTTCCCAACCCGAACCCCGATGCGGCGGGATCAGCACCCGGCAAATACCGGGCCGAACGATATTGGGACTGTCCCTTTCCGACGCGTGAATTCTTCGTAAATCGATCTGGCGGAGAGGGACTGTCCCTTTCCAAAGAGTAAATTCTCCGAAACAAACCGATACTGCCGACAGGGACTGTTCCCTTTTTCAACGGGCTGCTAACGGCGATTGTTATGGCTTGTCCGTTTTCCCCTCGGTGGCCGGCGCCGTTCTCTGTGACAGCAGAAACGCCAGCAGATGGTGAAAATCCTGCTCTGGGATTGCGTCGGCGAAATTTGAGGGCATCGGCGAAATCGGCGAGATATTCGATTCCTCGATTTCATTGGCCGGGATTCGCTGCTCCTTTCCCTGCGTATCGACGAGCACCAGCACCTGTCCTTCGTCTTTCAATCTCAACCCGGTGATCGTCAGCCCTCCTTTGGTGACGACGATGGTGGCGCGAAACGCCCCATCGACATTGCGATTGGGATCGAGAATGTCTTCCAGCAGCCGTTCGGGGCCGCGCTGGCCGATGCCGTCGAGCTGTGGCCCGATCTTTTGACCGACATCGCCGATTTTATGACAGGCGGAACAATGCGTTTTGAAGAGGGCCGCTCCCTTCTCGACCACGGCGCCGCTGCCGGCGTGACTGGCCGATCTCTTCACAATCAGTTGCCGAATCCGTTCGTCAGCGGGGGTGAGACTTGCGGTGAGCTCCCTGATTTTCATATCGCGATCGGCATTCAATCGCGGCTTCAGCCGTTCGACGACCGGCGGATCCTGAAGCAAACGCGGCGAAGCCTTCCCGGCCCCGATCGAAGACAGCAACGAGTCAATTCCTTCCGGCGTTCCTGCCAGCGCCAGTGCCAGCGATTGTTCGAGCGAACTGGGCGCACCGGCGAACGCCGCCGTCAGCGCGGCGCGTGCCGAAGGGGAATTCACCGTTCCCAGCGCCTGACTGGCCTGGGCCCGTAGTCCCGCCGGCTCTGCCGGATTCGAAACGACCCGTTCGAGCGCCGGCCCCCCCACCGTGGCATCCAGTCGCATTACGGCTTGCACCGCGGCATTGCGAAGCGCCACTCCGCCATTCTGATCGGACAATAATCCCACGACGTTCGGCAACAAATCGGCCAATTTCAACTGCTCGACGAGCCTGACCGCGAGGGTGAGCTCCTGCTCGGGCATCAGAAAATCGGCCGAGGGCTGGGCCGCGACCGCCGGTTCGAAACGGCTGACTCCCAACCATGCGTAAGAGGGACCACTGTCTGCGTCGACGACTTCGAGAATTCCCTGCCGGCCGGCCCAGCGCCTCAAGTCCCAGGCGACCTTCTTGGCAGTATCTTGCCGCGGTGGAACTTCGCGCGCGATGACTTCACCTCCGTCGGCCAGCTTGAGCCGGACGTGATTGACCGGTTGGGGATTCGTGGTCGGGAGGCCGTTATGTCCGCAGAGCCAGAATGTGAATTTTTCGGGAATCGTGAACGGTCTTGAGCGCAAAATGCCGGTTAAATGTTCGCCGTGCACCAGACTGTCGAAAAACAAGACGCCATTCGCGCCATCGGCACAGTTGCGGTTGCTCACGCCCCACGGATTGATAAACGGTTGCCCGCCCGAGGCGCTCGGCAGAGGATGGACGCTCCAGGAAGGTGCAGGTCGCTGTTTAGGATCGAGGACGGCCTGCGCCAGGAAAGCCCCCCATCGGCCGAGTGGCGAATCGGGTTGGATCGTTTTTCCTCGCTGCGTCAGCCCGGCATAGAGCGGTTGGAACAACGTCAATTGCGGGCTAAGGTCGCCACGAAACTTAGCTTGGACAAATTCCGCCGTTTCGATAAGCCGCGCTTCGGGCACGAAGCGTGCGACGTGGGCCAGACAGCGGCCGAGCAGGTCGGGCTCGACATCGTGCTGGCGGACGTATTCGAAAGCAAACCAGGCAGCCGCCTCGGTGGGGACGGCCAAAGCGACGTCGACGACTTTGGCCAGCTCTGCATCGGACAACTTCAATGCGGCCAGGCGTTCCGAATCCGGCTCGCTCCGCATCTGATTTCGCAATGAGATTTTCACCGCATGAATCAGCAGCGCGTCGTTCGCGGGCGTTTCGTTCCATAATTTCGCGAGAGACGGAATGTTGCCCAGCTCGGGGTGCTGGCTTAACGCTTCGGCGGCGATACGACGGACCTGCGCGTCGTCGTCGCTCAGCCGACCTCGAACAAATGCGGCCATTTGATCGGTCCAGCGCGGCAATTCCGTTGCGACCCGCAACCAGTTGGCGCGGACGACCGGTTCGGACCAGACGGGGCTGAAAGATTCGGCGGCGGGGATTTGTCCGGCGCGCAGGCAGGCCCAGATCAGGTGAACGGCCCGCACCGGATCGTCCACCCGCCGGCTCGTCTGCGACCGCAATTCGGAAGGGAAATCGCTGCGCTGCGTCAGTTCGTTCGTCGCCGCAGTCCGGACGACCAGGCTGGGGTCCGACAACTTGCCGAACAGCTCCGGCGTCTTCAGCGCCGCCAGATCGATTGCCGGCGCGTGGTTCGGAGACTTGCCGTCCAGTCCTTTCCAGACCACGCGCCAGATACGGCCGCGATGGCGATCGCGGCGCGGATGGTTGATGTCCACTTCGTAGTGGCCGATGATGCAGTTGTAGAAGTCGGCAATGTACAGCGCCCCATCGGGTCCGATTTGCAAATCGACGGGATGAAACCACCAGTCATCGCAGACCAGGAAATCCTGGGGGTTCGCGATCCACGGAGTCGAACCGCGCCATTCAGGCACATCGCGATGCACGCGGTTCGTCACCACGTTGCCGACGAAGAAATTGTGACGGTACTCGGGAGGAAAGTGGGGCGCGTCGTACCAGACGATTCCCGCGATGCCGGTCGAGCCGTGGTCGTTGCCGGTAATCGCTGGCGTGAATCCCAACCCGTCGTGCGGCTTGCCGAAACTTTCGATCGCTCCGCCGCGCAGCACCAGCGAGATCGGTTTCGAATGGCAGTCGGCGGTGAAGAAGTTTCCAAATGGATCGAAGCACGAACCGAAAGGGTTCACCTGCCCCCACCCGAACTGCTCAATCTGCGAGCCGTCGGGCCTGAAGCGGTAGACGTTTCCCGATTGCAGATGCAGGACGACTTCTCCTTCTCCCTTACGGCGGATTTTCGAGTCGTTGCGGAACCCGTGGCAGGCGTAAACCCAGCCGTCCATCCCCAGCTTCAGAGCATTCTGATTGCCGTGCGTATCGACGTAATCATAAGCGCCGAACATGATTTCGCGCTGATCGGCGACCCCGTCGCCGTCGGTGTCGCGCAGCTTCCACAGATACGGAATCGACCAGGCGATGGCCTCTTTGCCGTCGTACAGCGGCAAGACGCCGATCGGAATATTCAGCTTGTCTGCAAATCGAGAAATTCTCGTGGCCCTGCCGTCAGGACCGATCCCATCCAGAATCGTGATCGCGTCGCGGGCATTCTCCGGATCTTTTGCGGGAAATGGATACTCGGTGGAATGGCTGACCCACAAGCGGCCGCGCGAATCGAAGTTGAGATTCATCGGCTTTTGGATGTCGGGTTCGCTGGCCACCAGTTGGATTTCGAAGCCGGGCGGCAGATGAAACTTTTTGGCCTGCTCTTCCGGCGTCAGGGCCTCCGTCGGTGCGACGAGCGGACCGGCGTGTAACGAACCGGCCGAGGCGAGCAGCGTGAGGCCAATCAGCCCGGCCAGACAAGAGGACAATCGGCGAAACGCGAACACCAGCATGTGCACAATCTCCGATGGGAAGACTCACTGGACCAAAGATTCAGGTTACAAGAGATCGGCCGGTGGGTCCATGATGCAAGCGGCGTTTGGCGACACTCAAGACAGCGGGCCGACGGGTTTATCCCGTCGGTTTGCGGGTGAACACGAAACTGAGGATGACACAGCAGGACGATCTTCGCGACGACAAATCGAGGCAGCGATATCTTGATAAGGCGCACCGGGCACTCTGCTCTTCGCCCTGATACCGTGGGGATAAACCCCGCGGCTCGCTGTCGCGAACTACAGCGGCGGGTCGAGGCAGGCGAATTCAGACTGTCGTTTGTCCGCGGGCGCATCGCTACAATTGAGCGTCCATCTTTCAGGAGACAACGCAATTGATGCCAAAACCCCGAGTCGTCGCCGATGGTCCTCTCGCCCCGCAGATTTCGAAAAGGCTAGGCGAACATGTCGAGATTCTGCCGTGGCAGGTGGCCCTGGAGGGGTCTGCCGAGCCGGTCGCCGGGATCTATACTTATGGGCATCCCCACGTTGACGGCGCCATGCTCGATCGGTTGTCGGGCGTGCGCATCATCAGCAACTATGGCGTGGGGGTAGATCATATTGTCCTGGCGGACGCCGCCGCACGGAAGATTCCGGTCGGAAACACTCCGGGCGTCCTCGACGGAGCATGTGCCGACATGGCGTTCGCCCTGCTTTTGTCGAGCGCCCGTCGGTTGGTCGAAGGCGATCGCTATGCGCGCAGCCCGAGCTTTACCGTTTATGACCCGGGCTACATGCTCGGCCGCGAAATTCACGGCGCGACGATTGGCATCGTCGGAATGGGACGCATCGGCCGCCAGATCGCCCAGCGGGCGCGCGGGTTCGAGATGACTGTGCTGTACCATAATCGTCGGCCGCGTCCGGAAGGGGACGCGGCGCTGCAGGCCCGATACGTCTCGCTCGAAGAGTTGCTGAAACAATCCGATTATGTGGTGTTGTCGGTGCCGCTTTCCGCCGAGACGCGAGGTTTGATCGGACAGGCACAATTCGCATTGATGAAATCGACGGCGACGCTGATCAACGTCGCCCGCGGTCCAATTGTCGACACCGCCGCGCTCACGCAGGCGCTGAGCGAACGCCGCATCCTCGCGGCGGCCTTGGACGTCACCGACCCCGAGCCATTGCCGCGTGGCCACCCGCTCCTCAACCTCGACAACCTCACGATCGCACCGCACCTGGGCTCGGCCACCGTTCAGACCCGGCAGCAGATGGCCGACATCTCGATCGAAAACCTGCTGCGCGGCTTACGCGGCGAGCCGCTGCTGTTTGAGGTTCAGGTGTAACGGGCCGGGGATCGCAGGGGTGGGGATGTCCCGCTGGCTGGACAAAACATCCTTTCGGTCGCCGCTTTTCTAGACCAAAAGGCGTCGAGATCGAGTCATGTGTTGTAATGAGCAATCCAACATCGCTGGAACAACCCGCTGAGGAAATCCCGGAGCGACTCCCCGGAAAGCGACTCCCGTGGTGGGCGATCGTGCTGCTCGGAATGCTGGTGTTGGGCGTCTTGAGTCTCGGCGGTGGTTGGATCCACCTGACGCAAAAAGAAGACGAGAGATTGGCAGTTCAGGTGGAGAAGGTGCGGGCCCGCAGCGAACCTCTGACCACCGTCGAACTGAACGACTTCTATCAACCGGCCCAAAATCGCCCCGACATGACCGCGGAAATCATGACGGCCCTCGCGATCTGCGAAGCACCGGACCTGCAAATGTCGGCAACCGACTTACCGATTGTCGGCAAGGGGCCTGAAATTCCTCCCCCGCCCGAGACGTGGCCGCAACGGGAAGCGGTCGAGGCATATCTCGCCCGCCAGAGAGCCGCGCTCGATACGTTTCGCGAGGTCGCGCGGCGCGATGGAACGGCCCGATTTCCTGTCGACTTCACTCCCGGAATTGCGACGCTGCTGCCTCACGTCCAGACGATGCGTCAGGCGTCGCGTGTGCTGTCGTTGCAGTTTCACGTCGATCTTCATGCCGGTCATTCCAGCGAAGCCGTCGACAGCATCCTCGATCAGATCGCATTGGCGCGAGTCATGGACCAGGAACCGATCCTGGTCGCGCAGCTGGTTCGCGCGGCACTCATTAGTGTTGCCGTGAGCCAGGTGCAAGAGACCCTGGCTCATTCCGACATTGCCGATGACGACCTGGTTCGGTTGCAGCAGGGGCTGCGGAAGATCGACTATCAGTCGTGCCTGAAACAGGCGCTGGTGGGTGAACGGACGGTGGGCTATACCGCTTGCGTCGATCCACGGCAGGCGGAGGGGGGTCGTGCTTTGACCCCCGCGGAGGCCCGACAACTTACCCAGCGCCATCCCAAGCGGGTCGTCGACGCGACAAAGATGCTCGAATTGAACCTGCGGATCTCCGAGGCTGCCGACCGTTCGCTGTTCGCCGCGCTTCAGGAAAGCGAGCGAGTCGATGTGGAAATGCGGCAGCTCTCCCTGGGAACCTGGAACCGATTTTCGTATTCGATGACAATTCTGCTGGCTCCGGCATTTCGCCAGGCCATCACGGGATTTGCTCGGTCCGCGGCCAAACGTGATTGCGCCGATGCGGCGCTGGCCGCCGAATTGTACCGCCGACAGCATGGAACATGGCCCGAGTCGCTCGAACAACTCGTCCCCGAATTCCTACCGTCAGTTCCGATCGATCCGTTCAACAATCAACCGCTGAAACTCGTCTCAACGCCTGTGGAGCTCAAAGTCTATAGCGTGGGTCGGGATGGTACGGACGATCACGGAAACATATCGATCCGCGAAGATCCGAACACCGATACCGGCTTCGTCCTGCCCGCGAAAAACGGAATTTCACCGTAACATGGCCAATGCTGCCAGTATCGGCCACGCGACTTGTCCACCGATTCTCGATCGTTTTCGGGCCTCGGCCGTCTCGATGTGGCATACTTAGTTCGGCGAGCCGCGACATCTCACTATTGAGACGGCGGCATGACGCATCGGAAACCGGCGTGATTGCTGGCGGTAGAGACTTCTCCCTTGCCGCGGGTGCCAACCATATACCGCGTGCAGTATTTTTCGGTGCACAGGAAAGAGCCGCCGCGATGGATGCGCTTCCGCTCCGAAGGTTCGGCGGGATCGTAAGGCTCCGCAGGCCCCTGCGGATTTCTGGCGACGCGCGAGTTGGCCGCGAGGGACGCGTAGTAATCGGGCCGATACCAATCAGAGCACCATTCCCAGACGTTCCCTGCGATATCGTACAAGCCGTAGCGATTGGCCGGGAATTGGGCGACCGGGGCGATACCGATGAAGCCGTCGGCGCCGGTATCGCCTCCCCGCACGGGAAATTCTCCCTGATAGATGTTCGCCATCCACTTGTCGTCGGGTTGCAGCTCGTCACCCCAGGCATACCGCTTGCCAGACAAGCCCGCCCGCGCGGCGAATTCCCATTCGGCCTCGGTCGGCAAGCGCTTCCCGGCCCATCGGCAATAGGCCACGGCGTCGGCAAAGGCGATTTGCACGACAGGATCTGTCTCCTTGCCTTTGATCTCGCTGGCCGGTCCCTGCGGATGCCGCCAGTTGGCGCCTTTCACATATTGCCACCAGCGGTAATGGGAATCGAGAGATACTTTTGCCGCGGTGGGAGTAAACACAGTCGACCCGGCGACCAGGTTTTTCTGCGGTGCGTCTGGGAAATCCTCGGCTTTGGGTGTCTGTTCGGCAATCGTCACGTAACGAGTGGCGTCGACAAATACCGCAAACTGCTCGTTCGTGACTTCAGTCTGGTCCATCCAGAATCCGTCAACATAGACGCGATGAATGGGGCGCGCATCGGGCATGGGATCGGGCCCGCCGCATGGACACGATCGCGGATCTTCACAGCCCATCGAGAATTCGCCGCCGGGAATCCAGACCATGCCGGCGGGCGCGGTTCCTGGCGCCTTTGAATTGTTTTCGGTCGTCGGTTCGAATTCGCCCGTCGCCAGGTCGGCCACATCCTTCGCCGCAGGCAGTACGGGGGATGGCTCGGACGATCGATCATGGCCTGCCGACAAACGACCTCCACCCCAGTAGCTGGCCGCGCCAAAAACCAGCAGAAACCCGGCGATGGCCAAGGCCACCAGCAAGGCCAGTTGGCGCAACGCCGCCGTCAGCTCCGGGGGCTTTGCGCGTGTCGTCATTTTATTTCCCAAAATCCAGGCCTTTGTCGTCGGGCGGGCCGCCGTACAGCTTGAAGTTGAACCCGTTTTGAAACATGGTGATGAGCCCCGGCAATTGCGCGCCGTCGGTCGTTCGCGAACCAGAATCGCTCTGTCGACTCGGATTATATCCCTTGAGACTCGCGATTTCCACGCGTGTACCGGCCCGAAAATCGTCGCGAACCCGCCGGGCGGCCTCTATGGCATCGATATGTCGACGCATGGATTCAGATGACCGCCGCTACGAAAACGGCCAGAACCTGGCAGAAAATGCATACGCAGCCAGTCCGCACGCCGCGACAATCAGGGCAGCGCAAATTCGGATCCAGCGAGACCGTCGCGATTGTTTTCGCAGCGTCGTCAGCTTGCCCGGTCGCACGACGATTCGCGTGCTGGAATCCAGCTTCTCGTGTTGATAAACGGTCTGATAGTCCAGTGTCAGGAATCCCAGCATGTCGGGATGCTTTCTGGCGACTTTGATGGGAACGACGGCGCCAATATAGGGATCTTCCTGCGGATCTCCGAGGGAATGCCGTCTTCGCAGCAGGCGAAACCCCAAATACCACTCACGGCCGCCGATCGCCCGTTCTTCCCGGTTCTTGGCGATCATGATCCCCAGATCCGAGCGATTCGCGCGGATCTTCGCCTCGCTCTGGCGGGCCCGATTCTGAGCAGCAATTTCTGCGCTCGCGGCCTCTGACAGCGAATTCGCATTATCAAGCTGCAGATCGCGCACTGAGCCCTTAGACCCGGCTGGACCTTCGTCCGGCAATTCCTGCCGCTTATCCTCGGGCTGATCGCCTGCTGTTGATTCGAATGGCAAATCGACATCCACTTTTTTCCGGCCCGGAAGAAACGTCTTCGTCCAGATCTCGTCGAATAGCATACTTTCCTTCAGCGGGTCAAGTCAGCTCGCCAGCCTCTTCGCATGCCGTAAAGTGAAAGAGGGGCAGGCACGCGACAGCGCACCCACCCCTGCTTTTCCCATATCGCCGGATTTCGATAACAATCTGTAATCAACAAGGGTGATGCACAGGTTGTCGTTGGTCCGTCCGGCCTCTCCCACTCGGTTGAGTTCTCCGTAACGAGATTGCAACAGAACTCAACTTGGTCCTCGTGCCGAGGATGGTACAGATCATCAGGTTCTTTCTGGTGCCGCGCCGGTCCGTCGAGCGAATCACACCGGATTGCCGCCTATTTCGGAAGTTCCGGAATCGGAGCGTCGCACCCGAGGGTGCATTCGTTCCCGTCGCAAGAGTCGATATGGTCGATGAAGATCGACCCGTAGGTCTGCGCTTTGATCGCGCCACGCGCCTTCGTGCTGGTGAACCCGGTGAAGAAGTAGCCTTGGTTCAAAGAGCCGATCGCTTCGGAAATGTCGTTCAGTTCACCGACCAGGGCGAACTGGACTTCCACCATGCCGACGATCACGCCAATCACGCAGATCGTGGCGACGAATACCAGCTCGGTCGAAATAATGAATCCCGTTTCCTCGTTCCAAAATTTGCATAACATGATCAGCTTGCCTTTCGATGAGAGCGTAGAGAGAGAATCGTCGATTTCCAACCGCAGCACTGCGCGAGCCGCTGAGACGGCGCCAGAGCTGCAACTCCACCGATCGTCACGGTTGGAGTTTGTTGAACGATCGGGATGAAAGGCACGAACCGTGCCATACCCCATAATCACTTTGTGGGCAAGAATCGCGGCGACAATTGCCGACAGCGCAATCCGTATTTAATGCACGCCTGTGCCACGTGTTACGCACAGCCCAATTGCGCAGCTCGGTGCGCGCGACGAGATCGCCAAAAACGATTATCTGGGGCGGACCGTCAAAGGAAATTGACGTCGCCTGTCAAGCAGCGTACGCGATCGCATTCAACGAGAGACGAGCGCCGAGCCTGTGATAATCTCTCCGTGTTTGCAGACCATCCGCAGATGCCATGCCATTGCTACAATCGGCACAGTCGATAAAATAGGTTGTTTCGGTCTATCCGACGATTTAGACAGCGGTTGCAGCGATTGTTCGGATTTTTCCGCAAATGCTTTACGTTTCGGAATCGCGCAAAATCGCGAATCGGATGATTTTGCTGATTAGCGCGGGTTTGCGCGGAATTACAAAAACGACAGCTATTGAGAATCGCGCTTTACATTAGGGCCGGCGATTTCATAGTACGGCTTCATTGAATCGTAAATTGCTTTCACCTCAAAGTTTATGCCCTTGGCGAACTGAGTCTGCGGCCGGCGCCGATTTGCGCACATCGGATGCCGCAGCAGAATTCAAGGGACCGACTATCGGCTTCCAGCCGGGTGCGTTGCGCACCCGGCAGCGACGACATTTATGTTCGAATCCCGCGAACTGCGCACGCAGCAACCAGACGCCGAATCCGATCGAGGTTCCGCGTTGGACCTCTTGAGCGAGACGATCGAGCACGCCTCACATTTGCTGCCCGCCCAGGGGCCGATCACGGTCTTTATTCATCACAATACGCTGCATGCATTCGAGAAACTGTCCTTTGGCCAGGCAGTCAAAGAGGCCGCCCACGTTTTTGGCTGCCATCCCTATCTCTCGGAAGATCAATACCGCGACGCTTTGCGACGCGGACGGATTCGGTTTGGCCATCTGCAGGAGGTGCTCGAGCGCGATTTGGAGGGACGGACCGACACCCCGGTCCCGTGTTTTGGAACGCGGCTCAAATTGCAACTGGCGATGCTGGAAGATCCGCAGCGCACCGGGCCTGCGGAAGAGCTCGTCTGGCATGTCGCAGAAGAAGACGCCTTGCGCCGCATCCGGCCCGAAGTCTCGGCCGTCGTGCGCGCCCGGCTGATTGCCGAGACAAGACGCTGGGTGATGCGCGATCTGCGAGGCGGGAGCGATCCCGGGAACGGCGACCAGCAGCGCAGCAACCTGCGGGCCAGCGCGAATGCGCCTCAGAGTCTGAAAGAATTACTCGAGCGTTTCGATTCGGATATCGAAAATTGGAGCGATAACGAATGGGAAGGCTTTACGTTGCATGCGCTGTGGCGCGTCTGTTGTGAAGGAGTTCGCGACCTGCCGGCGTTCATTGCGTCGCCGCCCCCTCCGATCCGGCATCGCGATCTGCTGCTCGAGGCGACCGGTGCAGACGCCGATCTGCTCGTCAACGGCTTGCTGATCCGGTTCGTCGCGGCGTTTGTCGATCAGGGGCTGGCCTCCAGCGAGATGCCCTTGCGCGACGAGGGTTTCCTGGGAGCGTTCTGTACGATCTACAGTCAGCCGTTCGGCTCTCCCGACCGTTGGATGAACGGCTTGGCCCAAGACCTCGGTCGATTGCAGGATCGACGAATTTCGGCACTGGAATCAGTCCGCGAGAGCCTGCAATTACTGGGGGTTCCACCCGATGATTGGCGGAAGTTCATTTCGGCGACGTTCCTGCCGCTGCGCGGTTGGGGGGGAATGCTGCACCAGATCGAGCAGCGCGGCGACCGTGCCGTGCGTCCCGTGCCGGCTGGCAGCCTCGTCGAGTTCCTGGCGGTCCGGCTGCTGCTCGACAAATATGCGGCGGCCCATGTCGCCCGCAATGAATTGAAATTTGTCGGTCCGCTCAAAGAGTTGCGGGAATCATTGCGTGCGCGATTCGACGGGCCCGCGCGCCCGTCCGTGGAGCAGCGGGCCTTCCAGGTGTTCAGGTTGGCGCAGGTCTCGGGTTTTTCCCCCGACGTGCTGTGCCGGCTGCCCGCGGACGAATGGTCAACCATTGTCCGTGAGATCGAATCGTTTGGCGGGCTCGAACGGCGGCGGATTTTTCACCTGGCCTACGAACGCCGGTTTACGGAACAAGCCTTGGACGCCGTCAGCATTCACTCGCAGCAGCATCGGGGCCGAACGGCGGCGCCGGCTTTTCAGGTGTCGTGCTGCCTCGATGAACGCGAAGAGTCGTTCCGTCGGCATCTCGAGGAGATTGATCCACGAATCGAAACCTTCGGAGCGGCCGGGTTTTACAGCGTGGCCATGTACTACCGCGGCGCCGCAGACGCTCATTTTACGCCTCTCTGCCCCGTGGTTGTGCGTCCGCAGCACTGGGTCACCGAAGAGGTTGCAGACGATCAGGCCCAACTCCACCACTGGCGCGCCAAAACGCGCCGCGCATTGGGGGAGGCCACGCACCGCCTGCATCGCGGCAGCCGAACCATCGCCTCGGGGACGTTGCTCTCGGGATTCGTCGGCGTTCTGGCGACGTTTCCGCTCGTCGCCCGCATTCTGTTTCCGCGAGTCGCCGCCCGGATTCGCCGGCGACTCGCCCACATCGTCGAACCCCCGACCGACACCCGCTTGCTGATGGAGCGATGCGAAGCCACGACCGGACCGGAAAACGGCCATATCGGGTACACCGTCGACGAGATGACGGCGACGGCCGAGCGGCTGCTGCGCGACATGGGTTTGACTTCCAATTTCGCCCGTCTCGTGCTGCTGCTGGGGCATGGATCGGAAAGCCTCAATAATCCTTACAACTCGGCTTACAACTGTGGCGCCTGCGGAGGCTCGGCGGGTGGACCGAATGCCCGCGCCATGGCGCAGATCATGAACGATCCGCGAATCCGCGACGGGCTCGCCCAGCGCGGCCTGGTGCTGCCTACTGAAACCGTCTTCGTCGGCGGAATGCACAATACTTGCAACGAAACGGTGGTGTTTTACGACCGCGACAAAATCCCTCCCTCACACCAGCAGGAATTCCAAGACGCTCGAACCGCAATTGAGACGGCCTGCGACCGTAATGCTCACGAGCGCTGTCGGCGGTTCATGTCGGCGCCGCTGACGTTGTCGCTTCAGGAGGCGCGTCGGCACGTTGAAGAACGCTCCGAAGACCTGGCCCAGACGCGACCCGAGCTCGGCCATGCGACGAACGCGATCACCATCGTCGGCCGCCGTGAGTGGACGCGCGGCTTGTTCCTCGATCGGCGGGCGTTTCTGACCTCGTACGATCCCACCCAGGACGACGCCGAATGCAGTATTCTCACGCGCATTCTGCAGGCGGTTTTTCCTGTCTGCTCGGGGATCAATCTGGAATATTACTTTTCCCGTGTCGACAATTACGGTTACGGGTCGGGGACGAAACTGCCTCACAACCTCGCCTCTCTCGTGGGGGTGATGGACGGCGCCGCCAGCGACTTGCGGACCGGGCTCCCCTGGCAGATGGTCGAGATTCACGAACCGGTGCGATCGCTGTTCATCATCGAAACGACTCCCGCAGCCATGATCAACATCATGGACCGCAATGAAGGAATCGGCAGGCTGTGCCGCAACGGTTGGGTCCAACTGGCGGTGCTCCATCCCGAGTCGCGGCACATCAGCGTGTTTCATGACTCCGACTTCGAGTTGTACGAGCCCCAGGCGACGACGCTGCCCCAGGCAGCCTCATCGGTCGACTGGTATCGAGGTTGGCGGGACCATTTGGAATTCAGCCAGATCGGCAGTGGTTCCGAGGTCAGCCAGCTCCCCCCGTCTCCGTGAAGTTGCGCCGTCACACCCGTCGGAAATTCCATGCCAGATGTCGTTCAATTGTTGCCGGCCCTGGGGATCGTAGTCGTTGCCGCCCCCTTGCTGCTGACCGTCGTTCTCGGAATCTCGTCGCTCATCGGGCGGAAGCTTTCGGAAGAGTCGACCACCAAGCTGGGTCACGCGACGATCGTCTGTGGACTCCTGGCTGCGGTCGCGATCCTGGGGATTATGCTGGCGGTTGACGAACGGCACATCCCGCTCCCGCTGGGCGATTGGGTGGTGATTCCGCATCACTATCATTTCTCGGTCAAGTTCGTCTTCGACCGGCTCTCTGTTCCCTTTGCCATTCTGTCGTACGTGCTGTCGGGCACGATTGGTGCATTCGCCAGCCAATATCTGCATCGCGAGCCCGGATTCAACCGGTTCTTCGTCCTGTACGCCATCTTCGTGCTGGGGATGATCATCTCGTCACTGGCGGGAACGATCGAAACCTTGTTCACCGGTTGGGAGCTCGTTGGGCTGTCTTCGGCACTCCTCGTCGCGTTCTACCAGGAGCGGCCGGCGCCTCCGCGCAACGCCTTGTGGATCTGGGTCGTCTACCGCGTTTCCGATGCTTCGCTGCTGCTGGCTGCGGTGGTGATGCACCATTTGCGCGGCGAGGGGGACTTCGACCGATTGCTGGGGGACAGCCCGTGGCCTGAGGAATTCTCGTCGCTGGAGCCAAACCAGGCGCTGTTCGTGGGGCTGTTGTTGCTGTTTGCGGTTGCGGGCAAATCGGCCCTGGTGCCGTTTTCGGGCTGGTTGCCGCGCGCCATGGAAGGACCAACCCCCTCCAGCGCGGTATTCTACGGCGCCCTGTCGGTGCATCTGGGTGCGTTTCTTTTGCTCAGAATCAGCCCCTTGCTCGACCTGTCTCCTCTGTTGTGTTCCTTCGTCGTCGTCCTGGGACTGATGACGGCAATCGTGGCGCATCTGGCCGGAAGCGTGCAGACCGACATCAAATCGGCGCTGTCATTTGCGTCGCTGGTGCAGGTGGGAATTATCGTGACGGAAATCGGGTTGGGATTGCGGTATGTCCCCTTGATCCATCTACTGGGACATGCCTGTCTGCGGACATTACAGTTCATTCGAGCTCCGACGCTGTTGCAAGATTACCGGACACTTGAAAATGCCATTGGCGAACACCTGCCCCACGGTCAAACCGGGATCGAGCGCTACCGCATCTGGCTGTATCGCTGGTCGCTCGAAAGAGGATATCTCGATTCACTGTTGAGCGAGTATTTCGTATTTCCGTTCGTCCGCGCCTTTCGTTGGTGCGACGGCATGGAACGGCGCTGGACCGACTTTTTGTCCCACGGTCCGTCGCGGGATTCCGACCAGGTTCGGTCGCCTTCTGGAGGCATCGACGAATTGGCATGAATCTGCTGCACCTCCCTTGGCTGGAGCTGGCCATCGCAATTGCAATCAGTGGTTCGCCGATCGTGGCTCGGTTTCGCGACCCAAACCGGGCGTACCGCTGGGGCCTGACCTGCATCGGCGTGTCATTCGTGTGCACGTTTTTGGCAGGGCTGGCATTTTACGTCGGTGTGACTACGGAAGAGCTGGCTCATTACAGTCCGCAGGTCCGACTCTTCGGAAAACGAACATTCTCACTCGACGACCTCAGCGCGCCTCTCGTTCCCACAGTGGCTTTGCTGCATTTATTGACCGCCCTGGCAACTGCCCGGACGAAAATGCGGCGCTATTCATTTTCGTGGTCGCTTGCCGCAGAGTCGATTCAACTGGCAACATTCAGCTGCGTCCAGGAGCAACCGTGGGTGCTGGTCGGACTCCTGGCCATTTCGACGCTCCCTCCCTATATCGAGCTCGTCAATCGCGGGCGACCGACTCGCGTCTATGCCTTGCACATGGCACTGTTCGTGACGCTCTTGGTCTTCGGTTGGGGGGCCGTCGATACGGCCGAAAGCATGTCCGCCGTTCGCGCCCAATTCGGCGCAACCTTGCTGATGGCTGCCATCCTAGTGCGCTGCGGTGCGATTCCCGTGCATTGCTGGGTCACGGACTGGTTCGAACATGCTTCATTCGGCATTGCGATCCTGTACGTCGTTCCGTTGAGCGGCGTCTACGCCGCCGTGAGGCTGGTGCTGCCGATCGCGCCCGAATGGGTCTTGCGATGCATTGGCTTGATCTCACTAGCGACGGCGGTTTATGCGGCCGGCATGGCCGTCGTCCAACGCGATGCCCGCAGGTTCTTTGCCTATTTGTTTCTGAGCCACGCGTCTCTCGTGCTGGTCGGTCTCGAGTTGCGTACGCCGCTGTCGCTGACGGCCTCGCTCTGCCTGTGGTTTTCGGTGATGCTGTCGCTGGGAGGCTTCGGGCTGGCGCTGCGCGCCCTGGAAGCGCGATTTGGTCGCATGTCGCTCATCAAATATCAAGGACTTTACGGCCATTCGCCGACACTGGCCGTCTGCTTCATGTTGACCGGCCTGGCCAGCGTCGGTTTTCCCGCCACCGTCGGTTTCATTTCCACCGAGCTACTGGTCGACAGCGCCGTCGAAGTCAGCGCGTCGGTCTGCGTCGCCGTGCTCACGGCCACGGCCCTCAACGGAATCGCCGTCGTCCGCGCGTACCTGTTGCTGTTCACTGGCGCACGGCATGTGTCGGCCGTTTCGCTCGAGATCGGCCTGCGCGAGCGAATCGCCGTGTTGACGCTGGCCGGTTTGATTCTGGGCGGCGGTTTATTCCCGCAGCCCGGCGTTTCGTCTCGATATCTGGCCGCCGAACAGATCCTCGAACGCCGTGACAAAGACCGGACCGCGCAAACGGCTCTGTCAGCCCGCGATCAAACGCCCGATCAGTAAGAGGTCGTCGGGCCTGATCAGGGGCGCGCGCTCCACGGACGCCTCGGTCTCAAGCCGCTCGCTGTTGGTCGGACTGCCCGTCGCAACCGACGCCTGCTGGCTCAAGAATGCCGCTCAATTCGAAGTTCGCCGGCTCCGGGGTGGTGTCGAACAAGAGGCCGAAGACCTGTCGCAAAGCAAACTGTCGCACGGCGCCAACCGCCTTGACATAGAGGGCGATTGATTCTCCCGTACAACCCAGGTGCCGCTTGAATTCATCCGCCGCCGCCCCGACGTGCACGACTTTCACTCCCGGCGCCAAACCCTGACCCAAACCGCGATAAATGAGGTTGAAGTACAGATCGGCCTCGGCATTCAGGGAATAGTCCAAGCCGCAGAACAGCATGTTGTGTTCTTCGCCGTCGGCCAGGCCGCAGCAAAATCCGACGATCCGGTCGCCTTTACGAATGATCGTAAAGCAGGAATCGTCGGGCTCCTGCCGTGCCAGCTCGCGGAAGAACTCGACCGGGATCGTTTCGAATTTGACTTTGGCCCGATCGAGCACGTTCAAATACAGGCGGTGCACATCGTCCGTAAACAGGCGATCGATTCCATCGCGGCCGCGCAGCTCCTCGCACGTCAGTCCCGCATTTTCGAACTACCGAAACGAATTGCGGATCTTGGCACGGCGACCTTTGCTACGGCTGGCCTGATAACC
>DASYAR010000320.1:0-9294 GCA_036501235.1 Planctomycetaceae bacterium
AAACTCGAGAGTGGGGGCGTTTTGATCGTCCATGATGCACGACTCCTTCCAAGGCTTCTGAGGCGGATGTTCCACGTGAAACACCCGATTTTCGGCGCTGATAAGGAATCTTTCGTCCAGTAACGGACCAAATCTAAACCCGGGCGAAAATCGGATGCAATGCGGAATTGATACAAAATGCGTATTTGGCGAAACATACACAGAATGGGTTATTTGGCCAGATAGACTTCGATTTCGTACTCCGGCCGGCGGTCATGGCGAATTAAAGGGCCGTCCAGGACCACTACGTCGCTGGGAGCATACCGGTACTTTCCCACTAATTTGAGTCGCGGCAGCGCTTTGGCAAGCTGCTCTCCGAATCCTCGAGTTCGCCATGCTTGTGGCCCGAAGGCAACGTAACTTGGCAGTCGCGGCGCGGGAGCATCCGGATACGCAAAGCCCAGATCTTTCACCGGCTTCACGTAGAAACACCCTGATCGGCGGAGTTGAAAAAGCAGTGCTGGTTCGCCGTAGGTATAGACGGCGAACTGGTCCAGTCCGGTTTGAAGGTCGACTCCTGCGTCGCGGGCGAGGTCATCGCGGATCATCGGCGCTTGAGCAGCGAGGCCGGTGCGGGATTGCCAGCCAATGATGCCCTGTTCCCAGGGAGCTCGTTGCGTCACGGAAACCACGATTCCCACACCGAGAGCCAGAAGCAAGATCGGCCGGGCGCGGGCTAGTGCCTGTCTTCCCGGACGACGGCTCGACAGCAGCGGTTCGATTTTGGCCTCGGGCTTCGGCGCTCCGGCCGCTCGCTGGATCTCATTCACCACGGCATCCGCCAGCACGCCCAGTCCCAGCCAGGTGGCCAGCAGGAGCGGAAGAGTGAGCCGCGGGTACGGCGTGTAGAGCGGCACGCTGACGACGAGCCCCAGGATCCAGGCGGTCAACAGCCAGGCGGCGAGTCCGCCATTCGTCTGATCGACGGCCTGGCCACCCGCCTCGATGACTCGGGCGAGCGCGATGCCAGCTCCCACGATTCCCAGGAACGCCAGAATCACAACACCCCCTTCGATCACGCACAGCAACGCCAGCACCGGAAACGCCAGGTAAATCACGTCGTTTCGCAGCATGGCGTTCCACGTGAAACGTGGGTCTGCTGCGCGCAGCCGCCACAGCGCCAAGACGGCCGCGACGAGAGCCGAGCAACCTGTTAAAGATCCGCTCAGCAGAGACAGCTTGCGCGCCTGTGCGACAAACGCGGCGGTCCAGCCTGCCAAGCCGACGAGGTAGCCACGATGGTTGGCTGCGACTGCCGCATACCCTCCCTTGGTTTGCAGGCTCCACAGCCACGGTCCCCAGACGATCAGCGCGATGACGGCGACGACTCCCCAAATCAATAGCGCTCGGGCGAGCGACCAGATTGTCCCTCGCGCGTTCAGAGGCGATGCCGAACCGCTGGGCAGCGCCATCGATAGGGGAATGAGTTTCCACGGGATCACGCCGGCCATTCCGATCGCCAGGGGCAGCCAGCCATTGTATTTGGTCCACCAGGCCAGTCCCGTGAAGGCGCCCGACAGGACGACCGCCAGCCGGC
Source organism: Planctomycetaceae bacterium (assembly GCA_036501235.1). GTDB lineage: Bacteria > Planctomycetota > Planctomycetia > Planctomycetales > Planctomycetaceae > JACQFH01. The sequence continues at coordinate 1,577 of DASYAR010000320.1, forward strand.
TGCGACTCGTTTGTGCCACCCAGAAACAGTGCACGGCGGCGATCAGAAACAGGCACATTGGCACGTCGGTGAGGGCCGTCCGGCTGAAGAGAATATGCACGTCGCTCAATGCGACCAGCGTCGCGGCGACCAGTCCGGCCGTCGGGCCGAACCAGCGCCGTCCCACCCACCAGACGAGGGGGATCGTCAAGCCGCCGGCAATCACCCCGACCAGCATCGGAACGACGTTCGACGTTCCGAACACAACCATTGCCAGTTCGATGATGAGTGGCACCAGCGGCGGGGCGTACAAATGCTGATCGGGGTATTGCTCGTCCCGTTTCTCGCCGCTGAAGAAGTAGTTCGACGCATACACACCTTCGTCGAAGTGCTCAACCGCCATCCGCGCCGGTAAGGCGATGCGCAAAGCAAACCCCACCAGCACGACGACGAGCACCAGCAGCAGCTCGACTCTCGTCGGCGACTCTGCCTCGGCAGGTGAATAGGATGCCGCTGGTCCACCCGTCACAGGGCCCGCCACGTTTCACGTGAAACAGACATCTGAAAATCTCTCTCTACCAAATTCCGACGTTCGAATTCCCGACCGCCCCTTTGTACCGCAGGGAGCGGGGCATTGCCAACAGGCGCAGGTTGACTATGATTCAATACGTTGAAGAGACACCTATTGCGAAACCGCCAGCGATCCGAACGATGCCGACTCCCGACGAACTCTATGCCGAAGCCTCTCAATTCAAGTCTGCGGGGAAACTCCCCGAGGCGGTTGCCAAGCTCGAAGAGATCTTGCAGACCACCCCTGACCACGTGCTGGCCCACTCGGCACTGGCCGTTCATCTGCAGAAGCTGGGCCGCCCCGACGAGGCAGTGGCCCACGCCCGCCGTGTCACCGAGATCGAACCCAATGATCCGTTCTCATTCACGCAGTTGTCGGTGATCTGCCAGCGCTGCGGCCGGATCCAGGAAGCCGAAGACGCCATGGCCCAATCGCACGTGCTGCAAGGCCGGCCGCATTAGCGCCGGCGGGCCACGTACCACTCGAACAGCGTCACGAAGCAAGGCGAAAACAATTCCGGCTCGCGATCCCGCATTGCGGCGATCTCGTCGAGTGCGTGAAATGAGACGGCTTCGATTTCCTGAGGGTCGATGCGCGGCGGCTGGTCGGTGATCGTCTGATACAGCGCCGTGTGCTCCTGCGACGTGTCTGGTCCGGCTGGGAACTTCGCCAGCCATTCGAGCGGGCAAGTCAGCCCCAGCTCTTCGGCCAGTTCGCGGGGTGCGGCCGTTTCGTAATCTTCCCCTGCGCTCAAGTGACCTGAGGCCGACGACGTGTAGCACAGCGGGTATTCGTCCTTGAGCGCCGACCGCTTTTGCAGCAGCAACTCGCCGCGCGAGTTGAACACGAAGATATGCACGGCCCGGTGCCGGAGCTTTTGCGCATGCACAACCGAACGCGGCGCTTGCCCGATGATGCAGTCGTGCTCGTCAACGACGTCGAAGATTTCTTCAGGCATGGACGGACTCCCACGTATGTCACCTTCGCTGATTCTGACAGAGAGGCCCTGGAAAGAGCAAACCCAAGGGGCTTGCGTCCGTCAACAAATTGACCCGTTAAACGGGATGCTTGCGTCCGTCGATTCCTAACGCGATGTCGAATCTCGAAGGCGCGCCCGAAATACTGCGAAGCAGTTACGCAGCATAGACCAGGGTTGTCCGCCTAGGGCGGACTACCCTGGGAATTAGAGATTGAAGTTGCCCAACCCTGAAGGGGTTGCACAGATCGCCCTTCAACGCTGCGGAACCCCTTCGGGGTTCGGACTTCTGATACGGTCGTGGACCCAGGGTAGCCCGCTGCGCGGTCAACCCTGGGCTTTGCTGCGAAACGCCTGCGGCGTAGACGATCCGCACCCACGGCATTGTGGCTGTTAGGAACAGTTTGCTAGACTTTAGGTTCTCAGGTCATCACACCCCTATCGCAGAGGATTCGAGGAATGGCGGCGTTGTCGCAGGCGGAACTGGCGGATTTGAACGCCAGCATGGAGAGCCGCTCTCCTCAAGAATTGCTCGCCTGGGCCAAGACGACCTTCGGCGATCGCGTGGCGATCCTGTCGGCCCTGCAGCGGGCCGGTTGCACCATCTGCCACTTGGCGTCAGCGGCCGGGGTGAAGCTTGACGTGCTGTTCGTCGACACGGGAGTCTTGTTCCCCGAGACGCTCGCCACGCGCGACAAGGTGGCCGCGTCCTATGGCCTGAAGATCATCACGCTGACGCCCGAAATGTCCATGGAAGAGCAGACCGAGAAGCTCGGCATTCTGTATCTCACTCCGGACGGACAGGCCCAGTGCTGCGAAATGCGCAAATCGGCGCCGTTGTTCAAACTCAAAGGGAAGTACGATGCGCTCATCGGCAGCTTGCGTCGGGGCGACGGCGAACGGCGCGCCAAGGTCCCCATTCTGGCCGTCGACCCCAAGATGAACTGCCTGCGGGTCAACGTGCTGGCGAATTTCACCGATCACCAACTGGCCGACTACATCGAGAAGAATGCGGTCATCACCAATCCCTTACACAGGCAGGGCTACGCGACGATCGGCTGCAATCGCTGCACGACCCCCGTGTTGCCCGACGAACCGAAGCGCGCCGGCCGCTGGCGGCACCTGGGCCCCTGGGCCATGTACTGCGGAATCAACCCCACCGATCTCGATCGCGGCACCGACGTGACCGTCGATCTTCCGCAGGAATTGATCGATCGAATCCTCGGCCGCAAGGTCGACTTTGCCATCTAGAATATGCCACTCACCGACGAGCTTTCGTTTGCCATAGAGACTGTCCGTTCGGCCGTCCGCATCTGTCGCGACGTCCAGGGGGAAATCGCTCCCGGCCGCTGGGACAAGGAAGACCGCACGCCCGTCACCGTCGCCGACCTGGCCGTGCAGGCCGTCGTCAGCGCGGCCCTCGCCGAGCGCTATCCCGAAGACCCGCTCATGGGCGAAGAAGGAAGCAGCGAGCTGCGCGAGCCGGCCTGGGCCGACTTGCTCGCCACGGTGACCGCGCACGTCCATCACGTTCTGCCGGATCGTCCCGAGCCATCGCGCATTCTCGACTGGATCGAGCGCGGCCAGCACCCGATCGACGAGGGCCGCCGGTATTGGGTCCTCGACCCGGTGGATGGCACGAAGGGCTTTCTGCGGAAGGAACAATACGCCGTCGCGCTGGCTTTGATCGAACGAGGCCAGGTTGTGCTGGGAATTCTCGCCTGCCCGAACCTGCCCGCAGTCATCGGCGGCTCCTCCGAAACGAAGGCTCCGGCGCTGGGGCAGATCTATGCTGCCAGCCGCGGCGCGGGGGCCGAGCGTATCGACCTGGGAGAAGGAGATAGAATCGTTTCCCGCCGTCCGATCCATGTCGCGGCGACTTCCGACCCCGCCCAGGCCCGTTGGTGTGAACGGGTCGAATCGAGCGACAAGAACCACGATCTGACATCGCAGGTCGTCGAGAAAGTCGGCATCCGCACCGCGCCCGACCGTCTCGACAGCCAGGCCAAATACGCCGTCGTTGCACGCGGAGACGCATCGCTTTATCTCCGCCATAGTCTGAGTCGCGACTACCAGGAGAAAGTCTGGGACCATGCCGCCGGCGTCATCGTCACCGAAGAAGCCGGAGGGCGTGTGACCGACGTGAACGGCAAGCCGCTCGACTTCAGCCGGGGCCGGGCCCTTTCGGCCAATCACGGCATCGTCGCCACGAATGGCCTCTTGCACGACCGCGTCCTGGCCGCCGTGCATGACGTGCTGCTGCGCCTCGCGCCGCGCTGATCAATCCGGGTACACGAACTCGTTGAGATTGAAAATCACGCGGCACAGTTGCACGAGCGCCCGACGTTTTGCTTCGGCGGGCGAGATCGGCGAAACCGCGCCGGCTGATTCCTGAGTGATCCGAGCGGCCTCGGCGGTTACGAATTCCGCCATCGTGTTGCGCTCGGCATCGCGCGGAAGCCGCGCCAGCGCGAGGATCCAGCCGCGATCGATTTGCCGGAGCAGGTCATTGCCTGCCTCGCGTTCCAGTCTTTGCGCGAAGCGCTCAGCCTGTTCGTTGACGAACTTGCCGTTGAAGAGAGTTAGCGCCTGCGGCGCGACGCTGGTCACCGGTCGGCGGGCCGACGATTTCGTCGTGTCGCACAGGTCAAGCACTTCCAGCATCGGCACGACCAGCGAGCGTTTCACGAAGGCATAGACAGTCCGCCGCGAGGCAGTGATCTCGTCGTACGCCGGCCAGATCTTTTCAGGATCGCTGTTTCCTTCCTGCGCCTCTTTGGGAATAAAAGGGAACATGGCCGGCCCGAACATCGTGCGATTGAGACTTCCGGAGACGAGCAGCATCGAATCGCGAATGGCTTCGACCTCGAGACGGCGGTAAGGGAATCGCCACCACAAGCGGTTCTCGGGATCTTTCGCGCCGTATTCGGGGTTCCACTCTTTGCTCATCCGATACGTGCTGCTCGTCAGGATCTGCTGATGCAGCCATTTGAAGGACCATCCGTGCCGGACGAATTCCGCCGCCAGATAATCGAGCAATTCGGGATGGCTCGGCTGATCGCCCATCACGCCGAAATCATTGCCCGATCGGACCAGCCCCTCGCCGAAGTGAAATTGCCAGACCCGATTGACGATCACGCGCGCCGTGAGTGGATTGCGCGGGTCGGCCAGCCAGCGCGCCAGCGACAACCGGCGACGGCTCGTCCCTCCGTCGGACTGCGGAAAATCGGGCTGTTGCGAAGCGAGCACGGTGGGCACGCCGGGGGGCGCAACGATTCCCGGCCGGCCCGGTTTGCCGCGGAGCAGCACGTGCGTTTCCGGGGGCGCCGCCGCCGGTTCAAAGAAATAGTAAGCACGCGGCAAGTCGGGAGTGAGCCGCGTCAACTCGGTGATGCGGTCGCGCCATCCGGCGATTCGAGTTTTTGCTGCGCCTGAAATCGAAGCGGTGATTTCCTCTTCCAGCGGCCGTGTGTGCTGCTCGACGAGTTTCTTTTGCGATTCACTTCGCGCGGCAGGCGCGATGAGAAACGCCCCTCGCGCTTCGGCGGGCAGTTTGCTCGCGCCGCTTGTGAGCCATTCTTTCTTGAACTCTTCGCGGGTCGTGCCGATCTGCGAGTTCAACTCGGCAATCTGCTGATCGCGAGCAGCCAGGGCCGCGAGCTCTGCTCGCGTTCCCACGGGCGCATCGAGATCGCTGCGGCCCGATTGGAACCGCCGCAGTGGATTGACGATCGCCGTCAGCCGATAATAGTCGAGCTGAGTCAGCGGCTCGAACTTGTGATTGTGGCACCGCGCGCAACCCAGCGTCAGCCCGAGAAACACCTGAGATGTCGTGCTGACGATGTCGTCAAGCTGGTCGAAGCGGTCTTCGGCAGGATCGGCGGGTTCGTCGTCCCACGGGCCCAGTCGATAGTAGCCGAGGGCCGTCAATGTTTCGGCATTGGCATCGGGAAGTTCGTCACCGGCAATCTGTTCCAGGAGGAAACGATCGAAGGGCTTGTCTGAATTGAAACTTTGGATCACGTAGTCTCGATAACGCCACACCGAAGGCTTGGCCCCGTCGCGCTCGTAGCCGTTCGAATCGGCGTAGCGCACCAGGTCCAGCCAGTGCCGGCCCCAGCGCTCTCCGTAGCCAGGACGTGAGAGGAGCTCGTCGGCCAGCTTGTCGAGCGCCTCCGGGTCGGTTTTCGAAAGGAACTCGGCTTGCTCGCTCGGAGTCGGCGGCAGGCCGATGAGATCCAGAAACATCCGCCGCAACAGGGCCGGTGGTTTCGCGGCCGGGGCTGGTTTCCAGCCTTTGGCTTCCAGCGGCGCCAGAATGAAATTGTCGATTGGGTTGCGGGGCCAGTCTCGATCGCGAACGACGGGAATCGCGGGAACGCGCACCGCCTGGAACGACCAGTGCTCGCGGTCGCTGTCCGTAACCACAGTTTCGTAATCGGCGATGGACGACGGTTCACCCGCTTCGAGCGGACGAATCGCAGTGCGGCTTGCGGCGACGGCCAGCACCAGCCAGAGTGCGGCCGTCAGCGAGTTGCGCCACCTGAACTTGCGCCGCCTGAAGTTGCGCCACTGGGATCCAATGTGTCGGTCGAACGGCATGGGTGAGTGCGCTCCGAATTCCCGCAACCGCAGTCTTTGGCATAGCGCACGCACCGGCAGACTGACGTCTGCCGCTCGCCTGCCTACAGGTCCATTCGCTGATCACGCGTGATGGGCACGCCGAGCATGCTGCCGGTAAAGATGATCTGTTCTTTGACGATCCCTTGAAACTCGAATTTCGCCCGGCGGTTGGGACGCAACTCCGACATCCGCGCCAGCAGAATCAGCCGGCAGGTCGGAAAGACCGGCGCTCGAAACCGGATTTCATCCATCCCCCCGAATCCGACAAAATCGCCTCCGAGCAGTTTGAACTTACCGGCGTAAAACGCGGCCAGCTGCGCCGCCGCCTCACACATCACCACGCCCGGCATCAGGGGAAACCCGGGCATGTGACCGGGAACCCAGAACTCTTCCATCGTGATGTCTTTATAACCCACGACACCGTGATGGACAGTATCGATGTGCACGATCGCGGTCAGTTGCTCCATCTGATTCCGCTGGGGATTGATCCGGCGGATCGCCTCGATGTCAAACACCGGCCTGCTGAAATCGATCGTGCTCAAATCATATAGCGCAGGAGGGGGCATTTCGAAACCTGTGTGAGTTCAATCAATGACCAATTCGCATTCCGCTCAGATCCAGCGCTGCTGCTGCTTGCCTCTTCGCGTCAATTACCCGGTGCCATCAGGCGTCGCCTTTCACTATTTGACGGATTTGCCGCAGGTCGGTCAAGATTCGATCAGGACGCAGCTCGGGATCCTTGACCTCGGCCGACGTCGCGGCCAGGCTGGCGGCATCTCCGGCGTAGAGCGCAGTCCTCATCCCCAGCTTTTTCGCCGGGGCCAGCTCTTCTTTCAATCGCGGGGCCACGTGCACTACTTCCGCCGGAGAAACGCCGAGCCGTTCGAGCCGTTCCAGGCACGATTCGAACAGGGATGCAGCCGGCTGCCGGACCCCGTGGTTATATGACAGACTGATGCACCCCTTGTTGAACAGCTTGGCAAGCGGGGGGGCGTCTGCGTCTTTGGCAAGCGCCCGCGAAAGCTGTACGAGCGTGAAGCATTGCCCGTCGCCGATCAGCCCCTGAGCGCATCCGATGTGCCTGACGTGCTGCAGGGCCATGAGCGCGTTGGGCGCCATTTTCACTCCCTGTAGCGCCCGATGGAAAAACCAGGCTACTTTTTCGCTGAATTCTTCGAGGGGACCGAAAGACGATTCGTCCCACGAGAATTCTTTTTTGCCGAGCCTTTCGATCAGCACTTCCCAGACGTGGGCTGCGTCGACCTCGGGCGACTCGCCCGGCCGCGCACTGGCGGCAAGCTGGGTGTCTTCGATCAGTCGCTTGTACTGCTGAAACATGTATTCCCACGGCGCGCCGGGCTTGCGCGACATGCTGTTCCACATGTTGAACTCGTGGATCGTCTTGTCGAGCGCGACTTCCATGCAGAGGGGCTCGGGGTGTAGAAACAGCAGCCGGCCTTCCGAGATCGTCAGCAGCGTGCCATAGATGCCCCACGTCACGGCCCGAATGCCCGGCAAAGGTTTGAGATAGGGCGTGGCTTTGGGGGGCGTCGGATCGGGCGCCGCCGG